>CAYNSS010000002.1:0-5148 GCA_964400275.1 uncultured Pseudomonadota bacterium
GTTTAACGGGTTCTACAGGTCTAACGGGACTTACTGGATTAACAGGTGCTACAGGACTAACAGGTGAAACAGGACTTACTGGATTGACTGGAGAAACAGGGTTAACGGGATTAACTGGACTAACAGGAGTTACGGGTCTTACTGGAGAAACAGGACTTACTGGTTTAACAGGTAACACGGGTGCTACAGGTTTAACAGGGTTGACTGGTGCAACTGGATTGACAGGTCTTACAGGATTAACAGGTGCTACAGGACTTACTGGTTTGACTGGAGAAACAGGACTAACTGGTTTAACGGGTAACACGGGTGCTACAGGTCTGACAGGCCTAACTGGTCTGACTGGTGCTACTGGTGTGACTGGTCTGACGGGTGCTACAGGTGCTACGGGAACAGGATTTGTATATGGTGCGTATAGTTCATCTTCTACAGAAACTATAAATGGTTCAGTATTAGCAACAACAAGTTTTACTTTAACGGGCAGTGCGAATGTTACGATAAATGGAGATTTAGTAGTAAATGGTTCAGTTAGTTTAGCCTCTGGAACAACTCTTACGGTAAAAGGAGATGTGTTTTTTGATGGACTTTCAACAACTAATACCGTTTCATCATCAGGTACATTTACCGTAGGCGGAAATTTATACTGTAAAAATTATATTTCAAGCGGATCTAAGACCATAGATATAAATGGAACCTTTAAAGCGTCTAATGTTTATTTCAGTGCTAATGGAAATACTAGTTCTTCTACCTCCAGTGCATGTATTTACTTTGGACAAAGTGTAAATATTTCAGACACGCTGTATCTAGGCTATAATACAGGTTTACTAGGACAGGTTGTAACCTTTCTAGCAAGTGGTTTATCAGCTCAAGAAATTATTGTAGATAATAATTCTAATTCAGTTACAGGATCTTCTTTTCAGGCTATCAGCATTGAAGGAACAATAGATGCTGATACATTTACAATTTCTAATACTAGAAGTAGGCTGACTGCTGTTCAGTTTGCTTCGAGTGTTACTGGACCATACGTTAGGGTAAATAAACTTTCTTGCATAAATAATTATGCAAATGATTTTTATGGTGTATTATTTCGAGACAATGCATATGTAACTGGTAACTATATGGAATTCATCCTTAATAGAGGAGGAACATCTGGAGTAGTTAACAGCCGTGGTGTATTTATAAATACATTGACACAAGGTGTATGGACTGACGTTATTTATGTATCACAGGATTGTTCAAGCAGTAAAGAGGAACAGTTCGCTGTTGCTGCAGCGACTGATTTAGCAAATAAAACAACTTCAACGGGCTTGCCTTTTATACGGTATTTATATAATAGCGGTGCTTCTTGTACTAATATAGGTTATACCGGTGGAGGATCTTTTACAGGGCAATAGTTTTTTCATTGTGTTACAAGAGAATAGATCTATTACAAATAGATCTATTCTCTTTTTTATTAACTATAAAATTTTCATAAAATATTTAAGGTATGCTGATAAGCTTGAAATTATGACTATAAAAGTGGATTTGAGTCTTTTTCAAGAACTTTAGTTCTACTTTTCTTGGTATGTTAGTTGCTCGTATTGCTAAGTTTTTTTGGAATATGAAAACAGAGTAAAAGCTCTTAAGAATATAGAAAATGCTTTGTTTATTCATGTCATATTCTGATGACAAATAATATTTGAGTCAAAATGGAAATATATTATTAGTAAATAATTTTTGAAATTTTATATTTTATAAATAATAAAATTTGTGATATATGTACTGCATTAAAAAACTCCAACCAAAAGAAAAGAGATATTATGCAAGTGCGTCTGATTAGTTCAATATTGTCTATACTTTTTGTTACAGTAATTTCAGAAATTTATGCAAAAGAAATTCAAGATTACGATCCTCTTTTAGTTGTTACCATAATGGTTAAAAATGAAGAGGATGTGATGGAAAAAACATTGCTTCCTTTTTTAGAACGTAATGATCCAAGAATAGCTTATTTAATCTTAGATACCGGTTCTACAGATAATACTGTTCAAGCTACCTTAGATATTTTTCAAAAATATAATGCACGTGGTTTTGTTGTAGAAAAGCCATTTGTAAACTTTGCAGTTTCTCGTAATGACGCAATAAAATTTGCAGAGGAAAAATTTCCGTATGCAGGATTTTTATTGATGATCGATGCGGAGTGGTATGTTCAAAACGTGTCAGAGTTATTAGATTTTTGTGAAGAATATAAATATACAGCAGAAAATTCATTTTTATTAAAAATTGGTAATAAAGGGTTTGAAAATTTCTTGCCTCGATTATTTAGACCAAATAAAGGTCTTAAATTTGAAGGTGTTGTGCATGAATATTTAAATAGTGCATCATGTACCAAGATACCTGGTTCAGTGATCGCGATTTATGATCCGTCAGTAAAAGGCAGAGAGCAATCGCAAAATCGTTGGAAGCGTGATGCAAAACTTTTATACGATGAACATAAAAGAAATCCAGAAGATCCTCGTACAACATTTTATCTTGCTCAAACCTATGCCTGTTTAGGAGATTTAGAAAATGCTAAGTATTGGTATCAATTTAGAACACAACAAAAGGGTTGGGATCAAGAAAACTATATGGCATTTTATAGACTTGGCGGAATATTTGAAGCATTAAATGATTGGTCAAACGCATTGTTTAATTATTTAAAAGCATATAGCATGCGTCCATGGCGAGTAGAGCCATTAATCGCATTAGGAATGCATTATTTAAAAGAACAAAATTTTGTTTTAGCTTTTATGTTTTCAAAGCAAGCTGTGAGTGTAATTCCACAGCCGACAGAAGTACTTTTCGTAGATAAAATACATTATGATTTTACACGATACGATCTTCTTGGAATGTCTGCATGGTATGTAGGAGAATATGAAATAGGAGAAAAAGCTGTTGAACAAGCTCTATTGTATGCCCCAGGCGCTGAACATTTGCAATATAATTTATCGTTGTATAAAAGTAAGAGAATTACTAAATAATATTTGATATAAAAATTTTTTTAGAATAAAAAAGGGAAAGAAATGAAGCCGAAAACTTTATTGTATGGCATTGCTTTTTTGTTAAATCTGGGAAGTTTTTTAGCGGGTTGTTGCACATTTGATACTGATTGCTCAGAAAAAAAATGTAATACACCATGTTCTGTAAGTAAAAATTTTTGGATGCCTAGATCTTTTGTTTCGTATCAAGAACATGATCTTTATCAAATGGTTCATGCGCAACCATTTAAAAGTGAAAGAAAATTAAATTTTTCTTTTGTTACTGAATATATGCAAAACTTTGGCCAAAAATGTAATAACTGTAAAAATTTGGGATCATTACCTTTTTGGTCAGGAACTAATACATTAACGGTCGGAAGAAATGATGGTAGAGCGCAACTTGATGCTTATCAACTTGGTATGGGGGATATAGAGGTAGATGAAAACGGCATAGCTGGTACCATAACGTTAAACCCACGCGTACAGCATGTTGGTACTGACATGTCGATTTATTGGGTTGAAAATGCCCAAGCTGATGGATTTTATTTTAGAGTACATGCACCACTTGTTGCTATGAGCATCAATCCACAACTTACTATGAAACCAAGCATTGATCGATCTACAGATCTTGGTTTTAGACAAACATCAAGCGGTGGTACATCATTTGATTATCAATTTCTTGCATATCCAACGCCAGAAAGAAGGCCTTATAATGTTTTAAATGCATTTCATGGTGGCGAGGCTACAAAAAATATATTAGCTGGTGCTTTATCTAAGACAGTGCGTTTGGATTCTGGTCGTATTGCAGCTGGAAAAATAACAGCTATACGGCTTGGTGATATAACAGGATCTTTTGGATATAATTTCTTTGCCAATGAAAAAGGTTTTTTTGGAGTAGGTTTTAAGTTTTCATGTCCTACAGGGAATGTACCAACAGCAACGTATATGCTTGAGCCAATTGTAGGTCGGGCTGGTTTATGGGGAGTTGGTGGTGAAGTATGTGCTTTATATCCGATTTGGGAAAATAAAGAACAGACTCGCCGATTAACATTTTCTTTAGAGGGTGAATTATTACATCTTTTTTCAGGAAGAACTCCAAATATGCGTTCATTTGATTTACGACGAAATGGTCCTGGATCAAAGTATCTTTTAGTACAGCACTATGTAGATATTTATGCTTCAGTTTCACCAGATTTAGATGTGAGTAAAAATGGAACTGTAAATCCTAATTATCAAGTATTTAATGCAAATAATTTACATACAGCAATTAATTTGACAACATTGCCTGTTCAAGCAAAATTTGATGTTGAAGGATCAGTTGCAATGATGCTTGATTTTACTTGTCATAATTGGAATGCATCGCTTGGTGCTGAGGTATGGGGTAGATCAGATGAGAAGTTATGTATCGATAGAAATATGTGTGTTCAATTAGGATTACCTAATTTAAATCACTATGTTGTAGTGGGTCGCCAATTAAGTACTTATCATGTTCCTGGTTTAACTCCGCCAGCATCTCTTAATCAAGATGATCTGTATGTATATCTTTGTGAACCGTATGCTACAATTGGCAAATCTCAAAATCCTGCTCAATTATCAGGTGTTTATCCAGGACTTTCTGCACCAACGACTCTTCCTGAAGGTGTAAAAGACGGTCGTTTACCTGAAAATCGTATACCTATAGATTATAATGAAGCTCTTGATATTGAAGGTGCTGCAGTATCGCGTGCCTTGACCGGTAAAGTATTTGGACAAGTAGGATATACATTTAAAGAGCATAACTATATTCCAACAATTGCTCTTATAGGTGGAGTAGAATTTACTGGAAAAACTAATAGCGCTATTCAATTATGGACAGCAGGGCTTCAAGTAGCTTTAAATTTTTAAAAAAGGTTTTTTATGAAGAATTTTAAAATTATTTTTAATCTTTTTGTTATAAGTATATGTTTTACATCAGAATTTTTATTTACTCAGCAAGTAGATGCTCAAGAAGAAAATAATAAAGAGGGTATAAAAAGAGCTGCTCAAGGTTATTCATCAACACCTTCTCATATTAATGCAGCAAGTTTTCAGTCGCAAAGTGCTGTTGGTGGTGGACAAGGAACATCAGGTGGTACTGGTGCAACAGGACTTACAGGAGCAACTGGTGCTGGATTAACTG
>CAYNSS010000002.1:5248-88622 GCA_964400275.1 uncultured Pseudomonadota bacterium
GTGCTACAGGTCTTACTGGACTTACAGGTAATACAGGAGCGACGGGATTAACAGGATTAACAGGTGCAACAGGACTTACAGGAGCAACTGGTGCTACAGGGGTTACTGGTGCTGGATTAACTGGTGCTACAGGTCTTACTGGACTTACAGGTAATACAGGAGCGACGGGATTAACAGGCGAAATAGGGTTGACCGGTTTAACGGGTGCAACGGGAGAAACAGGATTAACAGGATTAACAGGGTTGACAGGGTTGACTGGTGCAACAGGACTTACAGGAGCAACTGGTGCTACGGGGGCTACCGGTGCTGGAGAAACAGGTGCCACAGGTGCTACTGGTGCTACAGGTGGCGCTGTTGTATTTGAAGCATTTTCAACTGGTACAACATCAACACTTAATTCTCCTGTTATTGCAACAACTAGTTTTACGGTAACAGCAGGAACTATGACTGTTGTGGGTGATTTACTTGTACAAGGTCCTTTGACGTTGAGTAATAGTGGTACAGCATTAGTAGTATATGGGGATTTATATGTAAATGGTTCTGTTTCAATAGCAACCGGAACAACATTAACAGTTTATGGAAATGTATATTTTAACGGACTTTCAACATCTAATACTGTTATTATGGACGGCACAGAAAACATTAAGGGCGATTTCTATTGTAAAAATTATACATCTAGTAGTATTCGTACGGTATACATAAGCAGTACTTTTAATGCTAATAATGCTTATTTTTATTCTAATCAAAATACGTATCCATCTGGAGGGTCCTCGCAATATGGCGCAATTATATTCGCAGAGGCAACCACAAATGTAAATGTTCAAGGGGTATTGCAAATTAGCTATAATACAGCTACTACAGTTTATGCGGTTAGGATGGGAGGGATAATTAAAGCTACCAATATAATTATCGACAATAATAGTTCTGTAAGTAATAATGGTGTTTATCTAGGTGATACTAGTAATGCTGTAACAGCTCAAACAATCTCTTTTGTAAATAATCAAGGAGCTAATGGTGTTGTTATACTTCAAATGATCAATGTAGGTAAAATTTCTTTTATTTCTAATAATGCACCTAATGCTGGTTTTGGTGTATCTTTAGCAGGCGAAGGATTTATTATTACTGCTGATTATGCAGAATTTATCTATAATCAAGGAACAGGGGCTGGCAGTGCCGGTGTACGTATTATCGCTGGTAATAATGTGTATGCAGATGTTGTATATGTTTCACAGGATTGTAGATCTTCTAAAATTCAATCAATCACCGGAGGTACAACTGGTATTAGAAATAAACAAAATACGAGTATACCATTTATACGATATTTATTTAATTATACTAATACATGTTCTAATACAAATTATACAGGAGGTGGAGCATTTACAGGTTCATAATTAAATTAGTTAGAATAAAAACGACCTTGCTTTACACAAGGTCGTTTTATTGTATAAAATCAAATTTTTAAAAAGGTTTTTATATCGTCAGCATATACATTGCTTAGTAATTTATAAATAAAAAGTTTATAAATAAAAAACTTATATTTTTTCAGTGAGGCTTTTTTATATTTGCATTGCTTGTTTAATACGTTCTGTTCTATTTCTCAAAAAGCAAGTTTTGCTTGAACGTGATAGAAGTTCAATGTACCAACCGATATATTTTGTGGCATTCATAGGAGTATCAAGTCCTGTCATCAATCTAAAGTTTTCAGTATCAAGTAGGACGTATTTGCGAGTATTTTTTTCGATTAAAATATTTCCTGCATGAGGGTCTATTAAAAATCCAACATCGGTAGCAACTTTCATTGAAAGTTTATTAAGTTCGTGATGGGGTTGATATTCTTCGGTGAAAATAAAATCAGATATAACAGCATAAATACTTGGAATTTTTGCAAAATCTTTTTGGTTGCCACATTTCCAGTGTATTTCAAGGTCATAGCCATTCTCAGGCTTCCAGTACCATTTTCTAGGAAAATCTAGGTTGTAAAGATAAAAAGGATTAAAACAAAGTAATTCTTTAATACGCTTAAGATTCGTGATTCGAGTAAAATTAGTCAAATGTCGTAAATTTCCTCCCATGATAAAAATACCAGAAGCTTCATAGCTTTTTGAAAATGGATTTATCATGGTATGTGGGTGTTCAATTGAAACTTTGATAACAAATGGATAATTCTTATATTTTAAGACAATGAGCCCTGCCCGGGTTTTATAATTAAATCCAGAGTCTTTGAGTACCTTAAAATGACTAAAATTAGTTTTTCCTTGTTTGATTTCTTCAATAAGTGTTTCAGCAATTTCAGAAAGTTTTAATCCGCTTACGATATCATTACTTGATCGAAAGGTAATATTGTCTTTAGGTAAGTAGTTTTGATTGAAAAATGTTTCATCAAAGCCATGCTTGATAGGTCTTAGACGCAAAAAGTTATTTTGTAAGGTATGTTTTTTTGCGGGTTTTTTATTTGAAGGGAAATACCAATCCTTATGAATTTTATGATCAGAAGCGAATACTTCTATTTTTGGGCATGTTTGATCAGTTTTTCTTCGGGGATTTCTTGGATGCAAGGTTACCGAAAAGAGAATAAGAATAAGGGTGAAAATCTTTTTATAAAGCATAGGATCTTTATTGTATCGATAAAATATTCTTACTTAGTATATCAGGAAAGCATCATTTTTTCAAAAAAAGCTCAATTTTTGAAAAGTATAATCATAAGAGGGAATTTGGATCATTTTTGACAAGAACTCTTTGTTGTGGTTGTCTTGGTGTGTTATTAGTAGGTCATATCATAAAGATATTTTTGAAATAGACTTTTTGTAATAATTTTTGGTAACGGTCGGTTTGGTAGGAATTATTAGGAAGTCCAATAAAAAAAAGGACCAGGCAATGGTAAAGGAAAAAAATACGCAAGAACAACATCTCTTGCATCGATTAGGTGGAGTTTCTCATAAGGTTATTGATAATCATCATCTTGAAAACCTATCAGAATTTGTTTTGCATGATCTTTGCTCAGACGATCTTTTAAGCGTTAAGAAAGCAGCTTATCTTGTGAATAACCCTGATTTTTTATGCATGAAGGGTGTTGTTGGATTTGATAAGCAAAAAGTTTTTGATAAGGGTTTGGGTTGGGATTATCAAGAAGATTTTACATCTCATATGCGTGAATCATCATTTAATCAAAAAGTTAGGCAAATTAATGATCTGCATTCTTTGATTCGTGGTTCTAGTTTAGATAAATCAAAAATATCTCAATTGGCTGATCAGTTGGAAATAGAGTATCCTAGTTGTCATGTTTGGAATATGAAACATGCCAATCAGGGTATTTTAATTTTTGAAAAAAATAGTCAAAATGATGAAATTTTTGAATATTTACCATATTTTGCATCGATCTTGTCATTTTGCCCAATTTTTTAAGCGAGAAGTCTTGATTTTTGTGCTTTTTTTATCGTACTCTTATTAAGAAGTATGTAATAATATTATTTAGGGGAGTATATGGGAAAAAAGGTTTCAGCTCGCATTAAAAATAGAATTAAGATGCATTTTGTACGATCAATTAGAATGCTTGAACAAAAATTTGGTGGACGAGAACAAAAATTTGCATCAAAAACAGGCCGAGGCAAAAAAAATCAAGAATAACAAATTAATTATATGAGCAATATCTATATGCAAAATTGATTTGTTATCCAAATGGAGGGTTTACAATGAAAAAAGTATATATAAGTATATTTTTTATTTTTTCTTTAAGTTTTAATAATATTTTCACGTCTGACCTTGCGCAATCTTTTAGCAAGCAAGAAATTCTATTACCTTTTGAGGTTAATGAGCGTTATCATGAAAATATGAAGTATGTTGAAATTCAAAATGCTTTGACTCTATTACGAAAAGGTAGAGAAAAATTATTAAAAACTTCAGATATTCATGAAGCTTATAAAAATTTGATGTCAAATTCAGATTTGATAACTAGTTTTGCCGAAATAGAAAAAATTAATAGAGCTTATCAATTTTTAAAAGAAATTATGAAGTCTCAAGAAGAACTTTTAAAAGAAATTATGAAATCTGAAGAAGAGAGACAAGCTCAAGCTAATGTTGATCAATATGCGCAAGATTTTTTTAGTGATTATTGGAATAATGATTTTGCTTCTGCTCCTCCTACTGCAGCAACAGAGGATGATAACGATGATCATGATGAGCAGGGGTTTAATCAGGATATGGCATATGTGGCAAGACTTTCTGATAATGATCTGAAATTAGAAACAAAATTTTATTTACGTATTTTGGGTCTTTTAAAACAAAGGCCACAAATTACTTATAAAGATGTTAAGTCTCATTTTGAAAATCTTAAAAACGCTTTTCATTGGTTAACTGTTTTTTATCAAGCAGGTTATTTACAAGAAATTATGAAACCTCAAGAAGAAAATCAAAGTCAGTTTCGTGCTCATCAATCTGCGCAATCATTATCTAGTGATTATGGGAACAATGCTGCTGCAGCTGCTGCTTCATCTGCAGATGAAGATGATGATGATGACGAACAACAATTTAGTGAAGATATGGAATATGTGATAAGACTTTCTGACGATGAAGTGGAATCGCATATAAATTATTACTTAGGTGTTTTGGGTATTTTGGAAAAGAAGTCGCAACCTACTTATAAAGATGTTCAGTCTTATTTTGAAAAATGTAAAAATGCTTTTCATTGGTTAACTGTTTTTTATCAATCTGGTCGTTTTGCTTAATAAAACAAAAGAAGAAGAATTTTAACATTCTTCTTCTTTTGTTTTAATTATCTAAAAATCTTGATCTTTTCGGATCAGTGATTAATAAATTTTTTTAATCTAAGTAATGCAAGTTTTGATAATTATGGCATCTTAGGCGCTTGAGGCATAATTGGCATAGCTGGTTGAGGTTCTACAGGCATACCCATTTTAGGTGCTTGAGGCATAATCGGCATAATTGGTTTTGGCTCCGGCATTGGCATAACAGGTTTAGGTTCTGGCATCGGCATAGGTGCAGCTACAGGATGAACAACAGTCTCTTTTGGTGCTTCAGGAGCTTTTGGTGTTTCTGCTGTTTTTGGGGTTTCTGCTGTTTTTGCTTCAGGAGCTTTGGCTGTTTCTGCAGTTTTTTTTGTGCAAGCGCACCAGTCGCATCCTGTTAAAGCCATTAAAAAAGACAGAGAAGAGATTACAACTATTTTTTTATGATTCTTCATATTTTTTCCTTTTTTTTAAATCATTTTTAGCAGTTCAACTATTTTTAATTTTTTAATATTTTTTGTTGCATACCAACTAGCTATTAAGCTAATAAAAATAATTACGATCAAAATAACACAAAAAATGTGAAGTTCAAGTTTTATAGGAAGATAGTCAGTATCGTAAATATTATCAGGTAGTTTGATTAATGGATAATTTTGTAAAAATATTCCAATAATAATAGCAATAATAAGACCTAATATTGCAGCAGGGATAGTAATCAGTTGGCTAAATGTAATAAAAATATATTGAATTTTTTTTCTGTTCATTCCCATACATAATAAAATAGCAATATCTCGTTGTTTTTGAGTAATATACATAAAAATTACGGAAATAATATTCATGCAAGCAACGCAAATAATAAGTATTAATATTAAAAACATAACCCACTTTTCAAGTTTTAATGCAGATAAAAGTGAAGGATATAAGTCTTTCCAAGAATAAATATCAAGATGCATTTGTTGTGATAAAATATTTTTTAAATCTTGTTCGAATTTTTTATCAGTAAGTTTGATATGTATGTGCGTTATCTCAGAGTCAGGAAATATTTCATTGTATAAATCTTGATTACAATATAGTAATGTTACATCAAAATCTTCAATTCCAGTTTTAAAAAATCCATTAATTACAGCAGGGTTTTGATTAAGTGTTATACCGCAAAAAGAATTGGTTGATAATGTAGATAGGTATACTGTATCTCCTATTTTTAAATCTAAATTCTTTGCAAGTTTTGATCCTATTAAAATTTTATTTTTCTTTAGAATGTTAGATAATTTTTTTTCGGTAGATATAATTTTGGTTTCAACGTTGCTGACTAATGATTCTTGTAAAGGATTAACTCCTTTAATGATAACCATTAATGGATTTTCATCATTGTTTTCAGGGCTAAAAAGTATTTGATTAATTTTTTGTTCACTATAATTTTTAATGAATTTTGTATGGCTTGATGCAATTGTTTCAAAGCTTTCGCTGTCAAAGTCTGGTTGATCACAGTTAATAATCATATCCGGATAGATTGACTGCATTTTTTTATAGGTTGCTTCTTCAAAGCCACTCATAATTGAAAATATTAAGGCAAGAGCGCAGGTAGCAATAACTATTGCTGTTTGACATATTTTTATCATTATTTTTACTGAAGTGTGTTGATATTCACTTTTGGTAAATTTTTTTGCGAAGTAAAAAATGTTTTTTGAAATAAGCATAGCGATCTTTCAAATTAGGACTTGTCAACTATCTATGTTTGGTATAGCTTGTGCTTGTTATATTAACAGATTATTAAAAAAGTATAATGGAGTTTGAGCATGAAGCATTCGTTATATGGAAAACAGAAATCCTTATTAATTCTTTTCGTTTCAATTTTTATTTTTTATGGATTTAATACCATTTATGAATGGGGTAAAGAAAATTTTAAACAAGCTGAACGTCATGATGAAGATTTTGTTAAAGAAGCAAAAAAATATTTACGTAGTGTAACAGCATATAATAGTCTGACTGCTGAAGCAGAATTTCATACAATGCTTTTGTCTGATGATGCTCGTATGTTATACGTAGATTATTATGCTAAAATTCATGGCTTGAATCAGGAACAAATTAAAGTATTAAAGCAACGACAAATACATGAAAATAGAAATTTTATTTCTATGTATGTGGTTGCATGGAAAAGAGATCGTGAATATGTAACAAGTAGGTCTTTATTTACTGGTGAGTCACTAAAAACAGGTAATATTTTAAAAGGAGAAGATGCTTTATGGAATGTTACGTTAGTCGTAGGCGGTAAGAGATATCAGCCCGAAGCTGTTCGACTTGTTGATATGCCGATTGAGTATCAAATTTTTTTTGGAAATCATTATAATATATTCTCTACAGTTTATTTGGTTCGTTTTGCTGCAAAAGATAATGAAGCTAAATTTATTTTCCCACAAGAAAAATGTACTGCAGTGATTGATTTTAATTCCCCACGTTATCGAGTAAAAACTGTTTATAAAGGAATTAATTTTTATTTAAAAAATTAAAGCAAAAAAGGAAACAGTGTGTCTTTGATTAAGGCAGTAACATTTTTTATATTTTTTATAATACATAGTTTTACAAAAAATTATTCGTCTGGATACTCTATTAGCAAGAATACTTGGTTGCCGCAGCCGCTTTTTTCAAGTAGTACGGAGCTTTTGCATGAAAAATATTTATTTAATCCTGTGTATGAGCATGTGGATCGTAATTTGCAATTATCCGTAATCGTTGAATATCAACAAAGTTTTGGTCAAAAATGTGGACGTAAAAATTTGGGATCATTGCCATTTTGGTCTGGTACAAATGTTATGAGCTTTGGAACAAATGATGGTCGAGCTGATATGGATTCTTACCAATTTGGATTGGGTGCATTAAAGCATTTAACTGAAGAAGGTATAGCTGGATATATATCATTAAATCCTCAAATCCGAAGGGAAGGCGCAGAATTTTTAATTTACTATACTCGAGAAAAGCAAGAACCAGGGATTTATTTTAAAATTTTGGCACCGGTGGTTTCTATGACGGTGACGCCAAATTGTACCGAAACTAATTTAGTTAATACATCTACAACGGATGATTTTAAACAAATAACACAACCAGATGGATCAGGGCAATTTACTGAAATTACTTATTATGATCAACGATATCCAATTATAGGATTTAATAGAGCTGATTCTTTAATAGGTTTTTTATCAGGTGGAACTTTTAGAACGAATGAGCTTAAGGGTAATGTTTTTATGCCTGTTCGATTACATAGAGGAAGAATTGAGACTCAATATCAAACAGCAACAGATCTTACCGATTTTTCATTTTCATTAGGATATAATTTTTTAATGAAAGAAGATAAATTTTTTGGAATAGCCTTTAAATGTTCTTGTCCAACAGGAAATCTTCAAACAGGAGATTTTATGTTGGAACCAATTCTTGGTAGAGGAGGTTTGTGGGGAATTGGTGGTGAATGTACGGGAAAATTTCAATTATGGTCTAATACTTATGACACTAAAAATCTTAATTTTTGGATGCAGGGAGAGCTTTTGCATTTAGTTCCTGGCAGAAAACCAAACCAACGTACCTTTGATTTAAAACAAAATGGACCAGGTTCAAGATATCTTTTGGTGCAAAACTATGGTCCACAATTTTCTGTCGATGAAAATAGTAATGTAGAGACAGGATTGATACCATTAGTTGTTCATCCAGCTACTAATATTACAACATTGCCAGTTATTTCAAAATTTGCAGTTGAAGGAAGTTTTGCGGTGCTTTTTGATTATTGTGATGGTGGTGCCAATATTTGTATTGGGGCTGAATTTTGGGGGCGTAGTCAGGAACATTTATCAATCGATTTTAGCAATTCAGTTGAGCAACGATTGCCTGATTTAAATTCTTTTGCAGTTTTAGGAAGACAACATGGTAATTATTTGATTAATGAACAAGGTGTTTTAGCAACTTATTATTGTGAGCCATTGGCAAGAATTAACAAATCGCAAGATCCAGTTCGATTGGTTGGGGTTCCGCCTAATGTTACAACGCCAAGCATATTGCCAGAAGGAATTGGTGATGCTCGTATTCGAACAAATAGAATACCTGCTTTACCAGATGAAGCGTTAGATATAAAGGGAGCTCAAGCAAGCCCTGCTATGACTGGTAAAATATTTGGTCAAGTTGGGTATAGCTGGAAAGATCACTTTTTTGTACCAACTATAGGATTGCATGGAAATGTTGAATTAGTTGGTGAAACTAATAATGTTGTTGATATGTGGACGGTAGGATTTACCTTTGCTGTAGGATTTTAGATAAAAAAGAGCCGATATTTTCGACTCTTTTTTTATTTTTAATTTTATTGAGAAATAATTTGTGCCCAATCGTAACGATCGATAGTTATTTTTTCAATGATTTGATCAATCAACTTTATCAATAAGTCTTTATGTTGTTCAAGGACTACTTTGATTTCTTCTTCATATTCTTCTTTGATTTTCAAAGCTTTTGTTCGAACTTTATCATCAATTTTTTCACCTTGTGAAATCATTGAGTAAATCATTTGCATAACCTCAGCGCGATCATGAACATTACATTTTGAGTATGAATTATGAAGTAATAATTGTTGTGCAACATTACCAGCAAGTAACGTTAAGCATTCTTTCTTTATTTCTTGATCACTTATGAGTTCATTGTTGCTGCAGCTTGTTTTAGTAAATACTTCACCAAGTTTAATTTTGCTATCTTTAGAGTTTGATGAGTTATTTGCAAGTTTTTCATTTTCGCTGCTTTCAGAATCACTATTTGTAACAACGATTCCTGTTTGTCCAGATTTAATATTGCGAGCAACATCTTCAATAGTTATTTTGACCACTTGTTGTTTTGTTTGAAGGATATGGCGTGCAATTGCTTTTCCTGCTTGATATGTTGCTATGATTCTTTTTTCTTCGTTTGTAGAATACGTACGAGTGCCACGATCGATTTTTCTTATTTCGATATCAAGTGTTTTTTCAAAATCATTTTGGCATACAGGACGTGTTTCATTAGCTGAAAGAATAATAGCTTCTGTAATAATTCTTCGTAAATTATTGTAAGAACTATTTTCAGTCTCTTGTGCTATATGGTCAATAAATTCAGCAGAAAGCTTAATCGATCGCTTATTGAGTTCTTGTTCAAGGAAAGCTTTTCGTTTTGCGTAATCAGGATATCCAATAAATATTTTTTTACCAAATCTGCCATCAACAAGAAGAGCTTTATCAAGTTGCTCGATACGATTTGTTGCACCGATGACAATAATTTGTTTTGCTGAAATATCGATACCTTGCATACAAGTAAGAAGTTGGCCAGTTTTTTTAGGATCTTTTTCTCTGTTAGTTCCGATAAGATCAATTTCATCAAGGAATAAAATACATGGTGCTAAATATTCAGCTTCTCTAAATATTGCATCAAGCGGATACCCGTAATCGAGGTATTTTTTACCATCGATAAAACTCATTTTTCGATTGTCACCTAACGTATCTTGTATGAGCGTACGAAGTGCTTTTGCGAATAATGTTTTACCTGTTTGTGGTGGACCATATAAAAGAATTCCACGATGTTCTTCGATTTGTGCGCGCTCATAACGTTCAGGATGTTTTATGAAGGTAGCTATTTTTTTAGCAAGCGACTCAAGTTCTTCACAGCCAACAAGATCTTTAAAATATACTTTTTCTTGTCCGTCGTAATTCATTTCTTTGTTTGATTTACTACCACTTAATATTTTATCTAAATCTTCTAACTTTTTTTCACCAGAAAGTTTAGTTTTTTGGTACCAATCACCAAGAAGGTAATCAGTAATGCCCGAAAAGCTTACAGTACATAAAGCACCCATGGTAATAATTCCAGAAGATTGTAAAGATTTTAAGGAAGTTGATAATGATTGGAATATTGTTCCAGCAGAATCTGAAACTTCATAAATAGGAGCAGTTTTTTTATTCGGGTCTGATTCAAGAAGTTTTTTTCCATGTATTAAAGAACTTAATTTTTTTCTATTATCAGTGGTATCTAATGATGATTTAGATTCGAATAGTCCTATTTCTTTATTTATTTCATCTAATGTTTTTTCTACAGAAACATCAAAAAGCCAATTTCCTTTTTGGTCTTGTCTTGGAGTTGTTCCTATGTTTTTATCGAACCATCCGCCATTAGCTTTAATAAATTGGGAATTGTTTAATATTATGCAAGCAACAAATATTGTAGCAGCAATAGTTGCTCCACCTTTAATAATAAAATACCCATTTGCATCTTTGAACTTACGATAGGCAAGATTATACCAGTTGAGTCCCATGCGATCTGAAGCATAAATTAAATCATTAATCATGGAGTTATTTTTTTTAGAGATTGAAATTATGCTTTCATCTGAAATATTCAGATAAGATTTTTTATTAAGTTTTTCAATAAATTGATTTACATCAAAATCTTTAAAATTAGATTGTAAGCCTTTGAGTAAAAAATGCATAATCCCATTAGTTAATATAATACCTTGAGAAAGAGCATTTTTTGTGTTTTTGCTATAAACATCTTGAATTAATAGTTCTACAAGTTCTTGGAGTTCGACTAAGCTTTTGACGACCTTAGACTTGTTAATTATTTTTACTTGTTCTTTATTGGAATTAAGAGTTTGAAGGATTTGTTGGATGCAAAAACCAATATTTTGAGTATGTTCCCGAGATACGCTCATTAATGCCTCAAAAGCATCTCGTTCGATAATGGCTTCTTGTTGTACAGATGTCGCTTTTTCTTTATTGTCTGAGAAAATATATGGACAATGGATTAAAAATAATATAAAAGTTAACTTAAGATTTTTAAGTATGAACATAATTTTTAGACCCTAAATAAAGATATAGATTTCCTGATCGATTCACGTAGAAAATATTTTGATTTTTTCTTGTATAAAAACGAGGAAAAAGGCGATTTGTTTTATATTATATATAATATAATTTGCTTGCATATTTGTCAAATTTTGGGTATTGATAACAAGATCATTTTGTTTAAAAAAATAAGATTTTTTATTGATTTTTGATAATGATAGTATTTAATCTTGTTTGGCATATTTTTGGATTTTAAAAAAAATCCTGAGTAGATTTGAAAGCGGTAGGATATTGAAAACTTAAATTGATTTAAAGAGCAAGGAGTTTGAATGTTTCAGGTTATTAAAACTTTTCTCTGTGTTGTTTCTTTGGCTTTTTTAGCAGCTTGTTTTAATTTTATGTCAAAAGAATCAAAATCAAAAACTAGCGATATCCATCATCAGGATTATTCTTTGCAGCAGGTCGTGAATCAGGAAAATGTTGTCCCTGTTGTTATAATAGGTTCAGGGCCAGCAGGTTTAACTTCCGCATTATATGTGGCTCGGGCAGGGATGAAGGCGTTTGTATTTGCAGGATCTATGCCTTTGGGGCAATTAACTCAAACAACGTATATTGAAAATTGGCCTGGCCGTGAAAAGATTACGGGGCCTGAGTTAATGGATGATATGAAGAATCAAGTTGTATCATTTGGTGCTACAATTATTTATGATATTGTGACAAATATTGATTTTGCTCATTGGCCCTTTCAAATAACAACAGAAGAAGGAAGAAAATTTAAAGCTCTTGCTGTTATTGTGGCTACGGGTGCTACTCCGCGTAAATTAGGTATAGAAGGTGAGTCAGAGTATTGGGGTAAAGGTGTTTCTACCTGCGCCGTATGTGATGCATCATTTATGAAGGGTAAGGATGTTGTTATCTCTGGTGGTGGAGATAGCGCTATTGAGATGGTTTTTGAATTAGCTCCTTATGCAAAAACAGTTACAGTATTGGTCCGTAAGGGATCCATGAGAGCTGCAGTTGCTGGGCAAAAAAAGATAGCAAATTATCCAAATGTTTCAGTTGAATATTATAAAGAGATTACCAAAGTCTATGGTGATGGAGAAAAGGTTTTGGCGATTGATGTATATGACAATCGAGATAAGAAAACTGAAAAACGTCCTATTGAAGGGGTGTTTTTGGCAATAGGGCATGATCCAAATAATAAAATGATTCGATCGGGGATTCCTTTAGATGAGCATGGATATTTGATTATGAAGGAGCGTTCGCAAGAAACTATGATTCCAGGTGTTTTTGCAGCAGGAGAGATTCAGGATCCATTTTATCGTCAAGCAATTGTCGCATCAGGAGAAGGTGCAAGAGCCGCATTAGATGCTACTTCATTTTTATATGAAATAGGATTTAATGGTGAAATTGGGGCACAAATGGATAAAAACTTCTTTGAACATTTTTCAGATGCTAAGCAAGAAATTCAAGAGATTTCAACGAATGAGGAATTTGATAACTATGTTTTAAATTCTAAAGGGGTAGTGGTACTTGATTTTTATAGCTTGGATTGCCCATGTTGTATTCAAATGCTCCCTCATTTGGAAGCAGTAGCTCATAAGCTAGAGGGTAAAGTTAAGATTATCAAAACTAATTATGCCAAGGTTAAAAAAGGAATGTATCGATATATGGTTTTAGACCGAAATATCGAACAGATCAAAAAATTGCCATCGCTGATGGTCTTCAAGGATGGTAAATTAGTAGGTATAAATCCTAAGGTTATGAATAAAAAACAATTATATGATTATTTTATAGGTTTTGTTGATTAATAGGGTTTAAAAAATATTTAAAAATACTTGTTTTAACAGATATTTTGATGATATATTTAAAGTATCTTATAAACAGTCTGATTTGGTATTATTGTGGGGAGGTTTGGTATGCCAGGATGCAAAACAGTATTTTTTGTGATCATCTTATCCTTTGTTTGTCTTGAGTCAACAAGACTTTTTGGGGTAGTATATTTTTCAAATTCCCAGATATCATCATTTAAAAAGGATATTGAACAATTTGGCAATACCGTTGTTCGGTTTAAGGTAGAAGAAGTAGATTTTCCTGTACAAAAAAATAAAACAAGCTCTGAAACTTTTATTCGTAAAGGTCTTTTAATTACAAGACCTCAGGCTATAGGTACTGTTATTGTATGCCATGGTTTTACTCAGTCAAAACAAGAATCAGCATTTTTTAGAACGTTTTTCCCTCATTTTAATGTTTTTGCGTTTGATTTTCGTGCGCATGGAGATTTAATTGAAGGGCAGTATTCGACTATTGGCTCGGAAGAAATTTTTGATGTTAAGGGTGCTGTAGATTTTATTAAAAATCGTCCAGGATTAGAAGGGCAACCTATTATCGGTTTTGGTTTTTCTATGGGAGCAGTATCTTTGATTCAGGCGCAAGCAGAATATCCAGATTTATTTAAAACATTGATTTTAGACAGTCCATTTGATTCAAGCACAGACTGTATGTCAAAAAGTCTTGATAAAATGTTAACCGTGAATTTATTTGGTCAAAGGTATCAGATACCTGGTAGAACTATTATTATGAAATGTTTATATAGTGAAAAAATGCAGCCAGCAATGAGACAAATTTTTCGTTATGCTACTGGATTTCGTAATTTTACAAAAACTAAGTTCGTTCCTGTCCATCCTGTTGAAAATGCAACTCGTATTACGATTCCTTGTTTTTTTATAACTTGTGAAAAGGATCAAAAAGTACCTGTAGGATGTGTTCGTAGGCTGTATGATACTGTAAATTCTAATTATAAACGACTATGGATTACGCATGGAACCCGTCATTGTGGTTCATGTATCAATAGTCCTGAATTTTATGCATATCGTGTTAATAGATTTATTAGTGATGCCTTAGATAAATCTTGGTCTGTTGCTGATGAGGTATATGATGATAGAGTTGTTGTGACTTCGGTTTAGTATAAAAAAATGGGGGGGGAAGTATGAGGTTAATAAAATCTGTTTTTATTCAAATAATTTTAATTTTTAGTTCGTCATTTTTTTTACAGGCTCGTTATCATAAAGTAACGCGCATGAGTGATTTTGAAAAATTAGTGGATGGCTATGAATATAGTGTTGTTTGTTTTGCTCCAGCTGGTGAAATGGCTGAAGAAGATATTGATCGTGATGAGCTTAAAGATCGAAAAAAAGATTTTAAATTTCTAGAAAATTTGCTTCGTTCAGTTTCAAAAAACTATGATTATAAAAATTTTTTAGATAAAGATGTTGGATTTATAGCGGTTGATGTAGCAGGTAAGTATGTTGGCAATGTTATTGCTGAGTATGGACTTGTTCAGATGCCAAGCTGTTTTATTTTTGATCAAGGTGAAAATACAAAGCAAAAAGTAATTAGACCAAGTTCTTCAAAAGATCTTACCCGACTTCTTGAGCGCGTTGGAGGAACGGATTTTCAAAAACTTTTAGCTGATCGTAAAGCTGAATATAGCCAAGAGCGTCAAGAGCGTATCGCTCGTTATTATGCATACGGAGCATATCCTTATGGATATGGTTATTGGGGTTGGGGATGGGGCTATGGCCCTTATTGGTATGGACGTTATGGTCGCTATGGTTGTTGTTGGTAGTGGTCTATTCTAGCCATAGATTTGGCATTTAATTATTTTTATTTCAAAATATTTTAAAAAATAAAAATCTTTGTTATTAGCGACTGTTTTTCTTAGGTTTAAAATTTTGTATCACCTACTCGGTGAAGGGGCCTAAAGTATGATTTTAACAATCATTTAGCTTTGTCCCCTCAGGCCGGAGACTTGGCCTCAAAGTGCCCTCGCCGCACTTTGAAATCAGGCGCTTAAGAAAGTATTCTTAAGAATCTTCTGACGCGCAAAACGGACACGTTCGCCTAGCGGCTAGAACATGTCTGGATTTGCTTACTTCCAAATTTTTCCAAGTAAAACTTCATTTTGTCTCTTTTACATGCACATCAATTGTGCTATCTGTCGGCATTGAAAAAATTTGGCGCAAATCGGACCGTTGCGCTAACAAGGTCATGTATTTTATAAAATGGATTCTCGAATCCGACTTCGCCAAGGCTACGTAACGGACAGGGTCCAGTTCGAGGAAGACAAGAGTGTAGAGATGTTCCTTTCACTCGTCATTATCGCACTTGATGCGATAATCCATCTAACAAAAACTTTTGACTTGGTAATAAAAAAATTGACTATGCGTATGAGTTTCAGAAGAAGTCTAATTATAATTTTTGTAAAAAAATTATCGGTCTCATGCTTCGATACTTTTTGCGATGCAAAAAACTCAGCACGAACGATTCTATAAATTCTTTTACAATTCTTCCTTTGATTAATAATTAAAAGCATTATGAGCGAATCTGGTAGATTTATTCTAATTTTTTAACTTACATTCCGCTGGACGATTGTTTGATCTAAAAGATAAGATACAGTTTTTACCATAGAAAAAAATTAGATAAAATAAATCGTCTTACCCGTTCTAACGAGGCATGTAATGCCGTATGTGAACGGGTTGTTATTCGCGTCAGAGATTTCTTAAAGATACTTCTTTAAGCGTCAGTTTCCAAGTGCCGACGAGGGCACTTTGGGGCCAAGTCCCTGGCCTGAAGGGACTGAATGATTTTTATTTCTGAATAATAATCAACGCAGAAAAAATTAATAAAAATAAACTTTTTAAAAGCAATTTATGAGGCAAGTGATAAATAGATTCTTGATTAAATAAATTAATATTTTTCTTATTCTTTCTATTCTTTATTTATTTTTTAATAATGGGCTTGCATTAAATTCCTTTTTTTTTGTATGGTAGTCCCATGCACTTAGCAAAGTTATTTAAAAATAAAAAAGGAGTTTTTAAGGTATGAAATTACAAAAAATATTTATTGCACTTTTTGGTGCTTTTTTACTGACAAGTCCACAGGTTATGGTGACAATGGGAGAGTTTGCTGGAGATTTAGAAAAAGGTGTAGGGGAAGATGCTGCTAGGGCTGGAGAAAGAGAAGGAACTGAGATTGCAGAGAATGAAGGCGAAGCGGCTAGCGATGCCGCTAAAGGTCAGGCTGGTCAAGCAAAAGCACTTGATCAGGGGACTCAAGATCTTACTGAACAGACTACACAAGCAGCGGAACAAGTCGACGAAGATGCTCAAAAATCTGTGCAAGCAAGTGAAGCTGGGGTGGACGCAGTGGAGGATGAACGAGCAGCTTTAGCTGATGAGGTTAAGGGTAAAGGTGCTCCTGGAGCTCGTTCTGCAGATGCTTCTAGAGGTGAACCAGGTAAACCAGAAAATCTTACGCCTGAAGAGCGTGAAGCGAAAATCAATAATTTAAAAAATACAATGGAATCTGTTAAATCAGTTTCTGAAGATTTGCGATCGTCAGCAAAAGATCTTAGTGATATTGATCCTGCAGCAGAAAAAAATGCTAATTTAACAGCTGATCAGATGAAGAAAAAAATAAATAAATGGATAGATGATCCTGCTGTTTCAGATACAACTAAGACTGAATTGAGAGAAAGCTTAAAAAACGCTGGTTTTGATAAAAACAGTCTTTTTGAAGAAGCAAAAAAAGCTAAAAAGGCGATAGTAGATGGACGAATAGATAATCTTCCTGATGGTGAACTAAAGACCGCATTAAAAACAGGGAATGAAAATTTCTTTAAAAAAATAGAAAGCGGTAAAGAATCATCATTTTCAAAAATGAATTCTGAGGAAATTGATAGATTTGCAAACGATAGTATTAACGATACAATGCAAGATGCACGCTCGAAAGCTTATGATTATTGTAAAAAGGAATTAAATACATTAGGCCTTAAAGAAGGCGGTGGCAAATGGTTTACTGCTGAAAGATATATAAGAGAAGGAACTTCTGAACTTAAATCTTTAGCTGAAGAAGGGGAACAGTATGGAGCTGGTAGAAACATCAAGGATACTTTAGCTAGAAAGGTAAAAGCTTTGCCTGAAATTGTTAAAGGCGCATTTATGCACGTAGTTGAAACGTTGTTTAGTGCTGTTCTTTTCATGGTTCCTAACTTAATTCAGTCAGCAATCACTGGTGGAGAACAGAAAAAAGCAGAAGTTTTAAAATGGGCACGGCCGGTTGAGTTTGGTGGTAAAGTGTATCAGATACCAGATGAATTCCTTCATACTGAAAGTGTGAATGTATTGTCTCAAGGAGCAGCAAGCTATCTTACTGGATCAGTTCCAGTCTATGTTCAAATTCCTGTTTCTGCTGTAGATAAAAACATATCTTCTGATGTTTCAAAAATGTTTAATAATGCTATTGCAGATCCAAATACAGATGATAACTCTAAGGAGAATAATAAAAAATTCTATGATGCAAATAGATATACAATAAAAGATACGTCATTTTATGATATGACCGATATTGTGGTATCCTACGGTGGTGTTGGATCTATGACCCCAACTGGTGGAACTATTCTTGAAGGTAGTGAATTTGGTGGCCAAGTAATATCGCTTAAAACAGGTCTTGTTACTGACGCATCAGGTGAAGTATTTAATGCAACAGGTTTAGAACTTGTTGATGGTATATCACAAGCGCCAGCTGTACCATTAATTCCGGTTATTGCGTGGGGTAATTTAACTGTTCCGCAAACATCTCCAATTAACCAGGGATTGCAATCATCATTTGAAATACAGCCAACTATTTTAGAAAAACTTGAATTACTCAAACTTGAATTAAGCAAAGATCCTTCATTAGAAAAAGTTATGATTCAGTTGGATAAGCGTATGAATCTGTTTGATACGAGTTGCTTAAATTCAAACGGTGGACTGAATACTACCAGCTGTTCATCTATGATCGTTCAGGGATTAGAGGAAATTCAAAGTGGGTTAGATATACAAGCAGACGGAACAGTCTCTTTTGCTGAAATGACGTTACCATCGGATTCGGTATCTGTTATTGGAGCAACGGCAGGAGCTTTAACAGGATTAAAACAGGGAACTAGCTCAGCATCTTCTAGTGCTGTTACGATAGCTGTTGCTACTACTGCTACTACTCCAGCAAAAAGCCAGAAAAAATTTACGCTAGGAAGATTATCTGATTCATCATCAGCATCGACTTCAGCTGCGACTTCTTCTTGGTCTGGGCTTGGCGCAGTAATACCAGTATTTGGTTGGGGCACTGATCCAAAAACTAATCAATCTACAACTATTATTCCTACAGTTAAGGGATCAGTATTTGAAGGTTTTGCGTTTACACCTTTAGCTGCAGGATATGCAGATGATGATGCGGTATGGGGTGCGCAGGGTTGTTGGATATATTTATGTGCACAAACTCCATTTATTCAAAAGCTTCAGGAAAAGTTTCCAGCACTTACTCCTTCTGTTGCTGGATCAATTACCGATTATATTGTATTTATGGATGAAAATTTTAATATTGTTCCATTAATGTCTCCAGAAAACATTGAAGAAAAAGATAGCACAGGGACTGTGATTTGGAAAAAAGCTACATTTACCGTGAATCCTGTCATAAGATATTGGACTAGCTTAGTATTTTATAATGATGATTATATGGTTCAGGAAGTATCAAAACAATCTCAGGCTGCTATCTTATTTAGAATATCAGATACAGCAGCTACTCCTCTTGCAGAATCAAAATTGGGAATAATGGAAAGTTTGATTACTGACCAAAATCCTAATAATGGAACAATTCCACTATTTTTACAGGGAGCTCAAAATTCCCCAGCTCCAATTTCTCAGACTTTCAGTCGAATTTATGATCAGATGCAGGCTCATAAATTAGCTTTACGCTTTAAAGCTCAACAGGCTGCAATGCAATTTAATATCAATGGTAAAAATGCTAATCTTGCTTTAAGCAGTAAGTATTCAATAGCTTCTAAAGATGATAAAGGAAATCCAATAACTTTTCCTGTATATTCTGGTGCAAAATGTTTTGGAGTATCATCTCCAGATGATCTATTAGTTGCTCTTGATGAAAACAATAGTCCTTTACAGTTGCCAAGTAATGATGTTGCATCATTTGTAAGTTTAATTACAGATATTATTTATCAAGTAGATAGTTCAGGTAATTTTGTATATTCAACAAATTCACAAAGTCCATTGAAAGTTGATGCAAACAACCAACCAATTAAAAATGGTTCTTTGTATGAAATTAATGGCGGTCTTGCAACAAATTTAACTAATTTAAGTCAGTTTGTTGGAGCATCTGATGGACTTACAACAACATCTTCAACTAAAAAATATGCTGCAAATAAAGATGTTATAGCATATGTTCAAGCGAGACGTACAGCATGGCTTGAATCAATTGATAATGTTGTAGAGTTGGGAACTGGTGCAAATACTATTTTATGTAATTTAGCGAATGGTATTTCTTCATCATTTGCTCAAGCAAATAATTGTTTTATTTATGAATTAAATGAAACTCCTTCAATTCTTTACACGACATCAGATTATTTTGTGGTTGTTGATAAAGCGAGTCCAGCGCTTAGTTCTTTATCTTCAGTTAAAAAACTTGATCCACAGTCAACAAGTACGGTATTAGTAAGTCTTATTACGGGTACTTTGTATAATGTAGTAGATGGATCTGCAATTCAAGATCAAAATGGTAATCCAGAACGTATTAAAATTCCTAGTGATAAATATTTTTCAAAAAAAGATGCCAATACAATAAAAACAACAGCAGATATTATTTATGAAACAGTTACAACTCAATATAAAGGTCTATCAAAAGATTTTAAAGCAGCATATAAACAGTTAGTAGATGGTTATAATACAACGCAAGCAATACCAAAAGGACCTTATGCTTTTGGAAAACATAAAGTAGCTATACGATCTATTGATAACAGCATGGGTAATTATGTGTACTTTAATGCTGCAGATATGACTAAGGTTCATGTTAAACCAAAAAACATGTATGTAATTTTAACAAAATCTGGATCAGGTTATCAGCCTGATAAATATGATAAAACAAAAAATCAAGTTTTATTAAGTTTGATAACAGGAATAGCTGTTGATAAAAAAGGTGTTTTTGCTGGAAAACAGGAAAAAGAAAAATTAGATTCTATTATAGCGCAATATAGTTCTGTTCCATTTATTGCTCAAAATATTAAAAGACTTCAGTCTGAATATGAAGAGAAACAAGCAATAATCCAAGAAGATATAAAGAAAAAAGATCAAGATCTTAAGGATTTGGCAAATAATACAAATAAGCTTCTTAAGCTTGATCCAAAAGTTGCTGCTGTTATTAAAAGATTGCAGCCAGCAGGTTCAGGCCTTGCGGCGCCATTTGCTCAGTTGCAGCAAGATCCAACAACTGGTGATTATGTACATATTTCGCCGACTGCAACTTCAGGTGAATTGATTTATCAGTTTATGGATACAGGAAAAGTATATGACTATTCAGGTAGATTTGTAATGCAGCTGAGCCCTGGGCATTTACAAACTATCAGAGATCAGCTTGGTTTAGTTGTTGATGCTAAGAGTGGAAAACAAAAACTTGGAATACCGCAATTCCAACCATCACTTCGCCTAATAAATAAAGATGCATCAGTTGCCGTTGGTCAAACAGGGGAAGATATGATTGCCGTTGGTAGTGCTGATTATCCAGATACAACTATTAAAATGTCTGCTGGTAATGGATTATTTTATAATAAGTCTATGGATACTTATTATGTTCTTGATAGCAAGAATAATATTTGGCTATCTGTTGACGGAGGAAATGTCTATCAAAAGAATGGTCAAGCAATAGCAGATGATAAAACTGTAGCAACATTTATTTCTTCAAAAACTGGTAAAGTATATCCATTGCTTCTTGAATCAAATTCTGCAGGATATATGCAAGGATTTTTACCAGATGGCTCTGAGTATGTAAACTTATCAACATCGAATAAAGATATGGAATGGCTAGGACTTTCTGGAGACTTTAATCAATATGTGGTAACAACAGATGCAAAATCTTCAAAAGCAACTCCAACAAGTTATAAAGTACAGTATGCAAAAAATAATACGAGAACATTTACCGTGAATCCAGATTATTCATGGCAAGATTTATCTCTTGTTCCAATTGATAAAAATGGTCAATTGCTCAAAACTATTCCAAATAGTTCATATCAAAGAATGCAATTGGTACAAAAAGGAACAAGTCTTAAATTCGCAATTTATAATGGCACATTATATTCTGTTGGTAAGTCTTCTAAAGGAACGGTTACTTTAACACCATTTAATCCAAAAGATTTGAATGCTGTTGTAGGACTTAAGCTTACAACTGGATTAGTTGATAAAGGTACTAATGCATCGTATGTTGAAATAACAGATGGCGCAAATGTTTATAAGTATGGATATATGCCAAAAATATTTAGCGCTGCACAGCAAGAAGCAAATAGAGTAAATATTATTAAAGGGGTTACTGCAGCTGCGCCAATTTCTTTACCAGTTGGACCAATGAAAGACGTAACGGTTAAAGTTGGTGATAAAAATATTACAACAAAACAGCCAACCATAAAAACAAACGTTATGTTCGCTGCAGATTTACCAATGAAAGCAGCTAATGTTAATGCTGCAAAAGCAACCATTAAAGACATAGTAAATCCGGTTGATGTAAAAGCAAATCCAAAGGGATATGAGCAATTTATATTTGATCTTCAAATAAGTGGCTCTGGTCTTGGAAATGGTGTGATGAAAACAAGTGATGGACGATTTATATATAAATTAGCAGCAAAAAAATATACCTATGTACTTGAAGACGCTTATGTTGATTTGAAAAATGGTTCGCTATATGATGCAACAACAGGTATGGCGCTTGGTATTTGTCTTACACTTAATGACTTCATATCATTACTTAATACTGTTGGTGTCGTTGTTAACGATAAAATGGTAGATGGCAAAGCCAAAGATTTGAATGGTCAAAATATGCTTCAGTACCGTGGTGTTATCAAGCAAGCATCGAAAGCAAATGTAGCAGCAACAAATCAAACAGCATAAATAATTAGTAGATATTAAAAAGAAGAATAAATGAAAACTACTTTCATTTATTCTTCTTTTTATCCATGAACGAACCAAAAAATAGTGAAATATTGCAAGCATATGAGTTTTTTTTGTAATTTGAGCATAAGATGATTTTAAAAAAAGGATGATGGGATGAAGAAGTTATTTAGTATTTTTTTATTAGCTTTTGTAGCAAATCATGCAAGTGATCCTGTTGGTGTTGCAGCGGGTGGAGCATCATCAGATGTTGCGGTAAAAGCTCATGATCAAAAAAATGTTGTATCGCATAGTCAGTTTACATCAGAAGAAAAAGCAAGGTTAAGAAAAGAAAATCAAGAGAGAGTAAAAAATAAATTGGCAACTAAGCAAGATCGAACAACGAATTTGATAATTGTTAATGATTATTCTGAGCTTTTTAATAAAGAGGGTACTCGGGCATTTAGATTTGATATTAAAAATGCGCTTCATACAAACCAATTAGTTTTATGTACGAAAGCAATATTTTTAGCAAGTCAGGATTTATATAAATCTGTTCTGCCTCAAGGATATATTTGTAAAGAGGTAAATGATCATTATTTACTTTTTATTCCTGAAGCAATGCAAAATAAGGATAAACCAGAGAATCTTCAAAGTGAATTACTAGGATTAAATATCTCTGGTTTGAAGGATTATAAGTATGAATCAGTTGACGAAAATGAAATTACAAAGATAATACATAATGCTAAGACTGCATTAGTTGAAGATCAAAAACCAGGTAAAATTTTATTAGAAACATTGAATAAATTACCAATTAAAGATGTTTCACCTGAGTTATTGCCTTATTTTAATATTTATCTTGGTGGCCATGGAAGGGACGGAATCATAGCAGATATTTCTGCGAAATCTAAGGGACCAAATGAACCTTCAGATTTTTTAAAAATAATGCAGATTTTTGATAAAGGTTTTCGTACAAAATCTGTAGGATTATTTACTTGTTTTATTGGAGGAAAGCAGAATATTGATACTTACGGAAAGCATGATCAACAAGGCAGGCCAGTATTTAATAAATATGATAATTCATTATTAGAAAATTTATCTTATACAATTATTAACAACGGAAGTTTGTATCAAACAACATATATTGGTATGGATTTTATTAAATATTTCGAATATTTGAATAATCCGAATGGGCCTAAGTATCAAGAATTACTAGATCAAGCACGTCATTGGTCTCTTGATAATTGGATGAGTATTAAGTTACCGCATACATCATGGTTTTCACCAGTAGAATTAAAAAACAAATCTCAGACTTTGTCTCAGGTTGCGATGTCAACACAAAAAACTCCTGTAGATATTAAAGAATCTACAGAGGTGATAATTTTACAGGCTAATTATATTCCTCAGCCAGTTATTTTTAATAATTTTAATACGACTTCATTTATGCCTGTTAATTATCATGATCAATCATATTATTTTAAATCGTTGATTTCGATACTTTCTGATACTATCTTTGATGCATTGCAATCATTAATATTTAGTAATGTTCGTGTAAATGAAGAAATAAATTTTGCATTTGAGCGATTACAGCTTGGTAATATTGTATATAAAAATGTACATTGTTTTGTGAGTAAATTTGACAGTGCACAACGAGCAACAACGGGATTTGTATATGAAGATGATCAAGGGCGTGTATTTAAATATACTTGGCCAGCTCAACAACCTTCAGACATGATGGGCATAAAAAAGACTTTAGATCTTATCTTGGAAGATGATTCTGTTAAAGAAGAGGTAATAGCAAAAGACGTATGGGACAAGGAGTTTAAGAAAATATCGGAATCTGCGCAAAAGAAGGTTTCAGAATCTTTACGCCCGGATTTTTTGAATAGATTGCAACAAAAATTTTCTACAGAAAATAAATTTATTGTTGGTGAAACTCTTGATAAAATTGCTGAACAGTTATCAAAAAAATTATTACAACCTCAGGATTTAGAAAAAATAGTACCTGTATTACAAAAAGAAATGAAAAGTGAGGATATTTCTGTACAAAAACAGGTGGGAAATATATTTGCAGGGTTGATTGGTACGCATGTTATAACTTCAGACAATATTAAAATATTACAACCATTATTGATAGAATTGTTTAAAGATCATGTAGAGAATGTAGAAAAGGAAGGATTAAATTTCATTCGTCGTTTGATGACAAATGGAATAATAACTTTTGATAATTGGCATTTATTGTTGCCCGTATTAAAATTGGGATCTGAAAGTGATTTATTTCAGACTAGATTATCAATAGGTTCTATAATTAATGCATTTTGTCTTCGGTCTGTAATTAAATCTTTCAATGATGTGAAATTATTTTTAGAAGAAGGGATAAATGATCCTGATCCAAAAGTAAGGGCTTCATATTTGAAAGTTATTGAAACATTAACAAAAAAAGCGTTGGTTACACAGACTGATATTGCAGATTTTAAAAAATTGACCTCATATAGTGATGTGCAAGATGCTATCGATAAACTTACAGAAATTGCACCAAAAAAATTGCCAAAACGTTTTTCACTAAAGCAGTCTGCTTTGTTTTCAAGTTTAACAAAGAAGATAACAGATCCTGATAAAAGTGTTCGATTAAGCGCGATTCAAAAAATTAGTGCTTCAATTAATAACAATTTCATAACAAATATGAATATTGACCAATTCTTACCAATAATTGAAAAGGGCATGTTGGATTCAGATAAAATTATTCGATCAAATGTGCTTGCAGTACTTTATAGATTAATTAGTAATAAATTAATAACAGAAGCGAATATTGAACAATTATTATCAATACTTCAAAAGTGCCTATCTGATTCTGATAAAAGTATTCGTTTAGAGGGATTTAATATATTTATGGCTGCAATTGAGGACGGATTAATAACAGAGGCGAATATTCACCAATTTTTACCAATAATTGAAAAGGGCGTATCTGATCTTGATCAAGATATTCGATTAAAATTACTTGTAATACTTTATAGAGCAATTAATAAAAACGTAATAACAAATGCGAATATTGAACAATTTTTACCAACAATTCAAATGTGCGTATCTGATTCTGATAAAAGTGTTCGATTAGATGCGTTTGATATATTTAGTAATGCAATTACTCAAAGATTAATAACAGAGGCAAATATTGATCAGTTCTTACCATTAATTGAAAAGGGATTATCTGATCATGATCAAAGAGTTCGATTCAAAGCATTTAAAATATTTGGTAGCGCAACTTTTAAGTATAAATTAATAACAAAAGTGAATATTGATCGTATCTTATTATTAATTGAAAAAGGAATAGATTCTTCCTCAAGTTATGTAAATTGGTTGATTGAAGAGTTTGAGAAATTAATTAATGAAGATTTAATAGCTGAGACGAATATTGATCAATTCTTACCACTAATTGAAAAAGTAATAAAAGTTTCTCCTGAATATGAGCGAAATGGTTTGCTGGAGATGTTAATTGATAAAAATTTAATAACAGCAGAATCTGCGCGCGGGTTGGAACCTTTAGTGGATGATGCAGAATTAAAAGCAAAATTACAAAACCAATATGTGAATCATGAACTTGAGCAAGATAAAAATTTACATCGTCAAGAATTGCAAAAAGATGAAGATCGTTTGGATTATCAAGAGCAGCAAGAACGTGAAAATCGGCATCGTCAAGCTCCACTAGAACATACTAGAGTGGTTGAGGTAAGATAAAAATAAGTTTAATGGTGTAGATACATTAATATTTAGTGTGTTATTAAAAGAAATAAGAGGTGAAATTAAATTTCATCTCTTATTCTTTAATCAATCTCGGGCTTAAGAAAATATTTTAAAAATCAAGTGTGTTTTTTGTAATTTGAGTATGTTGTTACTAGAAGAATGGTGAAATATTTTTTACATAGTTAGATATAAAAACAAAAGAGAATAGTTTTAGATATTCTCTTTTGTTTTTATTGTAAAGGTTACTAATTTTTATTAGCAGATTAAAATGTTATAATGTATGGCTATATTTTTCAAATATAGGCTTAAATTGATTAGAGATATAATCTTCTGGGTTTAAATTATGTGATTTATAATAAGGGACTAATTCATCAAGAATATCGTTTTTTATTTTTGGATGTAAAGCATAATCGAGGGGATAAAAATTATGAGAAGATTGTTTTTTTAATACCTTATGTTTGAATATACCTAGGGATAATAAAACATTGAGGCATTTGTGCGCATCAAGAATGATGCACTCAATCAGCGCAGTTGATTTTTCAGATGACCATAATCCATTGCGTAATTTATTAAAATCATATCCTTTATACTCACTTAAAAATAGTTCAAGTTCTTGTCTGTTATCATTTCTAAGTATTGTTATTAATTTTTGGGTAGTATGATCAATAGGATCATTTTTTATTGATTTAGTCTTAGCTTCTATGTTTATTATGGTTATTTGGAAAATGGCACAAAATAAAACGGAAGCTATAGAATATCTATTGATAGGGTGGTTTTCTTGACTCATTTTTTTCTCCTTTTTTAATGAGTAGGCAAATAGGCCACATAGTAAGTTTATTAAAAAAGGGGATAGTTTTTAAAGATTTTGTTTATTAAATAGGTTTTATAAATAAAAACAGGAAACATTTTACCGTCTCCTGTTTTTGTTATGGTTAACTAATTTTAATATTATCAGAGTTCTGCTTGTAGATCTTGATAAAACTTTAATTTTCTCTTGAGGTAGAGTTTATATTCATTTTTATATCGATGGGAGATAAAGTCTGTAGGCTTTAGTTTTAATTTTTTGAATTTATCAAGCAACATATCGAGCATATCATCTTGGACAGGAGTTAATGCATAATCAAGAGGGTAGAAGTTGTTTGAAGATAAGATAGTTAATCCTTTTTTGTTAATTTTATTATTCTTAATTAAATACCGCAGACAATTTATAGCATTATAGTAAATACAATCTATTAATCCATTTGTTTTCTCAAGGCCCCATTCTCCGGAGCGCAGGGTATTCCAATCATAGCTTTGATACTTTGCAAGTTGTTGGATATCATCTTTTCTTAATGCTTTCATTACCCCTTCTCTTTCTGATGCTTCATCGTTTCTTTTTTTGATGCGGGCTTCACGCTTTTCTTGGCTATTTTTTTTGCGTTCTTTTTTATTGGGTTTATGTACAGATTTACTTTTATCTTCTACTGGTATTGCATCAACTCGTTGATAACACTTATTAGTATTATCTGATCTATCTGATTGATCTATGAAATTATGGTATTTAGATTTAATTTCTAGATGTTGTAACAAGCTTACGATTGTTATTATTTGAAATGCCTTTTTATACATATATACCTCCTTTTTTAATGATTAATATATATTGGCAACACTCTTAACGCTTAGCAAAGAATGTTTGAAAATCTTTAATGGATTCTTGAATCAAGTCCGCGTAAGGCACTGCAAAGAGATATTTACGCTCTTGAGGTTTCTTTGTCGAATTAAATTCGAGGACCCATTTTTATAGATTTTTTAAATGTGACTCATGTAAAAGGTTATAATAAATTGCATTGATTTTACAATAGTTTTATTGATAGAATTTGCTTTTTTAATAAAGTAGGACGCATTTTAAAACGTCCTGCTTTTGTTACGGTTAACTGATTTTGATACTGTTGCATGTTTATTTATTAGGTTTTAGTATCGATGCATTAAATTTTGATCATTTTACCAACTATCGGATGGTAAATATTGAGCATAATTTTTTTGAAATTTAGGGCTTATGTATTCTAGCGGATCATTATAGGCAGGGACTAACGTATCAAGGATTGAATATTTTATTTTTGGATATAAGGCATAATCAAGAGGATAATATTTGTCAGAAGACTTTGTTTTTAATCCGTTTTTTGTGAATTTATTATTTGTAATTAAATAACTTAGGCATTTTTGTGCATCTAGTACGATTGCATCAATTAAAGTAGTTGATTTTTTAACGTCCAAAATTCCATGGCGCAGCTTGTTGAATTTATAGTGTTTATAAATTTTTATAAAATTTTTAAGATCGTTTACATTATCACGCTTGAATATAGTTATTAATTGTTGCGTTGGAGTAATTTCAGTTTTTTTAAATTCTTTTTTTACATGAAGTTGTTTTTTTACTGTATTAGGAGTCTCTTGTTCTCCATATCCTGCGGCATCTATTTTTAGTGTCGTTATAGGCAGAGCTACAAGTAATGCTATATATAAGATCTTTTTATGCATGATTTTTCTCCTTTTTTTATGAGTAAGGGGTATGATACATACTCAGTTTATTAAAACTAAGGATGTTTTTTAAAGGATTTAGTTTATTGACCTCTTTTTTTAAGATAAAGAATGGATCTGTGAAAACAGGTCCATTCTTATTATTTTTAACTAATTGCAATATTATGTGAGATGTAAGGTGTTTAGTTTTATTTTGTTGAGTAGATTATTTTAGTACTAATAAAACTTTACCATCTTTGTTTGCTACTCCTTGCAACCATTCACCTTGATTACTAATTCTTACGAGACCTGATGTTAAAGGAGTAGCCTCACATGGAATAGATTTTTCTTGTGATGGGTTTTTACGGGTTGATGGAGTCCATGATACGATATATTTTTCTAGGTAAAAAGATTCATCTGCGTTACCAACTGTAAATGTTGCATAATATGTTCCTTTGTATTGCTTCATTTCAATCATAATAAGATATTGGGTACCATAATTAGAAAGGTATGCATTTTTTTCGGTTATACGATCTTTGATCGGAGTTATCCATGACCCAAGATAAATAGCAACAGGGGCCTTTTTTGAGCCTTCTTTTAAAAATACTTCACCACCGCCTGCGCCTTGAGTTGTGTTCATATATTGAGCGGTATTCTTAATATCTATTTTACTGTTTTTTGCAAAGTCTCGATAGAAATATACTATGTTTGCAGAAATAAAATGTGGCTTAAGATAACGTGTATTTTCTAGTAGAGCTGTTGAAATTGTTGATATGCTAAAAACACTCAAGATTAATAGCGTTTTTTTTATTGATTTGGTCATAAAACATCTCCTTTTTTATATGAGTTTTATATATATAACTTAGTATTGCAAAATATGGGTTATGAAATCAAGATTTTAGGCTTTAGAATAACAAAATCCCAGGATTTTGGTGCGTCCTGGGATTTTGTTATTGTTAACAAATTGCAATATTATGTGAGCTTGGCTTATGAGATATCAGTATCGATAGGACCGTTTTGGTTATCGTTATTGTCATCTTTTTTATCTTCGCCTGGTTGCTCGCCACCTTGCTTGTAAAGTTGTTCTCCAACTTTTTGAGCTTTGGTCATAAGAGTTTCATATGAAGCCTTGAGGCCATCTAAATCATGCTCTTTTGATTTAAGATCTTGTTTTGCAACTTCGACTGCTGCCTTGAGGTCAGTTGCATCAGCTTCAGATATCTTAGCTTTATGTTCATCGAGAGTTTTTTCAACACTCATGATCATACCGTCAAGTTTGTTGCGTGCTTCGACTGTTTCTTTGATCTTTTTATCTTCAGCTTCGTGTTCTTTTGCATCTTGAACCATTTTTTGGATCTCAGCTTCAGTTAGTCCGCTGCTGTTCGTGATCTTGATACTTTGTTCTTTGCCGGTTCCTTTGTCCTTAGCTGTGACGTTTAAGATACCGTTTGCATCGATGTCTAAGATAACTTCGATCTGAGGTACACCACGTGGAGCTGCTGGGATACCTTCGAGTTTGAAGCGACCAAGAGATTTGTTATCTTTTGCAAGTTCGCGTTCACCTTGGGTAATGTGAATTTCAACTGAGTCTTGATTGTTTTCAGCGGTTGAAAACACTTGTGACTTTTTAGTTGGAATCGTTGTGTTGCGTTCAATTAACTTAGTTGCAACGCCGCCAAGAGTTTCAATACCAAGTGACAGGGGAGTTACGTCGAGTAACAATACATCGCTGACTGAACCAGTTAAGATTCCACCTTGGATTGCCGCACCGATTGCCACAACTTCATCCGGGTTAACAGACTTATTTGGAGCTTTACCAAAGAAATCTTTTACGATTTCTTGGACTTTTGGCATACGAGTTGATCCACCGACTAAGATTACTTCATCGATTTGGCTGTTGTTAAATCCTGCATCCGTCATTGCTTGTTTGCATGGCTTAACTAAACGTTCAAAGATTGTTGCACATAATGATTCAAGCTTTGCGCGTGAAAGTTTAACCGATAGGTGACGCGGGCCTGATTCATCTGCTGTGATGTATGGTAAATTGATTTCTGTTTCAAGTACTGAAGAAAGTTCTTTTTTCGCTTTTTCAGCTTCTTCTTTGAGGCGTTGAAGAGCCATTTTGTTTTTGCGAAGATCAATTCCAGTATCTTTTTGGAACTCTTGGATAAGATAGTTTATGATAACTTCATCGATATCATCACCACCGAGTTTATTATCACCACTGGTTGATTTAACTTCGATTACGCCATCATTGATTTCAAGGATTGAAATATCGAATGTTCCACCACCGAAGTCAAATACAGCGACTGTTTCATTTTTCTTTTTTTCGCAACCGTATGCAAGCGCTGCTGCTGTTGGTTCATTGATGATACGTTTAACATTTAGTCCAGCGATACGACCAGCATCTTTTGTTGCTTGACGTTGTGCATCATTGAAATATGCAGGCACTGTGATAACTGCTTCGGTTACTGTTTGACCTAAATATTCTTCTGCTGTTTGTTTGAGGTATGTCAAAATAGCAGCTGATACTTCCTGAGGAGACATTTTTTTGCCATCGACATCAAATGCCACATCGCCGTTGTCAGCGCGTACTATTTTATAAGGATAGTTACCAGTTTCATTTTTAATTTCTTCATAGGTATGACCGATGAATCTTTTGGCAGAATAAATCGTATTTTCTGGATTTGTGACTGCTTGACGTTTTGCGGTAACACCGACGAGACGTTTACCGTCTTTAGTCATTGCAAAGATCGATGGAGTTGTATTTTGACCTTCTTTATTTGGAATTACTTTGGTTGTTTGACCTTCCATCACTGCGACTGCAGAGTTGGTTGTTCCAAGGTCAATACCGATAATTTTTGCCATAGATAATACCTTTTAGTTTTATTATTATTTTCCTTGTCATTACGTTAATATTTTAACCTGACCTACTATTTCTTGTCAAGAAGTTTTAGTGTAACTGACTAAGATTTTTTTATAAAATTATTTAAAGAAATAGACCAGTCGCCTTATCACCCCGCTTGATACTTACGAAGAATACCTTCGGGGGAGCGGTTTGAAAGGGACTGGTCGAGTGAAAGCGGTATAAAACGGGGGGGGGGAAGATGAAGAAGGGAAGAAGAAAAGGAAGAAAAAGATGAAGAGGAATTTATTGTTTTATAAGGAATTTATTATTTTATTTGCCTATTTGCTTGGTTGTTTGGTTGGTTATTTGCTTGTTTGGTTGGTTTAAGAACTTTGATGTACATTATATTTTTCCTTAAATAAATATCCCATGCTTTACACACAATGCATAAAACATGGGATAGATGTAGTAAATGAGATTCAACAATAATGAGATTTAACAATAAGGCTTTAAAAATTATAATACTTTAAAAGATTATAAGGAAAATAATTATAAAAAAAATAAGGAAAATCTACCTATAAATTTATATTGTGAATTTACAATATAAGCTTAATTTGAGAATTGTATGGTATTGTGATTCTTATCTTTTCTTTTTACTTTAGCTGATTGATTTTTTGTATTAACAGGAATACCATTTATGGCATTCGTTGTTCTTTGATTTCCTTCTTTTAAAAGTCTAATAGCTGATTCAAGCTGTTCTTTGGTCTTTTCAAGATGATGATGAGTCTTTTGAATTTGTTGCTCTTTTCTGACAAGAGTATTGCTTGCTTCATTTTGAGCTTTGGTTATTGAACTTCTTTTCTTACCAGTATGGTCTTTCTGCTTAGGGTCAAAATTATTTGATGCATAATTATGCATTTGCTCAACTTTATGAGCTTCATCGATAAAATCTTTCCCAAGAGAATAAATCTGGTCAATTAAATCATGCATGTGATACCCAGAAATCTTTGATAGATGTTCATGCTTTGTATATAGTACCTTGGAAAAACAGACAATGGCTGCGATGAAAGCGAGCTGATAAATACAAAGTTTCATAAGACTCTCCTTTTTTATATAGGACAGAAGGCATAAGCCTTTTGCTATTTTATTACTTTCTCAATCAATATATACCGTAATTTTTATAGACTAATCAAGTTTTAAGAAGCATAAAGTATTTTGCGAAGTAGTAAACTTAGAAAAGCAATACATGAAGTAGCTAGTATTGTCCAATGGGAAACCTTAAAAGAAGGAGTGATGTGCCAGATCTTATTGGTAACATATATGATAGATACCAGACTTAAAATCCTTAAAAAAATAATAGGCATTAAAACAGAGCCAAGAACTAAAGACATGTCGGTATAATAATCGGCATAATAAGTAGATACTAAAAATAATACAAGATAACCTAATAAGTTTACTCCATTGATAATAGCAAGAACTAAAGACTTGTTTTGAGTTAAATACCATTTTTCATATGCTATGAGTAAATATTCTATAAAGCCTGCAAATATAAATACAACAATATTAAATAGAATGGATGATGAAAAAGAACCATTATTACCATAAAAATAAAAGAGCAGGGCGATGGTCATGGCAAGCGCATACAAAAACTGAATGTACCAATTGGTTATCTTTATAAATACTCGAGAAGAAGTATCAGAATCTTTTGAAAGAGAAGAAAATAATGCAGCAGTTGGCAAGCCAAAGCTTCGATTTAAGAGCATGTACAATAATACAATACTATCAGTAAATAGTTTTATATATCCTGCTTTTGATAACCCAAAATAACAAGCAAAAATAAGAATGAAAAAGTTGGGAGAAAAAAGAGCCTTGGTAATTTGATTAATATAATTAATAATCTGATGAGTTATTATATCTTTAACTTCAGGAGTTGGATGACTTGAGTCCTGAGCAGGCAACCGACTATAAAATGATCTAATGGCATTGGTTAATAAATAACATTCAAAAATGGAAATAAAAGCCATTGGAATAAAAATAGTGTAAAGCGATATGCTGTGAAATAAAAAGTAATAGCTCCAGATAAAAAACACATACATTATAATAGTCGATATATCAAAAAAAGTTATCGACCTCTGGAGAAATGACATCTGCGCTAAAGCGTCTAAGGATTTTTTAATACTCTCTGAAATGAAAATAAAAAGAATGATAGTTAATAGCAGAGGGTTTGTATGATTCAAGATATTAGAAACAGGGCATAGCTGGTAGTGATTATTAATAAACCATAAAAGAATAATGATACATAACACACTAATTAAACGTCCTATAAAAATAGGAAAGAGCTTTTTGAAATTTTTCTGACAAGAGGTATATGCGCTATGATGCATGATAATAAAATAATCAAATCCTATGTTGGTAATACTAATTAAAAAGTATATTGAAGAGAATAAGGTTCCAATAAGACCGAACATAGTCGATGGTATTATGAAAAACAATGCAGTCTGGTGAAGTTGCAGAATAATTTTATATAAAAATATATTTGCTACGTTATACGTAATGGCTTTAAAAAAATGAGGTGTCACAAATGGCCCTTTCATTATTGAACTAATGTAGCAAATAATAAAATTGTATGCGAGATTTATGAGCTTTAACAAAAAAAATAGTATAACAAAAAGAGTTTCAAATCTTTTTTATAAGAACCCTTTGAAAAGCGTGATTAATAGGATATTCTAAGAGGCATGGATAATTTTTTGTATCGGGCGAATTAAGTTCCTTGTAAAAAGGAGAGAATATGTTCCTCGTTAATGATAAAGTGGTATACCCGGGATACGGTGTAGCGCTTATTAGTAAATTAGTTAAAAGATTTGTTTCCGGTAAAACAACGAGTTTTTACGAACTTAAGTTTTTTAATAAGGATATGGCGGTATTGGTTCCTGAGGATCGTATTGAAGCAGTAGGAATACGCAAATTAAGTTCGGACCAAGACTTGGAAGAAATGTTTAAGTTGCTTGCAGAGCCTGTTGAAAAAGTAAGCTATGAAGTAGGGTTTAATAACTGGAATAAACGAAATAAAAAATACCAAATCAATCTTAGATCAGGAGATCTTCTTAAAATTTGTCAAATTTATAAGGATCTTGCTTGGATATCTCAAACAAAAGAACTCTCTTTTGGAGAACGAACTCTTAAGTTGAAAATAGAACAGCTATTAATAGAAGAGATTTCGGTTGTAAAAAATATCGACAAAGAAAAAGCTTTAAAGGTTTTACATAAATCATTCATCCTAGCTACAAAGATTAAACCACAAAAAGAAGAGCACGAATCAGGGTTAGAATTAGAAATTATTTCGAAAAATAAAAAAATCAAAAATATAAAAGAACAGATAGAAGTTTTAATATAGTAATATGAAATTTTGAATTAAAGGGCAGGAGGTATTGATACTTCCTGCCCTTTAATTTTAATCAAATAATAATTCTATTTAGAGCTACTAGAATTAGAGCTACTAGAATATGTTTTTGTTCTATTGTCTTCTGAATTATCTTCTGAGCTGCCTTCTGAGTTATCTTCTTGATTTTCTTCTAGTTTTTTTGCTGAATATTCTTTTAAAAGTTCAATTATTTCTTTGTTTCCTTTTAGATTTGCTACTAGAAGTGGCGTTAGTCCATTTTTGTTTTTTAAATCAGGATTAGCATTATTTTCTAGCAAAAGCTTAACAATCTCTGGGTATCCTTTTTCGATTGCTACTAGAAGTGGTGTTGTTCCATTTGTAGTTAATGCTAAATCAGGATTAGCATCGTATCTTAACAAAAGTTTAGCAATATCTAAGTACCCATTTTCTGCTGCTATAAAAAGCGAAGTTGTTCCATCATGAATTGTTGTATCAGGATTAATATCATCATGTCTTAGTAAAATATCGACAATCTCGAGGTGCCTATTTTTGGCTGCGAAAAAAAGTGGTGTTGCTCCATCTTTAGTTTTTAAGTTGGGATCGGCATTCTTTGCTAATAAAAGCATAGTAATATCAGCATTTCCATTTTGAGCTGCTACATGAAGAGGGGTTCCTCTTTCTGGATATGATGCTAAATTAGGATTAGCATTATATTCTAACAAAAGATTAACAATATTGGGGTGTCCTTTAAAGGTTGCTGTAAGAAGTGGGGTCTCTCCATTTTTAATTCTTGAATTACTATTAGCATTATTTTCTAATAAAAGTCTAACAATATCTGTATGACCATTTTTAGCTGCTATATGAAGTGGAGTTACTTGATCTAAAGAGAATGTTGCATCGCGATTAGCATGATGTTTTAGTAAAAGATCAGCAATCTCTATTTGTCCGTGTTGAGCTGCTATATAAAGTGGCGGGCGTCCATTTTTAGATTTTAAGTCAGGATTAGCGTTATTTTCTAATAAAAGTCTAACAATGTCTGTATGACCATTTTTAATTGCTATTACAAGCGGAGTTATTTCATCTAAAGAGAATGATGCATTAGGATTAGCATGATGTTTTAGTAAAAGATCAGTAATCTCTATTTTTCCGTTTTGAGCTGCTATATAAAGTGGCGGGCGTCCATTTTTAGATTTTAAGTCAGGATTAGCGTTATTTTCTAATAAAAGTCTAACAATATCTGTATGGCCATTTTTAACTGCTATTACAAGCGGAGTTGTTCCACTTGCGTCTTGTAAATTAATAATATTAATATTTTCATTTAATATAGACTGAACTTTCTCTTTTTCCCCTTTTATGATAGCGGTTATAAAATTTTGATATAAATTAGCTATTTGATCTTCTCTTGCCGCGGTAGCAGCTGTAAATAGATTGCTTTGTGAAAAGATTAAAAGATTAAAAAACAATAAATATAATTTCATTATTGATCCCCTTTTTTACTATTTAATATACTATATGATTGAGCTTGATATTTTCAATGGTTAAAAGTTATTTTTATTGTCTTAACTTTAATTTAGATCTTTTTAATTTTAGGTATAAAGTTTTTAAAATATATATAAATTACTCTATAAGTATTATTCAAAATTTTAATAGGCTTTATGAAAAAATTTATTGTGGTTGTTACCGGCCCAACGGCAACAGGTAAATCTGGGTTGGCAGAAGAAATAGCTCAAGAGATTAACGGTGAGATAATTAACGCTGATATCGGATCATGGTATACGCCCTTGACTATAGGAACAGCTAAGCCTGATCTACATAAAACTCTTGTTTCTCATCATTTATTTAATATATTAGATAAACCAGAACAATTCACTGTGGTACAGTTTAGAAATAAAGTTATACAGCTTTCGCAAGAAATTTGGGATAGAGGACATACTCCGATTGTTGTTGGTGGTTCTGCTTTTTATATTAAAAGTTTATGGTATAGGACTCAAGATTCTGGAACGGCAGTAGAATTTGAAGATACGATGATGAAATCAGAAGAAACTACTCATGATCTTTGGCAGAAGCTTTTGAATATTGATGCAGATAGAGCTGGTAAAATAGATAAAAATGATCGATATCGTATTGTAAGAGCACTTGGTATTTATCATGCAACAGGAAAAAAACCTTCACTATTTGAACCAATTTACGATCCTATTGCTCCTATGTATGCAATATTTTGTACAAGAGACCGAAAAAATTTATATGATCGGATAAATCTCAGAACTGGAATTATGCTTGATGATGGTTGGATTCAGGAAGTTGCTAGACTTATGAATACTGATTGGGAAAAGTTTTTGTTAGAAAAAAAAATCATAGGGTATGATGATATCATTCATTATTTGTATTCAAAAAAAACTGAAGAAGATTATCAAGAATTAGTTTCTATAATTCAGCAAAAAACAAGAAATTATGCAAAGAGACAAATTACATTTTTATCTAAGCTACAAAAAAATATAGAGCATGATGCTTCTAAAAGTTCAAAAATAAGCATTGCTCATCAGATTGACTTGACTTTATGTGACGTTGGTTTATATATAAAAGGGTTATTGGATCAACTATTTAAAACATTCGATTGAGTTATATTATGATGCCAGATCAAAATGGAATTTATATTACTAAAAGACAGGCAAGTATTGCGTCAGCTGTACTTGTTTTTTTATCGATTATAATCTTTATAGCAGGATATTTTTGGGGTAAGCAATCAGCTCTTGAAGATTTTACACAAAAAACATCGAAAGACTCATTTAATGATCAAGTTGATTATCTTTTAACTATGCAGTCATTTGCGGCAAAGCATGGTTCACTTCCTGACAACGAAGAAGCTGAGGAAAAAGAAGGAAATATTCCAGATGCTTTAGAAGAGATAGAAAAAAATGAATCAGCAGAGATTAAAGAGCCGGTAAATTCTGATAAAAAAGAATCAACGCAATCAATTGAAGTAAAAAATAAAAAGGAAGAAGGAAAAACTCCTTTAATTAAAAATCAATTAATTTCTACGAATAAAGATTTATCAGTGTCGACAGATAGACAAGAAGTAGGTACTTATTATGCAGCATTAGCTGGGTTTGGTAAAAAGACTTCTGCTTTATCTATGATTCAACGATTGAAAAAATACAAAATTGATCTTGAGCTTAAAACTAAAATAAGTAAATCAGCTTCAGGAAAAGGAACAAGGACCTGGTATCAGGTGGTAACTAAAAAATATCCAACAAAGGATGATTTAGAGCAAGTTATTGATAAGATTGTTTCACTTGAGCATATCAAGCGCAAAGATATAAAAATATTTTAAATGTATAGGGTATTAAGCAGATAGATTCTTTATAAAAGAAGAATCAAATAAGATGTTAAACAAATAGATTCTTTATTAAGAAGAATCCAATAGGTTCCTTAAAAAGGGGAATCCAAAAGGATACATTATGATAGCTATAATGCGAAAGTTAATTCACAACAATGTCTACAAGGTTTTTTTGTGGGCATTCTTATTTATGATGGCAGCAGGAAGCGGCTTGGTTTTTATAGGAGGAAAGACCGAAGAAAAGAATCAGGTTATTAAGGTATATGATTTAGGTATAACAGATAAAAAATATTCATTGATGCTTCAAAGAACTAAACAACATTTTGAAATGTTTAAAATGAGAGGATTGCATTTACCAAATACGAATGTTCAAAAAGAAACCATTCAGACTGGAGTAGGCAAGCTTTTATTAGAACATTCAGCAAATGATTTGAAACTCAATATATCGCCTGAACATATTTCAGCAGAAGTACAAAAACAGCTTCAGCATTTACCACCATATTTCTTTGATGAACGAGGAATGCTTAATCAAGAGTTATTCTTAAAAGCTATTGCGCCTCTTTCTATGCAAGATTTTCAAGAAGAAATAACAATGGACTCAAAAAACAGAGTCTTTAATACATTGGTTGAATCAAGTTTATATATTCCAAAGTTTGAACAAGAACTTGAATACAACGCGCAGTTTGCAGATAAAGAATACTCATACTTTATGCTTCCGTATCAAAAATTTAATCAGAAAGCTCGCTCAGAGAATGTAACTGATAGTGCTTTATTAAAATTTTACAAAAAGCCTGAAGTTATTGAGAAGTTTAAAACAGCTGAACGTCGCTCTGGTAAAAAATGGGTATTCGTGCAAAAAGATTTTGTTCAGGTAATTTCTGATGCCGAAGCAAAAAACTTTTATGATAAAAATAAAGCATCTATGTATGTTGTTGCTCCGGCGCAAATGCAGGTTCGTCAACTTTTGATTAATATTGAACCAGGCAGAGAATCAGAAGCTCGTGCGCGTATCCAAGAAATTAAAGAACAAGCTGACAAAGAGCCTTCAAAATTTGAAGAACTTGTTAAAAAACTTTCTGAAGATAAAACAGCAGCATCAAAAGGTGGCTTATCAGAGCTTTTTGTACGCGATGATAAAAAAATGGATAAAGTTGTTTCAGATACAGCGTTTGAGTTTTTAGCAATAGACGGACAAATTTCTGTTCCTGTTAAAACACAAAGAGGATACGAATTAATTCAGCGCGTTAAAAAAGTTCCTGCTTCATATAAAGAGCTTGCTGCGGTAAAAAATGAAATTAAAGAAAAGCTTGGTGCTGAAAAGTTCAAGAAGCGATTCGCTCAAGATGCAGCTCGTGTTATAGCGAATGCAAAATATAAGCCAGAGCTTCTTAATGACTTTGTTAAAAAGTATCATGGTTCTCTAGAAGAAATTAATATGACAGACCGAAAAGCAGGAATTGATTTTACTCAATTATTCCGCGTAGAACAGGGTCGATATACTCAATATTTCGATAAAGAAAAAGGCGTCATTTTATTTTGTGATAAAATTGAAAAAAGTGTTACGCCAGCTCTTGAAGAAGTAAAGACTAAGCTGCTTCCTTTATATTTTGAAAATAAAGGAAAAAAAATGGCTCAAGATTATGTTAATAGAGCATTTAAAGAGGCTCAGAATGATTCTTTTGTAGCTGTGGCAGCAAAATATGAAGCTACAATAAATAAAGCTTCTTTTAAGTATAACAATGGTAAAATAGAACAAAGCCCTCTTTTAAAAGAGCATGAGGTAGCGGCTCAAATTAAAGGTCTTTCTTACCCTGGTTCTTTAGCGATTGTTACTACCTCAACTGATGCTATTTTAATGAGACTTGACAGCGTTCAGCCTGTTAAAATTAGTGATCAGGAGAAAGATCAGGCTAAAAAAATGATAATTTATGCAAAAACTTATATTTATAAGGAAGGCTTTGTTGCTTCTTTATATAGAATTGCTAAACTTAGAAATAAGATAGAAATCAAAAACGAACTTTTACAAACTACAAAAGAAGTATAAAAAATGAAAGAAAAAGTGGCTCAGAAGCATCCAGAGCCAAATATTCAAGAATCGAAGCGAAAAGCTCTTGAAGTTACTTTTTCCCAAATTGAAAAGCAATATGGGAAAGGGTCAGTTATGTTGTTGGGCGAACAGCCTAAAAACAAGATAGCTGCTATTCCTTCAGGATCTTTGCAAATTGATAAAGTTATTGGTGTTGGCGGTTATCCAACTGGTAGGATTATTGAGATTTTCGGACCAGAGTCATCTGGTAAAACAACGCTTGCTTTGCATGCTATAAGAGAAGCTCAAAAATCAGGTGGGATTTGTGCCTTTATTGATGCTGAGCATGCTTTAGATCCAGCATATGCTGTAAAGTTGGGTGTAAATATCGATGATTTGATTATATCCCAGCCAGATTGTGGTGAACAGGCTTTAGAGATTGCTGAAATGCTTATTCGTTCAGGAGCAATAGATGTTGTCGTAGTAGATTCAGTAGCCGCTTTGGTGCCTCGTGCTGAACTTGAAGGCGATATGGGTGATTCTCATGTTGGTCTTCAGGCTCGACTAATGTCTCAAGCTTTAAGAAAATTGACAGCTATTGTTCATAAGTCGAAAACTGTTTTGATTTTTATCAATCAGGTTCGTCAAACAATTAACAGTGGTGTTATGTTTGGTCCTAAGGAAACAACAACAGGTGGTAAAGCTTTGAAGTTTTACGCTTCACTTCGTCTTGATGTCAGAAGAATCGCATCTCTTAAAAAAGACGACTTGCATTTTGGAAATAGAGTTGCTGTGAAAGCTGTAAAAAACAAAGTAGCTCCACCATTCAAAGTGACAGAAGTTGACTTGTTGTTTGATGTAGGAATTTCTCCTGAGCTTGATTTACTTGATTTAGCTTTAGAATATGGCCTTGTGACGAAAAACGGTGCATGGCTATCATATGAAGACAAGAATTTTGCACAGGGAAGAGATCAGGCATATCAATTATTAAAAGAAAATAAAGCTTTTGCAGAAAAACTTACTGCTCAAGTAAAAGAAGTGATGTTGAAAGCATAATATAAGGTTTTATAGACTTTGAAGAACAAAACAGAAACTCAATTAATTAATGAACAAATAAAAGCACATAAACTCAGAGTTATATCTGAGGAAGGTGAGAACTTAGGGATTATGATCCGTGATGCTGCGTTAAATTTAGCTCGGCAGAAGGAATTGGATCTTGTGCTGTTATCTGATCAAGACGAGATCCCTCTTGTCAAAATCATGGATTTTGGCAAAAGTTTGTATATAAAAAAGAAAAAAATGGCTGAGGGTAAAAAGAAGCAAAAGGTAATCAAGGTCAAAGAAATAAAAATGAAGCCAAAAATTGGTGAACATGATTTCCAGACTAAGCTTAATCAGTCAGTGGGCTTCTTAAAAGAAGGCCATAAACTTAAGGTTACGCTTGTTTTTAGTGGTCGTGAGATTGAATCGATGCATACACTAGGAAATGTTTTTTTTGATCGTGTTGATAAAGCTTTAATTGAACGAGGTCTAGTTGACTTAGCTCATGAAAAAGATGCATCTACCGGTAGATTTTGGTCAAAGATTTATTATTTGAAAGCAAAAAAATAAAACAAGGTTTTTTACTATGCCAAAAATGAAAACCCACTCAGGGGCAAAAAAAAGATTTAAAAAATTAAAGAACAAGTTCAAATACGCTTGTGCTTCTAAACGTCACTTGTTAACAAAAAAAACAACGAAACGTAAAAGAAATATGCGCAGAGGCGGAATAGTAAGTAAAAGCAATGAGCGTAGCATCGCTCGTCTTTTGCCAAATTCATAAGATAGGTAGGGATTATTATGTCAAGAATTAAAGCTGGAAAAACAACCCGTCTTCGTCATAAACGTTTGTTTAAAGAGACGAAAGGCTATTGGGGTCAACGTAAAAATGTTTTTAGACGTGCTAAGGAAACTTGGCTTCGAGCATTATCATATGCTTTCAAAAGCAGAAAAATGTTCAAGCGAGATATGCGCGCTCTTTTCATTACTCGAATCAGTGCAGCTGTAAAATCACATGGAATTTCATATAGCAAATTTATCCATGCGCTTAAAAAAGCTGACGTTCGATTGAATAGAAAGATGTTAAGTCAAATTGCTATCTTTGAACCGACAGTTTTCACAAAAGTTGTTGAAACTGTCCGTAGCTAAAGCATTAAATGTTTTTTTTGGCTCGAAGCTTGACGAAAGTAGAGAGCCAATATTACATTTGTTGCAGTAATTTGGTTTAAGGTTTTCTAAGAAAAGGAGTTTTTATGGAAGCTACACCAGTTAAAGGCAAACAAAGTCAAGTTCAAAAACAAAACGATAGTTTGCATCTACTTGAAGAAAAAGTTGTTCATATGATAGATATGATCAAGTCATTGAAGTCAGAAAATATGACTCTAAAGGATAAAAATAAAGACTTGCAGAGTCAGGTTAAAGCCTTTGAAAGCTCACTTGTTGCAGAAACGAAGAGCTTAGAAGAGTTAAGCCAAGAAAAAATGATGACAAAAATGGTTGTAGATAATTTATTGCACAGCATAGATTCTTTAATTGAGGTAAATGATAAGTAATGAGCGTTGAAATAAAAAAATATAAAGCACGTATATTTGGTGAATTGTATTCAATAACAAGCGACGAAAATGAAAAGTTTGTAGCAAGTGTTGTAAATACGGTTGATAATTATATGAAAGAGATTTCATTAAAATCTTCTGGTGCTTTGGATAGTAAGCATGTTGCAGTGCTTGCGGCGCTTCGAGTTACCCAAGAGTTATTAGAACTTCAGGGACAGATAGAAAAAGATCAACGTCACCTAGAAAAAATTATGATGCTTTTAGATGAAGAAAGATCATCTTTGCTTTAAGTTTTTATAAAGAAGTTACAATATAAGCCTTGAGGTGTTATAGCATTTCAAGGCTTATTTTAGGTTATTAAATTATAATAAAGCGTGACACTTTATATTTGAGGGGTTTATGGTATCACAACACCATAAATTTAATATTGAGTGAATACTTGTAAGGAAATTTGAAATGATAGAATTAATGGTGCTTATAGCCGGAATTGGCTTAATAGTCGTAGGGGCTTTGGTTTTCTTTTATGCCCAAAAGAAAATGTTTCAAGCTGAATTAGCTTTGAATCAATCAAAAGAAAAAATGGAATCAGTTCGCCAAGTAATTGAACATGAAAAAAAAGAAGCTTATTTAAAGATTAAAGATGAACTTTATAAGCGTCGCAAAGAATTTGAATTAGAACTTAAGCGAGATCGAATGGATCTTGATCAGAAACGAGAACAGTTGAATCAAAAATATGAAGTTCTTGGAAAAAAAGAGCAACGTATTGATGATATTCGTCATGAGCTTCAGCAAAAAGAACGCGACATATTGAAAATGAATGACAATCTTCGCGCAAATGAAGCAAAATTAAAAATAATTTATGAAGATTTAATTGTAAAGCTTGAACAGCTAAGCGGTATGAATAGAGAGAAAGCAAAAGAAACATTGCTCAAGACTCTTGAAGCTGAAGTAGTTCATGGCGCTGAAAAATGGATTCAAAAAATTGAAGAAGAAGCTCGCGATGGAGCGAAAATTAAAGCTGCAGAAATTACTATTGCAGCGATGCAACGTTATACAGCTGATGAAGTTCCAGCTGCAACTTCAGGATCAGTTCAATTGCCAAACGAGGATATGAAAGGTCGTATCATTGGAAAAGAGGGCCGAAATATTAAGTCCCTTGAAATGGCAACAGGAATGGAATTTGTAATCGATGATAGTTCAGAAATAATTACTATCTCTGGTTTTAATCCAATTAGACGTGAAGTTGCAAAACGCAGCCTTGAAAAACTTATTCAAGATGGAAGAATTAATCCAACAAGAATCGAAGAAACTGTTGCAAAATGCGAATCTGAAATTGATGAGTTGATACAAGAGTATGGTAAAAAAGCTGTTTTAGAGTTTAATTTACAAGGAATTCATTCAGAAATCGTAACTTATTTAGGAAAATTATTCTTTAGAACGAGTTATTCTCAAAACGTTTTACAACATTGTAAAGAAACGGCACTTTTTGCTCGCATGATAGCAGAAGAACTTGGCCTTGATGGTAACATTGCACTCCGAGCAGGTCTTTTGCATGATATTGGTAAAGCTGTAACAGCAGAAGTTGAAGGACCGCATGCTCAAATCGGTGCAGAAATTGCAAAGCGTTGTGGCGAATCTGACATTGTGGTAAATGCTATCGCTGCTCACCATGAAGAGGTCCCATTTACTTCTATTTATGCTCCAATTATTGTGATAGCGGATACTATTTCAGCATCGCGTCCAGGAGCACGTCGTGAAACATTCGCAGCATATATTAAAAAACTAGAAAAATTAGAAGAAATAGCTTATTCCTTTGAAGGAGTTAAGAAGGCATATGCACTTCAAGCTGGCAGAGAAATTAGAATTATTATTCAAGAAGATAATATGACTGATGATGATGCAAAAAATCTTGCACGTGAAGTAGCAAAAACAATTGAAAAAGAGATGAATTTCCCTGGACAAATTAAAGTAAACGTAATTAGAGAAAAACGCGTTATTGAATACGCAAGGTAAATAGATGAAAAAGAGCATACGAGTTTTAATTATTGGCGATGTTGTTGGCAATATTGGCTGCATGATGATTCAGAAACATTTAAAAAATTTACAAAATCAGTTTCAAATTGACGCTACCATTGTTAATGGAGAAAACAGTAATCAAAATGGTCGTGGTATTAGCTCTAGAATTATGCAATCCTTTAAACACAATGGGGTTGATGTAGTTACCACAGGAAATCATGTTTGGGATAATAATGATATTTATGAATATATGAGAAATCATAATAACATTATTCGTCCAGCAAACTTTCCTGCGGGTTGTCCAGGAAGTGGTGTTACAACATTTAATTGTAATGGAATAGAAATAGCAGTTGTAAATGTTCAAGGTCGTGTATTCATGAGGGAACATTTAGATTGTCCTTTTCTTGCCTTAGATACTATTTTAAATTATTTGAAACACAGAACAAAAATTATTATTATTGATATACATGCAGAGGCAACAGCTGAAAAAATTTGCTTAGGATATTATGTAGACGGCAGAGTAAGTACTGTTGTAGGAACTCATACTCATGTACAAACAGCAGATGAACGCATTTTGCCGTTAGGCACTGCATATATTACTGACCTTGGTATGACAGGATCACTTAATTCATCAATTGGAATGAAAAAAGATGCGATGATTGAGCGATTTAAAACGCAAATGCCTAATAAGTTTATAGTTGAAACCCAACCTCCTGTTATTATGACAGGGGTTTGGGTTGAAATTGATACTGCAACTGGTAAAGCAATCCAAATTAATAGAGTTAAAATAATAGATGAAGATTTAAACGCAGCTTAACCTAAAAAGAGATGGGGAATATATGCTACAAATTATTTTGTTGTATGCATTGTATGGTGTTGTTTTTGTATTCAGTAAAGAAGCACTTCTTTTTTCTAAGCCAATATTTATGACCGGATTCCGGATGGTATTTGCGGGAATTTGTTCATTTTTTCTATATAAACTTTGGTCTAAACCGGTACGTTTCTCAACAATTACCAGATATCATATTTGGTATATATTTTTATTAGGATTCTTCAATGTCTATTTAACTAATGCCAATGAAGCATGGAGTTTACAGTATTTATCAGCTGGTAAAGTAGCATTTATATATAACCTAAGCCCATTTTTTTCACTTTTCTTTTCACACTTTATGTTTAAAGAGAAGTTTACTTGGAAAAAAATATTAGGAATGATTGTTGCTTGTATTTCTATTACACCATTGCTCGTTGATGAAACGTCACTTGATATTGTAGATTCAACCTATAAAATTGGTTTTTTTTCTATAGCTGAAATCGTTATGATTGTGGCTGCAGCTGCAACAGCATATGGTTGGGTACTTATGAAGTATCTTATGGAAATTAGATCAGATTTTAGTTCATATTTTTTAAATGGGGCAAGCTTAATTATTGGCGGAATATTATGCTTTATTCAATCTTATTACAGCGAAGCTCATCCATATGTTTTACCAGGCTACATCTCTGAATTTGTTTGGTATATGGCTCTTATGATGCTTCTTCAGAACTTATTAGCATATAATTATAATTCATACCTATTGACAGTTCATAGTGCAACATTTGTAATTCTATTTTCATTTGTTATGCCTATTATTAGTGCAGTTTTTGCATATTTTGTTCTTGGCGAACCATTAACTTGGGAATTTTTTGCATGCTCAGCAGGAGTTTTCTTAGGTCTTATTATTTTCTATTTTGAAGAACTCAAAGAGGATAAACCTTCTAAGAGGCATGCATGATAGAGATTTTAGTTTTATATGCAATTGTTGCAGTCACATTTACGATTGGTAAAATACTTCTTTCTTTTTTACCGCCTATATTTTTAATTGGACTTCGTATGGTAGTTGCAGGAACAATTATTTTAGGGGTACAGTTTTTTTTAGGTCGTAAAATCCTGATTGCAAAAAAAGATCTATTATTTTTTATATTTCTTTCTGTAATTCATATTTTTATACCTTACACAACAGAATTTATAGCTCTTGAAAATATAACACCATCATGCGCAGCCTTGATGTATAATTTAACACCTTGCCTTACGGCTCTTTTTTCTTATCTTTTATTTGGTCAATACATGACTCCTAAAAAGTGGTCTGGTTTTGCTATATGCTTGATTGGAGTATGGTATATGCTACCACGTGATAGCTTTATGTGTTATACGGACTTAAATGGAAGCTTCTTTTTACTTTTAGTTTCGGTAGTTTCTTCTTCTCTTGGATGGATATTATTTAAAAAACTTTTACAGCGCGGATATACTGCGTTTCAAGTAAATGGCTTTGCTATGATTATGGGTGGAACTCAAGCGCTTGTGTTTGCACATTATTTTGAAAAATCCCCAATGCCTTTTTGGTATCAAAACATATATTTTTGGGTAATGTTTTTTGGAATAATCTTATTTGCAAACTTTATTTTTTATAATCTTTATGGATATTTTTTACATAAATATAGCGCAACGCTTCTTGCATTTGTTGGATTTTTAACACCATTATTTACAGCACTCTATGATTTTTTATTTTTAGGAATTAGTGTAAGCTCAGATTTTTATATAGCAACAATGATTGTTTCATATGGAATTTATATTTTTTATCAGGAAGAGTTACGACAAGGCTATATAAAAAAGGATTTACCATAAATAAAAAATATTTTTAAATTATAATTTTTTTGCTGAGGGGTAAGTAAAATGAGTAAGCAAAAAGTTTTATTTATTTATTTATTAATAAGTTACTCTTTGTTTATTTTTTCATCCAATAACGAAGCTAAACAAAGTGATGCTAAAATAATTTCATCAGAAACTCCAAAGAATATAGATTCTCAACATAAAAATTTAGTAAAGCAATATCAATTGAAAAATGTTCAAAGAATAGAGCAAAATGGAGCAATTACTAGAGTCCATTTTCTTAATGGAACATTTAAGGATTATTGATCAATTTTATCTTCATCTTATTAGCTGTATCACTTATAGTCGGCCCTTTTAAAAAATTAGGGCTTGGATACGTATCATTTAAAAGTATAAAGACTTTTACCTTTTTTTTGCATTAAGATTCTTTTTAAAAGAGAATCATGCGTTAAATATTGAATTAACAGGAAGGTTTTTTATAGTATATAATACGTTTATAAAAGGATGTAGTATGAAAAAAAGAGTAATTTTATATATTTTTTTATGTATCGTATCAGGTAATTTATTAAAATCATCAGACTCATCAGAAAATGATATTATCCAATATCTTACGGTAAATATTGATCAAGTCAGTAACGATGAATTAGCTAATGTTTTAATATCCGCAGCAGCTCAAGATTACATAAATGTTATTCAAATGATTATGGATAATGTAAGATTTAATCTAATAAATCAAGACTATTTAGGCTTAGCATTAACTTCTGCTGTTGTAAATAGCCAAGTAAATGCAATGCAAATGATTATGGATAATTCAAGATTTAATGAAATAAATAAATCATATTTAGGAGAAATATTAATGCATGCTGCTGCTAATGGTCATGGGAATATAGTTCAGCTAATTATTAATAATCCAAGATTTAGCGAAATAGATCCATATTATTTATGGCTATCATTAAATCATGCTAATAGTGATAATCAAAACATACTTCAAACGATGATGAATAATACAACTTTTACGAATAAGATAATCAATCATAATTAAAAAATAGATTTAGTATATTTTGAGGGTATAAAGTGAAAACACAAATAAACATCTTACTTTTTTGTTTGATAGGATTATATACATCTGCTTCAGAAAAAAGGACTAATTTTAAAACTCAGAGTAGTGATAAACGTACTGAACAAGCAAAAAGAGGACCTTTTGAATCTGAAAATTCTGAAATTGCATCTGATTGTTTTCAATATAAAAAAAGTCAAATTGACAGAGTTGAATTAAAAGGAAGCATCGCTACAGTCTTTTATAGAAATGGAAGTTCTGAGATCGTTGATATTAGCAATGATTAATGAAAAAAATTCATCTTTGATTTAACTCAATTTTGTATATTTTTGATATTTTCCTTTAGATTTTTCTATAGGATATTTAAGTTTTATTTTTTCAATTTTTTTAGCAAAAGCACTTGAAGCATCAATGTTTGCAACTGAACAAAATCGAAGAATTGAAAATAATATATCGCCAACTTCATCTTCTATTTCTGTTCTGTTTTTATTAATTTCTTCAAACGATGATGCTGAGCTTATCCATAAAAATTTTTCAAGAAGTTCATTAGCCTCAACAGATAGATTCATGCTCAAATCTTTTGGTGTGTGAAACTGTTGCCAATCTCGCTCTAAAACAAGTTCTGTAGCAATTTCTTTAAGTTCATGAAGAGTTGTTTTTTGATCATTCATAAAAATTATTTTTTAAAAAATTTTAAAATATGACACATTCTAAATAATTTAAAGCATTTTTACTATTTCATCTATAGTTATTTATTTACGATCTCTGCGTTGTCCAGAATATTTTTCTGAACCAAGTAATTTTTTAGCTTCGACTTTTAATCTAGATTCAGGTAATTTTTCAATTTCAATTTTAAATTCTTCGAGCATTTTTTTTGAAACAATGCTTCGAAATGTTGTAATAGTATTATTTATTAATAATAATTTATTGAATTCGAGTGCTTTTTGTTCAGCAATAAAACCAGTATAAAATATTTTATACTGATCGATGATGCGATTTTGCTTTGCAAGCAAATCATCTAAGAACTTTTTTTCTTGCTCATCGAGTCTTTCATCTTCTAAATGTTCTTCAAGCTCATCAATAATAGTAAATGGACGTGCTTTTAAATCACAATCAAGGTTTTCAAGTGCTAAAGGTTTTTTATATGAATCAGGAAGAGGTGGCTTCCAGGATGCTTTGATCATTTTAAATGGAACAAAAAGAAGAAGAACTGTTAAAATTTTATACATATTTTTTTAAATTCTTAACGATTTTTATGAAAAATTGCTAACTTATATTATTATATAAATAATATATAAAAGTATAAGGATTTGTATGAAAAAAGTAATACTTTTATTAAGTATAAGTTTTAGTATAAATAATTTTGGAGCAGCAGTTACTTTATGTAATGAACAGAAAAATGTACCCTTTGAAGATGTTTTTAGCATAGAACTTTTAATTGAAGATTTAGAAATAATAAATACTATAACTTCAAATAATATTAATAGGTATAAAGTTATAAATAGGGATGGAGATACAGTTCTACATGTTTTAGTAAGGCGTATTGTTTGTTTGCAGCGTATTATTGAAGCAAAGCGTATTAAAGAAGTACAAAGTGTTGCAGAACTACAGCGTATTGTAGATCGAGTAAAAGCAAGAAAAAAAACTCAAGAAGAGCAAGAAGATATAGAGCAATTAAAAGTTTATATCAAATCACTTAATAAACTTTCTGATCATTTTCATTTGTTTAGAAATATACCTAATCACTTAGGATCAAAGCCATTTGACATTTTAATCATAGAATCTTCTAGTATGTGTGTTGCTGGCTCAATTAGAAATTTTAAAGGTTTAATACCTAGCATTAAACCTGATCAAGAAGCAATCAGTACAATTCATAATGCTTCAGTAGCTATTCCTATTGGAAAAGCCTTACAAAATAATGCCTTAAGACAGAGAAAACGAGGGCTTCTTGTTGTTCCATTAGAAGAAGAATAATAGCCTGTTGTTGATAATTATTTGATAAAATTGCCTGTTTTTATCGTTTTGATAAGATGAATATATCTATGTATTGAATATAAATCTAAAAGGATTTTCATGAATAAGTTGCCAGATATTGCAACCAATTTTCCAGAATGGTACCAAGAAGTTATTTATCAAGCAAAGCTTGCTGATCATGCTCCTGTTCGTGGATGTATAGTGATCAGACCTTATGGAAACGCGATTTGGGAAAATATTAAAACTATTCTTGATGCCCGCATTAAGGCAACTGGTCATGAAAACGCACTTTTTCCTCTTTTTATTCCTCAATCATTTTTATCAAAAGAAGCTGAACATGTTGAAGGATTTGCTCCTGAGCTTGCAGTAGTGACTCATGCTGGCGGTAAAGAACTTGAAGAGCCATTGGTAGTTCGCCCGACATCAGAGACCATGATTCATCATATGTTTGCACAGTGGATTCATTCATATCGTGATCTACCTTTAAAAATTAATCAGTGGGCAAATGTTGTCCGTTGGGAAAAACGTCCGCGCGCATTTTTAAGAACAACAGAATTTTTCTGGCAAGAAGGACATACTGCACATGCAACAAGAGAGCAAGCTTTAGAAGAAACTCTTATGATGCTTGAAGAGTACGTAAACTTAGCACAAAATTATCTAGCTATTCCTGTTATTAAAGGTCGTAAAACAAAGCATGAACAGTTTCCTGGAGCTGAGGCTACCTATACATTTGAAGGATTTTTGATTGATGGTAAAGCTTTACAGATGGGAACATCTCATTTGTTATCGCAGAGCTTTGCTCATGCATTTGATATGAAATTTCAAGATCAAAATGGAGTTATTGCATATCCATATTTAACAAGTTGGGGTACAACAACTCGGCTTGTTGGGGCAGTGATTGCAAGCCATGGTGATGAGCGCGGATTAATTTTACCTCCAAAAATTGCGCCAATTCAAGTAGTGATCGTTCCAATATTGAGAAAAGATACAAAGGATCAAGTGTTGGAATTTATTACTCAAATGGAAAAAGATTTAAAAGCTATGGGGATAGCTGTCAAAATCGATGCTGATGAAAATCAATCTCCAGGCGCAAAGTTTTATGAATGGGAACTTAAGGGTGTTCCACTTCGCTTTGAAATTGGTGCACGCGATATAGCATCTGGCGTTGTTGTTGCTGTATCAAGACTTTCAAAAGAAAAAGAAACTGTTTCAGCTACAAATATTGCTTCTTGGACACAAAATAAACTTGATTCAATTCAGCAAGAACTTTTTGATCGAGCTCAAAAGCGTTATCAAGCTATGTGGCACAAGCAAGATAAGTTTGAAAATTTTAAAGATGCTTTAGAAAAAGATAATGGTATTTATCAACTTGGATGGTGCCAAGATCATGCGTGTGAAGCAAGGCTTAAAGAGGTTTCTGCTTCTATTCGTTGCATGATTGATTCAAAAGAACTTACAAATTGTTTTGGCTGTGGTAAATCTTCACTTGGTGATGTAATCGCAGGAAGATCGTATTAAGTAAAAAGTTAAAAAGGGGAGTAGTAGTATGAAAGAGTTGCTTAATAAATTTTTTAATTATTTATTATCAGAAAAACGTGTTTCTGATAATACGTATCAGGCTTATCAACGGGACATTGCCCAGTTTGAAAGATATTTAGGTACTTACACTGATGTTCAAGAGCTCAGTCAGATAACAAATCAACATATTAAAGAATACTTAAAGTTCTTACGCCTTCAATCAGGCATTACTCCAAAAAGTTCTTCGCGTAAATTATCAACATTAAAAACATTATCATCTTACTTACATCGCTATCATGATGTTGCTTTATTTACTCAAGGAGTTTCATTTCCAAAGCTTTCTAAGCAACTTCCTAAGCATGTTTCACAAGATCAGATTAAAAAAATTTTAGAAACAGCCGCTGAGGATATAACGCCATTAGGTCACCGCAATAAACTTATGATTTATATGTTGTATGTTTGTGGACTTCGCGTAAGTGAGCTTATAGCTTTAAAAATTTCCGATATTTATTTTCAAGAAAGTTATATTAAAATCCTTGGTAAAGGAAGCAAAGAACGCGTTATTCCTTTACCAACAGAAATGAAAGAATTTTTAAATAAATACGTTGATCAAGTTCATAAAATTTTACTAACAAGTGGTACAACTACTCGGCGTAATCAAATAGTACAGCGATCTTCAGATTATTTATTTCCTATAATTTATAACGGCAAAGCTCAACCTATGAGCAGACAAGGCTTTTGGCGAATTTTAAAAGAAATTGCTCAAAAAGCTGGCTTTGTTCATTCTGTTTCACCGCATATGCTCAGACACTCTCTTGCAACGCATATGCTTAAACGAGGTGCAAATCTTAGGATATTACAAACCTTACTTGGCCATGAAAAAATTAATACGGTACAGGTTTATACGCATCTTGATATAAGCCATTTGCGTGATTTATATGATCAATATCATCCTAGGTCATAAAATAAATCTTATAATATTACTTTTTATAAAGCTTTTTTGGTACATTGTTTAATGTAGGGAGTTTTTCATACAAAGAATGACTCATTAAATTATTATATATATTTGTCTGAGGGATCATGAAAAAATTATTATATATTTGTTTTTTGTTGCAAGTATGCCTATTAAAAGGTGCAGCAGCTGCTGCTTCTAGTAAGCAAACATTAAGCTCGGATTTAGTTCGAAAAAATCAAGAAAGCGATAAAGAGATTCTTGAAACAATAATGGATTATCTGGAATCTGATGACGTAAGTTCTGATCATTTAGGTAAAGTTTTAAGCTTTTCAGCTAGAAATGACTATAAAAATAGCGTTGCCTTTATAATGAATAATCCAATATTTAAAGACATAAGTTCTGATGATTTAGTTAACGCATTCTTAGAATCAGCTGCAAATGGTCATGAAAATATGGTTAGAATGATAATGAATAATTCAAGATTTTCAGAAATAAGTTCTGATGATTTAGCTAACGCATTATTAACCTCAGCTGAAAATGGTCATGCAAATATGGTTAGAATGATAATGGATAATCCAAGATTTAAAGATATAAGTCCTAATGAATTAGGTTTTATATTATCAGAATCAGCTGCAAATGGTGATGAAAATATGGTTAGAATGATAATGAATAATCCAAGATTTCGGGAAATAAGTTCTGATTATTTAGCTAACGCATTATTAGGCTCAGCTGAAAATGATAATGAAAATATTGTTAGAAGAATAATGAATAATCCAAGATTTGGAGAAATAAGTTCTGATGATTTAAGTTTTGTATTCTCAGAGTCAGCTGGAAATGGCCGTAAAAATATTGCTAAAATGATAATGGATAATCCAAGATTTAAAGAACTCAAAAAGGATCAATTAAAAGATGCTTTAGATGAAGCTGATTTATCTAATGAATACAATATGATGAAAATGCTTGAAGATTATTATCAAAAATATGCTGATCCATCACAAACCAAAAACTTGATACTTAGAAAGTAACTTTGTATCAATGTATTAAAATCGATAAGAGTTAGTTATACAAGATATTAATTTCAAATTTTAAAAATAAAGATAAGCGTTTTTGCGTAAAAGGCGCTTATCTTTATTATTGTTCTAAAGCTTATACTAAGCATCCGTCCCAATGTTATGAACGGCATAGGACCTTGATATAAGCCATTTGCGTGATTTATATGATCAAGCCCCCCTAGGCCACAAAATAAACTTCAAATATTGCTTATCCTAGGGCTTTTTTGGTAACTTATTTAAAGTAGATAGTTTTTCATAAAAAGGAGGTTTCATGAAAAAATTATTATATATTTGTCTTTTGTTGCAAGTTGGCTTATCAGAAGCAGCAGATTCTCATAATGTGTACTTGTTAGGCAGTACAGTTTCGCCGGATGATGAATTAGGTTATGCATTATCAGATTCAGCTCGAAATGGCAATGAAAATATTCTTCAAAAAATAATGGAGAATCCAAGGTTTAAAGAAATAAGTTCTAACCATTTAGATGGAGCATTAATGGTATCCGCTGTATATGGCCATGAAAATATTGTTAGAATGTTAATGGATAATCCACGATTTAAAGAAATAAATCCTGAAACATTAGCTAACGCATTATTAGGCTCAGCTGAACAAGGCCATGACAATATTGTTAGAATGATAATGAAGAATCCAAGATTTAAAGAAATAGATTCTCAAAAATTAGCTTATGCATTAGAAAAATCAGCAGAACAAGGGCATGGCAATATTGTTAGAATGTTAATGGATAATCCACGATTTGAAGAAATAAGTTCTCAATATTTAGGTCGAGCATTAAAGTCATCCGCTGTATACGGCCGTGAAAATATTGTTCAAATGTTAATGGATAATCCAAGATTTAAAGAAATACATCCTCTAGACTTAGCTTATGCATTAGCAATATCAGCTCAAGAAGGCCATGAGAATATTGTTAGAATGATAATGGATAATCCACGATTTGAAGAAATAGATTCTCAAAATTTAGGTAATGCATTACAAGATTCAGCTTTAAAGGGCCGTGAAAATATCGTTCAAATGTTAATTAATAATCCACGATTTAGAGAAATAAGTCATAATCAATTAGGTTATGTATTAAAACAATTAGCTGAAAATGGCCGTGAAAATACTCTTAGAATGATAATGGATAATCCACGATTTAGAGAAATAGATTCTCAAGATTTAGGTGAAGCATTATTATACTCATTGCGCCTTGGTCATGAAAATACTGTTAGAATGTTAATGGATAATCCACGATTTGAAGAAATAAGTTCTCAATATTTAGGTCGAGCATTAAAGTCATCCGCTGTATACCGCCGTGAAAATATTTTTAAAATGTTAATGGATAATCCAAGATTTAAAGAAATAAGTTCTGAGCATTTATGTGAGGCATTAGTTGACTCAGCTCGATATGGTCGTGAAAATATTTTTAAAATGATAATGGATAATCCAAGATTTAAAGAAATAAGTTCTGAGCATTTAGGTGAGGCATTAGTTGACTCAGCTCAATATGGTCGTGAAAATATTGTTAAAATGATAATGGATAATCCAAGATTTAAACAAATAGATTCTTTTTACTTACATCAAGCATTAAAATCTTCAGCTGGAAATGTCCATAGAAATATAATGGAAATGCTGGAAGATTATTATCAAAAATATGCAGATCCATCCCAAACCAAAAACTTGATACTTAGAAAATAACTTTGTATCAATGTAGTAAAATCGATAAGAGTTGATTATAAAATAAATTAATTTCTTATTTTAAAAATAAAGATAAGCGCTTTTACCTAAAGGCGCTTATCTTTTTTATTGTTCTAAAATTTATACTAAGCATCCGTCCCAATGTTATGAACGGCATAGGTTTATATAAAACTTGATATAAGCCATTTGCGTGATTTATATGATCAAGCCCCCCTTAGTCCACAAAATAAATATTCAAATATTGCTTATCCTAGGGCTTTTTTGGTAACTTATTTAAAGTAGGTAGTTTTTCATAAAAAGGAGGGGACATGAAAAAATTATTATATATTTGTCTTTTGTTGCAAGTCGGCTTATCAGAAGCAGCAGCAGCTGCTGCTTCTAGGAAGTCATCATACAGCAATGATTTAGGTGAAGTATTATCAGAGGCAGCTCGAAATGGCAATGAAGATATTGTTAAAATGATAATGGAGCATCCAGGATTTAATGAAGTAGCTTCTAATTCTTTAGGCTATGCATTATCAGAGTCAGCTCGAAATGGTCATGAAAATATTGTTCAAATGTTAATGGAGCATCCAAGATTTAGAGAAATAGATTCTCAAGATTTAGGCTATGCATTAAAAGAATCAGCTGCAAAAGGTCATGAAAAGATTCTTAGAATGATAATGGAGCATCCAAGATTTGGAGAAATAAGTTCTTATGTTTTAGATACAGTATTATTAAAAGCAGCTGAAGGCGGCTATGAAAATATTGTTAAAATGATAATGGCGCATTCAAGATTTAATGAAGTAGGTTCTGATTCTTTAGGCTATGCTTTATTAGAGGCGGCTAAAAATGGTTATTTTAATATATTTAATATGATTCTAGAGAATGAAAGATTTGGGGAAATACCTATAAGGTTTTTAGAGACAGGATTTAAAGCTGCGGTTCAAAATAATAATAGATACATTATAGGTAGGATTATGGCTCATGAGAGATTTAAAGAGATATCTTCAAGTGTTGTACGTGAGCTTTTAGCAAAACAAGACGTTAATTTTTAATATAATTCATAAATTGATTGTAAAAATGGAGATTTTTATGAAAAGAGTAAAATTATTTGTCTTGTTATTAATATTGCCTAATGGATTTTTAAAAACTGCAAATTCATCGAAAGTAGATGTCAATTTTAATCTTAGACAAGAGGATTTAAATCAATTAAGTTCTAGTGAATTAGAAAGTCGTTTTACGCACGCAGTTACCTATGGTAATGAAGCTATTGTTCGTATGATCATCCAAAGCACAAGATTTAATGAAATAAATTCTTATTATATAGGCTCTGCTTTATCGAATGCAGCTGAAAATGGTAATGAAGCTATGGTTCGTATGATCATGGAAAATCCAAGATTTAATGAGGTAGATTTTAATTGGTTAGGCTCTGCTTTATCGAATGCAGCTAAAAATGGCCATAAAGCTATTGTTCATATGATCCTAGAGAGCTCAAGATTTAATGACTGGTTTGAAAACTTAGATGAATTAAGTTCTGATGAATTAAATGATCTTTTTGAAATAGCGGCTCGCTATCAAAAAGATCCTATTGTTCGTATTATTATGCAAAGTCCAAGGTTTAATGAAATAAAATTTTTTAAATTAGGATTTAGTTTATTAAATGCCATTAAAAATGGCAATGAAAGTATTGTCAGAATGATTACAGAAAATTCAAGATTAAAAGAGATAAACAATGAATCTTTAGGCTATGCTTTATCATTTGCAGCTCAAAAAGGCAATGAAGCTATTTTTCGGATGATCCTAGAGAATGCACAAATGATATATTCTAGTGATCTAGAAAATGCTTTATTAGATGCGGCTGTAAATGGTCATTATAATATATTGGATATGATTCTAAGAAACCCAAGATTTAGTGAGATAAATATAAGCACTTTAATTACATTATTTGAAGAAGCAATTAAAGATAAAGATAGATACATTATTGGTATGATTATGGCGCACCCAAGATTTAAAGAGATACCTTCAACTGTTGTACGTAAGCTTTTAGCACAACAAGACGTTAATTTTTAAAATAACGATTACATTGGTTTAAAAATGGAGATTTTTATGAAAAGAATTAAATTATTTGTCTGGTTGCTGATATTGCCTAATGGATTTTTAAAAACTGCAAATTCATCGAAAGCAGATGTCGTTTTATATTTTAAACAAGAGGACTTAAATGAATTAAGCTCTGATAAATTAGAAAATTTTTTAATACAAGCAATTCGACATGGTGAAAACACCATTGTTCGCATAATTCTAAATAGTCCAAAATTTAATGAAATAAGTCCAGAAGGTTTAGGAAATGTTTTAAGGTATACAAATAATGAAGCGATCCTTCGCAGGATTCTAGATCACCCACGATTTAATGAAGTACGACATAATTTTTTATTCTATGGTTTATTGGATGCAGCTCGAAATGGCAATGAAGGTATTGTCAGCATGATCCTAGAAAATTCAAGGCTTGGTAGAATTCCGCAATGTTTTTTAGGTGTTATTTTACAAAGCATTACTGACCTTCAATCAGGCAATTTTACACAGACACATGAAAATATTTTCCGTATGATTCTAAGAGATCCAATATTTAATGAAATAGATCCTGATGTTTTAGGTGATGCTTTATCAAATGCAGCTAAAAATGGTCATTATAATATAGTTAATATGATTCTAGAAGATCCAAGATTTAAAAAAATATATATAAGCTTTTTTATTAAAGCATTTGAAAATGCAGTTGAAAATAATCATATAAACATTGTTGGTACAATTATGAATCATCCAAGATTTAAAGAAATAAATATACGCGGTTTAATGAGCCTATTTGATTATGCAGTTGAAAATAATAATAGATACATTATTGGTATGATTATGGGTCATGAAAGATTTAAAGAAATACCTTCAATTTTTGTTCGCGAGATTTTAGCACAAGAAGACGTTGATTTTTAATACAACGGCTCAATCAAGAAATAAATTGATTTAAAAAGCGAAAAAGCTTTACCAATAAAATATTCTTATATGAAAGTTGTAGATAAAAGTTATATTTTGTAGATTTTTTATATTTTGATATACTATAAAATATATTATTATCTGTATAAAAACTCTTCATAAATAATACGTTTGTTAAAATTTAATGAAAAAAGTAAAATTATTTGTCTTATTATTGATCTTGTCTAATGGATTATTAAAAACTGCACATTCATCATCAGTAGATGACTATTGTAATCTTACGCAAGAAGAATTAAATAAATTAAGTTCTCATAAATTAGGAACTCTTTTTATGCAAGCAGCTTTCTTTGGCAAAAAGGTCCCTGTTAGCATGATTCTAGAGAATTCAAAATTTAATGAAATAAGTCCTAATTGTTTGGGCATTGCTTTACGAGATACAATGAATAATAATCATGAAGATGTTGCTCGTATGATCATGCAAAATCAAAGATTTAATGAAATACAGCTATATTATTTAGGCTCTGCTTTATCAAATGCAGCCGAGCATGGCGATGATGGTATTGCTAGAATGATTATTGAAGATTCAAGATTTAATGAATTAAATGTATCGAGCATAGGCAATATTTTAAAAGATATTGCTACCCGTCGATCGAAAGATCTTACACAGAAGCATGAAAATATTTTTCGTATAATTTTAAAAAGTCAAAAACTTGATGAAATAGAATCTGATGCTTTAGAATATGCTTTGTTAGACGCGGCTGGAGAAGGTCATAGTAATATATGTAATATGATTTTAGAAAATCCAAGATTTAAAGAAATAGATACAAAATCTTTAATTATAGCATTTCAAGATGCAATTGAAAATGATCATAGAACCATTATCGGTATGATTATAGCTCATGAAAGATTTAAAGAAATACCTTCAAATGTTGTACGCAAGCTTTTAGCAAAGCAAGACGTTAATTTTTAACGTAACACCCAATCAGGAAATAAACTGATTGAAAAAACATTAAAAAGCTTTGCCAAGGCAAACTTTTTATATGAAAAAAATTGATTTAACGCGATATTTGTTTGTAGATATTTTATATTTTTGTATACTATGCAAATAGATTATTATCTGTATAGAAAGGTCTTCATGAATAATACTTTTGTTATAACCCAAAAAGATTTAATGGCAACATTATTTTTTATGCAGCCAATTTGTACAAAAAGAACGACGATTAATTCTACATCAACTATTCTTTTTTCTATATCTCATAAAGAGCTTATTTTAAAAGCTACTGACCTTGAAATTAGTTTGCAATTTAGCTGTAATCTTGTTTCTTCTAGCATAGAGCAAGCTCAATTTTTAGTTCCTGGAAAAAAGATCTTTGACATCGTCAAAGAGATGGAAGGGGATATAGAGTGCGTGTTTGATGATAATCAGTTGACGTTAAAAGCAAACGAGCATATTAATGTTTCATTTAATATTAAAAATGCAGAAGAGTTTCCGCCACTTCCAGAGCGTATTGAAAACTTGATGCAAATTGATGCTCAGTTTTTATCATCAATTCTTGGAAAAGTTTCATTTTTAATTCCTCAAAATAATACAACACCTTCGCTTAATGGACTATTTTTTGAAATTTCTCCTAAGGAATTAAAACTTACCAGCACTGATGGGCATTGTCTTGCTCAAATTGCGACCAATAAATATGTTTTAGATACTGAAAAAAAATGGCTTATCCCACGCCGTGCTATTTTTGAATTAAAAAAGATACTTGAAAATTGCGAGAATGCTTCTATTTTCTTAGGAGTTTGCGATAATCAACTCGTATTTTCTGGTGAACATTTTAACTTTTTTACAAGGCTTTTAGCAGATGAATTTCCTAAATATGAGTCAATTTTACAAAGAGACTCATTTATTCCTGCAACAATGAGTAAAATGGAATTTGTAAAAACTTTACGTCGATCATCTTGTATGCTTTCAGGGCAATTTTTAGCAACTAATTTTACTTTTACTAAAAATGCATTAAAAGTCTCTTTAAAAAATAGTGATGTCGGTAACCTTGAAGAAGTATTACCTATCTCAGGTGATGTTGCTGATAAACTTGAAATGAGATTTTATTCTCCTTATTTATTGCAAGGATTACAATCATTTGAAGATGAACAGGTAACTTGTTTTTTAAAGGGAAGTACGCGTCCAATTATTTTTGCATCGGAAGCAGATAATTGTAAATTAACATATTTGGTTATGCCTGTTTCGCAAAATAATAATTAAAAGAGATAGCTTTGTTTTTACGTGAGCTTGAACTTCAAAATTTTAGATGCTTTGAAGACAAAAAAATTAGTTTTTCTAAACAAATTACATTTATTACCGGTACTAATGGTATCGGTAAAACATCGCTTTTAGAAGCGATACATTATTTATGTTATTTTAAGTCATTTCGTGCTCATGTTATATCAGATGTTATCAAAACAGAATCGGAATCTTTTTTCTTGAAGGGGTCTTTTGATAGATCATATGATTTTGAAAAAGAAGCACATGCTATTCAGGTTGGATATTCTGGACACAAAAAATCTATAAAATTAGATCAAAAAGCTGTAACCTCATACAAACAAATCATGTCATTTTTTCAGGTTATAACACTTACAGAAGATGATATAGACCTTATCAAAGGTTATCCAGCAGCAAGAAGGTCTTTTATAGATCAAGCAGTCCTTTTAATTAATAATGCTGCTTTTGACGATTATACAGAATTTCGTAAGGTTTTAGCTCATAGGAACTCTCTTTTAAATGCATCCAAAAGCATAGATTTAACCGAATTAGAGGTTTGGAATTATAGCCTTTGGAAAATAACTACAAAGATTCAAAAATTACGCCTAGAGGCTATTTTGACTATAAAAAAAGTTGTAAATGAGCTTTTAGAAGAATATTTTAATGGAATTTATGAAGTTGACTTGATATATGAAGCCAAAAACATGATCTGTAACCAAAGTTATGAAGATTTCGCATTAAAAATGACCCATCTAGTTGATCAGGAGAGGTTTTTGAAAAGATCTTTATATGGAGCTCATCTGGATGATATAGCTATTCATATTAAAGGTAAAAAAGCTCGAATTTTTGCATCAAGAGGGCAACAAAAACTGATTTCTCTGCTTTGTAAGCTATCTATAGCGACTTTTAAGGGTAGTTCAGGGGATTATCCTATACTTTTAATTGATGACTTTATCTCGGATTTTGATAAAGTAAGACTACAACAATTAGTATATTTTTTTAAAAAATGTTCGAATCAAATAATAATTACAGCACCTTTTTGTGACTCAGAACTTGAAAAATTATTCGAAAAATCCGATCTAGAGCTGATATCGCTATAAAAAGTACTATTTGAAAAAAGATGCTTAAAATAAGGCAATCCGCTTGACAGAAAAGCAAGAAATGTTAAAATTAATAATGAGTTAGGCAAAAAAATATTTAACAAAAGTTTTCTAGCTGAATGCCCGACTCAATTTAAACTAGGCTTCATTACTACTCTCCTTTTTTCCATCGTATTGGCATTTCTGCTAATGCGATGGAATATTTTTTATACTACTTTTTAATTATTTAAATTCAGTGAATTATAGCATTTTCATAAAGTAAAAAACCTATCCTTAGCTGTAACATCTATTATTCCTTTTTTTACTTTATTTATTTTCCCCAAACAGTATGAATATACTCTTTAGCTAAGTTCTTTATTCTTGATCAATAAAAACTTTTAATAAATCATTTGTTATGTATGATCAGAGATGTTAATAAAATTAATTAATAATTGATTTATAAAAACATTACCATGATTCAATTGTTGTTTTTGACTTTGTATACAATATCAAATTTCGCGACTTCAAATATTTCTTTTTTAAAAAATAAAAATGATAATGCTTTAAATATCAGTGAACCTTTTTGGCATTTAAAATTTTTTGATATTAAAGATTCTTTGAATCAAAACCACAAAAAAATACACATAGCAATAATTGATGGCCAGACTGAAGAAAAAAATTCAATGTGCGATAAAAGATTCGATTTGCTTGAAAATTTGCAACGAGAAGATAAAAGCAGGGTGATTGATATAATTTATCAAAAAAATAAAAATCTTCGCTTATACTTGATGCAAAAAAAGCTCAATCTGAAAAGTTTTATAGAAAAAAATCATGCAAATTTTACAAAGGATTTAATATTACAAATTACTCCAAATGCAAAGATTTCAGTCATTTCAATATTTAATCAAGAACCTCGTTCAACAAAATCTATTTTTTATCAAGGACTGCAAAAAGCATTAAACATGAATCCTGATATTTTACATCTTGGGCTTCAAGTCATAGATTTTGATCCTGAACTATCCCTAGATAAAAAAATTTTAAAAATTTTAAAAAAATTCAAATGCGTTGTAGCACCTTCTGGAAATTATGGATATCAAGGTAAGCCTGTTGGGTTTCCTGCAAATTGTCCTTTTGTTATATCCGTTGGCTCCTTTAAAAAAGAGGGTAATCGATTTTTAATTTCAGATTTTTGTCAGACGCAAGGAGGAGTAGATTTTATTATGCCTGGAGAAAATTTATTAACTCAAATATGGACAGAAGAGTTATCAGATTATTTATATATTCCTGTTTGCGGAACTTCTATGGCTGCTGCTTTAATGACAGGGCAAATTGCTTATTTACTTGAACAATCACCATCTAGAAATACCATAAAAGCTCATCAGATAAAAAAAATATTAAAAAAAAGTAGTATTTATTTAGATGACTCATGGAGAAATATTATTCGATATGGAATTCCAATTTTATAATTTTAAAAAAGGATGTGACTTATAATTTAGAAACATCCTTTTTTAAAAAATCTATTATTGTCCAACTAGTGTTACTATAAAGTTACTACTATCTCCACTTACAGAAGTTGGCGTAGTACCAACACCAGCTCGTATACCTATTGTGTCACCATAATTTAAAGAGACAAGTCCTGCTATAATGCAGCGATTATCTTCAGCAGTTAATTGAGTTTTTGGACTGTCTAGTATTCCATTTTTAGCAACTTGAAAAACTTTTGTAGCTATTCCTGTTTGCATAAGAATATATGCTGATACAAAATATATGCCTGTCTGCTGAACCGTTATTCCGGTATAATTTGATCCTGCTGCAACAAAACTAATATTAGAGCTTCCTGTTTGCTGACTAAAAGCAATATAATCACCTGAAAATCCAACGGGAATCGTTGATGCATATGATGTAATTACAATACCATTTTCACCAGTTGCTCCTGTAGCACCAGTTGCCCCTGTACCTCTTAAGTCATTACCTGCAACTCCTGTATTACCAGTTGCACCTGTTGCCCCTGTAGGACCTGTGTTTCCAGTATTGCCAGTTACACCAACAGCACCAGTATTACCAGTAGCACCAGTAGCACCAGTATTACCAGTTGCACCAGTAGCACCAACTGATCCTGCAGGCGCAGTTCCAGCAGATCCAGTATTGCCCGTTGGACCAGTAACACCACTTTTAATATTTCCGGTTATACCGCTATTACCTGTAGGGCCAGTATTACCTGTAGCACCCGTTGCACCAGTATTACCCGTAGCACCAGTAGGACCGGTTAGACCTGTTTGGCCAGTTGCACCAGCAGCACCAGTAGCACCAACAGGGCCTTGTGATGGTAGTAAGTCATAGGTATAGCCAAAAAGTAGGCAGAAAATTATGTGTTTTCTTATCATGGTTCTTTTCCTTTATTATCCTTATTTTACAATTAGGCTACGCGAAACATTGTTAAAGTATTTTGGCTAGCATCATTAAAATTAGTTGTCTGTGATGGTATGGCACTATTGGATATGATAACATTTACAATTTGGTTAGCATTAAGTTCTAATAAACAAGAAGATTCTACACGTGCTCCACCTCTACTAACTGAATAAAGAATTACTGATGTACCAGCAATAGGATTTTCTCCTGTATTATTTGCATATCGCGCATATAAAGTTGTAACAGGAGATTCTATTGGTAGTCCTGCTATGCCAGAAAGATTTTGAAAATTAAATTCTAAGTAATAAGTTCCCGTATCATTTACTTGAATATCATAAAAATAACCTGGGTCTTCCAATCTTACTTCTGTCCATAGTCCAGTATTAGTATAATAACCAGTGATATTTGTTTGTATTATATTACTGCTTTTTATGTCACCAGTTTCAAAAGCTACGCTAAAATCAGTTGTCGCGTTTGGCGCTATTTTTTTTGCTTTAAGAAATATATAAGCAGGCTCAAATGCAAAAGCTTGTCCAGTCGGACCAGTTGCACCAGTTGCGCCAGTTATTCCTGTAACTACGGATGTTGCATCTTGTCCTGCAGAGCCTTGTGCGCCTTGTGCTCCAGTTGTCCCAGTAGAACCAGTTGCTCCAGCATTGCCAGTTGCTCCAGTTATTCCTCGTTCTCCCGTAGAACCAGTTGCTCCAGTTATTCCTTGTTCTCCCGTAGAACCAGTTGCTCCAGTTATTAAGCTATTTGCTCCTGTAGCTCCAGTAGGGCCAACTGGTCCAATTATATAAGAAATCGATGTTGCGTCAGGCTGAGAACCAGTTGCACCAGTTCCACCAGTCGAACCTTGTACCCCAGTCGCACCTGTTGCACCTTGTCCACCAGTCGCACCTTGTATGCCGGTCGCACCAGTTGCACCGGTAGCTCCAGTAGCTCCCATTCGTCCTCGAGTGACAATAGAAGATGATTGTTGCTGTTGTGCTAAAAGCATAGCGGTTATTTTTGAATTGTTTTTATCCGCATTAGTAAGACCAAGTGCTGCAAGCACGAGGGGAGATATTCTGTTTGTTGTTAAATCTGTCTCTTGATTATCATCAAAGACAGGGGCATCGGAAAAAATATTACTTATAGTAAGCAATAGTAATAAAAATTTATATTTTAAATGCATCAAATTCCTTTTTTGAAATTTTTTAAATATTAGTTAATTTTTATCATAGAAATACTACTAATAGGATTAACATATTGTAGTGCTGTATTATTAGACACAATTCTTAATTCATCGTTAGCTGATAGGCTAAAAATTCCTGCTATTTCTACTTGTAAAAGAACAGAACCACTTGCCGCAGGGACATTTATAGATTTTAATGCGCCAAGGTTTGTTGAAGATAAACTAATAACTTGAGCAGAAATAGGATCAAAGGTATCAATGGTGATTCGAGCATTAATATAATAAATTCCAGTTGTATTAATTTTAAATTGATCATAAGTGCTACTTGAATCAATATCTCCGGTTGTATTTAACGTTATATTAAGAAGATTATAATGATCACCAAGTCCTGTATCTACAGTGGAAAGAAAATAATTATTTGAACCTGGTCCTGTAGCCCAAGAATTTACTGGTATCCATAGGTTAGCTGCAGCAGTTGCTATTGTTGCGCCAGTCGCACCAGTTGCTCCTGTTGCACCTGTAATTGTAAATGATACACCATCAGCACCAGTTGCACCTGTTGCACCCGTGGCACCAGTTGCACCAGTTGCTCCTGTTGTTCCTTGAGCTCCTTGTGAACCTTGTGCTCCTTGAGCTCCCTGTGAACCTTGAACTCCTTGCGCACCTTGAGCTCCTTGTGAACCTGTAGCACCGGTTGAAGCATCAGCTCCTGAAGCACCAGTTGCTCCAGTTGCAGGTATGTAAAGATTATAGCCTTGGCCTTTATATCCTAGAACATATCCAATAGTTTGTAGGGTTCCATTACTATTTACAATAGCATTTGGAATAATAGCAGTATCATATAATGATGGATCTGAACCCTCAATTAAACTAATAATAGTATTTAATGCTGATGTATCATTAGTAACTTGATAATAATCAACACCACCTGATGAATATAGATAATTATAGACTATACCAGGAGCATTCACCGTAAATGTTAAGCCTGTAGCAGAAGGTATACTAGAAGCTTCATATTTATTTAAAAAAGCACCCAGGTTTGTAATTATTGTCCATAGTATATCCACAGAAGCAGTTGTTCCTATAGAACCAGTTATTCCCGTAGCACCAGTTGCTCCTGTAGAACCTGTTGCTCCCGTAGCACCAGTTGCTCCTGTGGAACCTGTTGCTCCCGTAGCACCAGTTGCTCCTGTAGAACCTGTAAGGCCAACTGGTCCCTGAGCAGCATATGAAATATCATAATTATGCATTATTAAAAGAGTAATAAAAAATTTTAATTTAAAAGACATATGAGCCCCTTTTAAAATTGGATGTTTCCATTAATTCCAACAACCCACATTTGAGGTAAGCTATTATTGTTATTAATTTGAACACCACCAAAGACAGAAAAGGCTGGTGTTAGTGATACATTTTCCCAGATACGTTCAGCTGATAAGAAAACAGTACCTGATAAAACGCTTGGGACTTGAGCACCACAAATATCTAATGCTTGATCAAATTCAGCAGGGATACGATTTTTTGGATCACGAGCATCAGCTATACCTTCAGGAAGAACAGCTGGAGTTGTAACTGTAGCAACAGATCCAACTAATTGAATAGGATCTTGAGATTTATTAATCGTAGCATTTGGTTCACAAAGACTAGCAAATAATTGTTGAGAAGCTGTGTTAGCACTATTATTAATATCATAAGTTCCAATTTGACGACCAACAACTGCATAATTATTAAGTGTTTCATATTTAAAATCAAGGGTAGTAATATTATCAATTTTTATTTTTTCTTGAGATCTTCCAAATAGTTCACCTGCTAATGAAACAGACCATTTATTATCATGAACATATTTTATTTGCGTAGCAAAAGAACCTTCTACGCTAATTTTTGATCGTATTGGCAATGTTGTTATATGGGCAGCAGTGAATAATTGTCCAGGCATATATTGAAGCGTATAAGCATCAGTAGTGCCATTATATCCGGTAAAATAATTAGGAATATATTGTTGTACTAATAAATATTTAGAACCAGGACCATTTTTAAGTAAATCAAAAGCTCTAAAATTTGGTCTTCTGTTTGCAAGCCAATGATAACATTCTGCTTGCATATTTATATAAAGTGCACTTTTATTATTTTCATTGCTCCAAACTTTAACATGTCCATAAGTTTCTCCACCAAGTGCCCAACAACCAGCTCGTCCTGCGACTGGTTCAGCCATTGAAAAACCTACCGGAAGATTACCCGTAGGAGCACTAAATTTAAATCCTACAGAAAATCTATTTTCATTTTGAGTTACTAAATTATATCCTATAGCAGCTGTAAGATCAGCAATTCGAGTAACTTCATTATGAGGAGCTATAAATCCTCTATTTAGTCGGAAAGCCTTATTAATGTTACCATTCATTGTTGTACAAGAATTAATTCCTCCCATAAAAAATTCAGCAGCTGAAGGTGAGTAGGCAAGAGGTGTTAAGTAGTTAGCATTAGCATAATTAATAACAGAACTTGGATTACCAACAACAGCGCTTGTTGTTTGTGTTAAAAAAGTTGTACCTGTATCAGGATTTGCCACAGGGTCTTCATTTAAATTTGAATTAACGCTAAGTGAAACAATAGGAGCTTCTAATTTCATATAAAAGCCAGAACCTTTTTTATTATGCTCATAATAAAGTTTTAAATTAGCTCCTGCTTGACGTACAGCATTATTTAACGTTAATTTTCCAGCTACGCCATTATCATCAACATTAAAGTTATATCCTAATCCTAAATAGTAACCATCTATATCGGCTCTTCCGTCATTATTTCCAATGGTTAACTTATTGCTTCCAGACCAAAAACCATAACTATTAAAATCTCGACATCCCTTACCGCAAAAATTTTGTCTATAATCAGTCATAGCATCAAAATAAAATCTATAATTTGTGTCTTCTTTATCCAGGACAACTTCATTTTGAGTACTTAAAAGTTCAGTCATAGCCGAGATATAAGGGCGATAATAAACAGTGTTTCTACTAAGGTATTGCTTTGCGCTTACTTGAAAAGAAGCTAATAAAAACAATAAAGCTATTTTATTTTTTATCATAATAACTCTCTTTTTTTAAGATTTATAAGATTTATATTTTTTATTACAGTAAAAAATATTTTTTTCACGATCAAGAGTTTCGTCATTATTTTTTCTAAAATAGTCAATACGCATAAGGCCTATTATGTAACATAATGACAAAATCCTACCCAAAACGCGTACCAATCAAACCAACCAAATATACTTAAAAATATTTGAATTAATCGGACTTAAAAATACTGCTTTTAAAAATTCTTGAATAAAAAATAATATATATATATGCTTATAAACAAGGGTTTAAAATTAGGGATTAATAAATGTTTACCGCTATATTAATATTATTTTTATCTGTCTATTACGGTGTTGCGTATCCATCACAAACAGGTACTCCCATACAAACAAACGCCTCTATAAAATTAGTTGACGATTTATTAGAAGACGATGCTACACTAGCAACAACTAGAGCTTTTGTAGTTAACAAAGAAGACAAAGAACTTGAAGATTCTAATACTTGTTCAACACCCACAAAATCACAACAAAGAAGAGTCTTCAACAGAAATCACTCCCCTATTTTAGATGATGACCAATTACTTCAAGAGTCTTTTAGGCAGCAAGAAGAAAACCTTAAAGAATCACGAAATAGAAGAAAACATCCCTTGCATAATCCAACCCAAACTAATCTTGGCGTGCCTATACCGCCCCCATTCCCAATTCAAAATTTACAGTCTGAACTCTTAGATATCGATGAAGAAGAAAAGCTTTCTGAGCTCTTAGATATTATTGATAACTTAGATGATTGGAACTCTTTTTCTGAATTAACGCCATCAGATTTTGTATTTGGCTTAGATATCCCTGATCAAGAACAATTTAAATCTTATTTAAAATATTCTGATTATATCGTTACACGCGACAACTCAAATTCAATAAATGGTTTATTAACCTTTAAAAGGGGTAATTCTAATAAAGATCCCTTATCTATTCGGTTTTGTTGTTATAAAAAAGATAAAAATATTTTACAAACTTTACACAATAAACTAGAAGAACTAGCAAGTCAAAGTGGTTGTAAAACAATAACTGTTATACCTGTTGATTCTTCACTAAATAATTTTTATCACTTACGTCATTATCAAAATAATGGAGAATTTGGAGTATTAGCAAAACAATTATAAAAAAATGCTCATTTAATTAAATTCTTAAAAAAGGAATTATAATGAAGAAAATGCACTTAAATCTTTTAATGCTGGTTTTATTAAATCTTTCTCTTGTAATAACGCCTTCTTCTTCTGAAGAAACTGCTAATCAGCAAAATAGCGATACTGAAGCTAATCCTTTAAAGGATTTACTATTAAGTCATCCTGATATAAATAATAAAAAACAAGAATTAACTCTAGAATTCGAAAGTCTAAAAAAGGAGATATCAAAGTTAGAAGAAGATTTAAAAAAACCTACTGATAAACCAGATAAATATGAAGAAAGATTATCAGCTTTATCTCAGAAACAAAAAATTTTTTTTCAAAAGATAAATCTTTTTAAGGGTTATTTAAAAAACATTTATGAAGCATTAAATTTACAGACCACTTTAAAACTTCCATTCGAACAGATTCAGCTAAGTCATTTACTAGATAAAATTGAGCATTTAAAAAAATATCAAAACTATGTCTCAAAAGCAGCACTCCGTCAAAATATACAGAAAGAAGAAGAAGCATTCCGTAAAAATATACAGAGAGAAGAAGAAGCATTCCGTAAAAATATACAGAAAGCAAGTGCAAAACAACCAGAAACACCAAATGATTTCCTAAATGACCAACGAATACGCATGAATCAAGCTACTGAAAAACTGCTGCAAAATGAACAACAAAATGCAATAATAAAAGAAATTGAAGATCTTCTAGGAAATCCATTATTAGATAATAGCCTTTATACGTTTGCTTCCAATATTCAAAGAAATAAAGCTGTAATAGATTATATATCTTTAGTAAAGCGTTTTTACGATAAATATCAAAACCTTTTTCAAGGTCTTCCTAAGAAAATATCCTATAAGGATACTCAATATTCAATTGCTGCTTGGCATTTGGTACATGTATTCTTAGGAAGCTTAGAACAAGAAAAATTTAAAGGCCTTCATTATTATGGTCAAGAGAATCAAGATCTTTTTTGTCGATTAGAAGATGCAAAAATGTGTGCTCTTGCGCCATCTTCTTCACGACAAACAGAATCTTCTAATCAAAAAGAAATTGGGGCAGCAGCAGCTGCTGCTGCCGATCAATGTGAAAAAATATATATAGAACCTATACTTTTTGATTCTTCAGATGAATATGATATGCAAGATGGATTTGTTTTATATCAAACTAAAAAATTAGTGTTTCATGAAGCTTCACCTGAACCTGAAAGGCCTTCTTATTTTATAAAACGCTGCACATTCTTTCCTAAAAATATGTCTATTTATGATTGTATGGAAAAAATAAAAGAAGCTTTATCAGATAAGCCTATTCAAAATAAAAAATCTTGGAAAACAATAGAAAATTTTGAATTTGAAATTCAAAATAATAATGTACCTTTAAAAATAATTATGGGCTATAATACAGAAAATGGTTGTATAGAAACTTTTTTCCCGACTAATGGCTCATTTAAACAATTTGAAGGTATCTTAACACAAGATCAATACAGAGAGTTTATAAATTTTGTAAGTTTTTTAAAATTAAATAACCCAAAGGCAATAACTTATCAAAATCTATCTACAGAATTAATTAGCAGAGGAGTAAAAAACATCTTTGTTACTAAAACTGAAGCTCAAGCAGCTTTATCTTCTTCAAGTAGTCCTATTCAAACTAAACAAAAAGAACAGTCTAAAGATAGCGAGCAAAGTGATTCTCCTACCCCTATTCATGATGGTGGTAATTGGAAAGAAAAATTAAATGATTTTATGAAAACAATTGAAGATAAATTAGAGTATACCCTTGAATCCAAGACAGGCTCTGGGATTCAAACAGAGACAATTACTGTAGACTCAGATGACGTAGAAAAATATATTAATCATTACTTTGGAACAAATAAAAACAAAGGCGTTGGACAAGAAGGTGCAGCCGCAGCAGCTAGTTCTGCAACTCAAGAAGAAGTTGCAAGAACTCAGGCAGCTGAAGAAGAATTAAAAATAAATATAATAAATAAATATAAACAAGATCAAAAAGCAAAAAGAGCTAATGAAGCAAGACTAGAAGATCAATCTACTTCTTCAGGCAAGGGTACTCCTGTGCGAACAGGTGCAGCTTCGGCAGCTAGTTCTTCTAATCCCTCTCCTAAAGCTTCTAAAAAGGTTACAAAAAAATCAGGTATTTCTGATCAAGTAGGTGCAGCTGCGGCAGCTAGTTCTCCTACTCCCCCATCACTAATTCCATCTCCTGATTTAGTTAACACTACTCCTGTGCGAACAGGTGCAGTTTCGACCCCTTCAGTACTTGAATCTCCTTTTTCAAGCAATACTAATTCTGTGCGAACAGATGCAGCTCCAGCAGATAGTTCTTTTCATCAAAGCTCTGTAGAAAGCAACTCTTCTTTAAATACTGCCAGAAGCTTAGAGGGTCATTTATCATCAGTAGTATCTTCGCCAGCTACTTCTCCTCTTGCCAAGCCAAAAGCAAAAGCTCCTGTAAATAGACCTAATAACGTTAATAGAGTAAACAACAATGCAGCATCTTTGGCAGCTACTTCTCCTATTGAAAACGCAGTAGGAGCAAATTCTGCTCTAGCTAAACATTCTGAAGCTGCGAACGATGGTGATGACGATTCAACTTATCGGTACAATTAATTACTTTGTCCAAAGTGTACTTTGTTATGTACTAAGAGCGGTGCAAAAAGATGTTTATGTTGTAAATTTTTATGGGTTGGATATAAATAAATAAGTTTTGTATCCAGCTCATACACATATATTCTTAATTTTTCAGATTCTTTATCAAAGCTGGTAAAGTATATTTCGTGTTCATTATAATTTGGTAATAATGGGTACAATGACTCATACAATCTTTCTTTTGACATACCGATAATAAACTGCTCTGGCAAGAAAAACTCAAATAATTGCTCTAATTTAGACTCTTTTAAAAATATTTTATGGACTGTAAATTTAAACATTTTGTCTTTCAAATTATGCTGCGCAAGTTCAATAACATACCCTATTTGATTATCTATCATTTTTAAAAAACAAAATGGTTTTTTATGATCCAATGAGATTATCTGCAGATCTGATTCTTTAAAATTTTGATGTACTGCTATATCCCAAGCAACAGGTTTAATTTTTATTTGGGTAATTTGGTACAGTTCAGTACCATCATGCTGAGATAAACAAAATAAGTTTTCTTGGTCAATTGCGCAAGGAAAAATATAATTTATATCATCAGTTAAAGAGCATAGGCTATAGAGTTGTTGCTGTGAATCACGAATATCATACATAAATATTTTATAATGATTTTTGAATCGTGCTGAAAAGATCATTTGATGGTCATTGATCCATTGAATTGATTGAATGTCGCAGATGGGTTGATAAATATCAAGGGCTCTTGGCGTTCTTTTTAAAAATTCTTTAATATGGATTCTTCCACGGTCAAGAAAACTATAAGCCTTCTTATTTGGTAAAAGTTTTATGTGTGCAGGAAAATATAAAGAACTTAGCAGTTTTTGGCTTGTATTAGTAGTTGTATTGAATGCTAAAACCTCTAATTCATCAATTGATTTTTGATGCATCATCAGAATGATCGTATCATCAAGATTGACAATAGGATATATATATTCATCACTTACAAGCATCTGGATATACAATAAACAAAATATAAATAATTTTTTCAAAGTAGTTCCCTATATTAGAGTTTATCAAGCAAGATAATTATATAATACTTTTATAAGTGTATGAACTATCTTTAAGAGGGTCAAGCAATAGATTTTCTTTTAAAAATTTCTATTAATTGTCATAATGAAAAATAATAACGGGCATCGATTGATGTTGTGTCATAATAGAAACAAAATAATCTATGTTTGATTGTCCCATTTGGACAACTAGCTCTTTAGTAAGTTCTATCCAAACAAAATCAAGTTGAATATTTTCAATAAAAAATTGATTAATTGCTTGCTTGAGTCCATAAACTTGTGCATGTTTTTGGATCATTGCAAAAATATCTAATGTTCCTTTGTTTTTTATACTGCTTCGCGTTAAAGATCCAATATTTTGATAATAATTTAAAGAATTTAAAATTTGTAAAATTATAGATCTTCCCATCTCTATATCTCGAGTATGAAGAACATGCTGCTCAGGTTTCATAAACATAAAATGAAGGTTAAGCATATCTGAATGGGTTAATGGAAGATTAAAAATCTTAACTTTTTGAGCACCCTGTACAAAAAATTTTTCAGGGTCGGCGCATGATCTTGATGGCTTCACCCTTTCCATTTTTTCCTCCTTAAATTTATTCGCTTTTTCCTAAAAACCTCTTACACTGTATGAAATTCAAAAAAATAAAGTCAACAGTTTTTCAGGAAAATAATTTTGTTTATACAGAAATATTTTTGAGATCAAAAAAAATGAAAAGGCCGCTTGAATGCGGCCTTTTTTTATTACCAAAATTTTTACCTTATTATTAAGGACAATTACCTGCAACAAAATCTTGGGCAATAGTTCCAGTAACAATTTGAGTTCCAGTAAAGATAAGATTATTACTTCCTGCTTGCATAGTTCCTGAAAGGTTAGCATCTGTAACAATTACTGGAAGTACTGTTATCTCTAAATGAACAGGTGTTGAACCAAGAACATCCCCTTGAATACAAGTTGGACCTGGAATTGTTATAGTTGTACCATCTAATCCTGTAAATGCCGTATTAAAAGTTCCTGCTCCTAAATTATTGCTATTAATACCACTAAATCCTGTAACTAATTCGTTATTATAGGTACCAGCGGTAATCAATAAAGTGTTATTATTATTTGTAGTAGCTAAGCTTTTAGTAATAGATATTGAAGTTCCATCTTCTACAGTTCCTGTTGCAGATGCCGCATTAAAATGATTAGCATCTGGTGAAGTTCCAGCAGCATACACTCCTGTAAAGCTTAAGTTTGATAATGTTCCTCCAGCAAAATCTACGCCTAAATACTTAAATGTTCCAGCTACAGTTCCAACTTGAGTTACATTACCATTCGTAATATTTAAAGGGCTTGATAATCCTCCTGTTAAATAAGCATACGTTGTAGCTGTTGTTGTAAATGTTCCTGTTGGTCCAAGATCCCCATCAACAATATTAAATACTGTACCAGCTGGAAGTGTTACAAGAATGATATCAAAGTTACCCGTTGAAATATTTCCTGCCGTAAAATCTGTTCCCGTAAAATAATCTCCAACTGTGGTACCTGTTACCGTAGCATTTATAATAAATGAACCCGTAAGTTCAATATCTGTAAATGATCCTGCAAAATTACCTGCTGGAATAACTAATGTTCCTGTCACAGTATTTGCAACATCTTGAGTTGCCAACGCATTACTGAAAGTACCAGTTCCATTATTATTTGAAAAAGATCCTCCAGTTAAAGCTCCTGAAAAACCTGTGAAAGTATACGTTGCACCATTAAGAGCTGCTAAGGTTAGAGTAAGTGCTGTGTCAGTTTGGCCATCTATGATAGCACGATTTGCCGGACTATTTACTTGCTGAGGGCTAGAAGGACTTTCTGCTGAAATCGCTGCTTTTTGAGCATATGAGTTTAATGTTATTAAAGCAGCATTAGCAGCAACATTAAAAGGTTCTGGTTGCTTAGAAATGATAGGACTAATATTAGAAAGATTTACTGCTCCAGGAACATCTTTTTTGCCTGGACGTGTTTTAGAAGAAATAGAATTACCAGAAGGCCTTTTTTGTGGAGCAGCGCAATGCATAGTATTTTCTAATATGCATAATGCACTTACTAAAAATAATATTTTTTTATTCATTTCTTTGTCCTTTTTTATGGTAACTTTCAATGTATTACCCTACCTAAATTAATATAAATTATTCCTTCATCTTAAAAACAAATGTGCTACAGATTTATTTTGTAGCACATTTGTTTTTAAACGATCAAGAATTACAAACTTAATTAAAAGTTTACAGAACCTTGTACGCCAACTGACCAGAGGTTAACTGCATTATTATTGCAACCACCTACAAATTCAGCTGAACCAATTACTGCAAGGTTTGGTGTATAATGATGTTCTTTCCAAGTGTAACCAAGTTGACCAAATACTTTACCAGTAAGTGCACGGCTTGCAGAAGCACCAGCAAGATCAAGAGCTTCATTTAAATTAGCTGAAATACGATTCTTTGGATCACGCGCATCAGCAAGTCCTGTTGGAATAGCTGATGAATTAAGATAGTAAGCTGTAGAAGTAGATCCGCTCAATGATGGATATGCTGTAAAGCTAGATGCACCAATGCTTGAAATAGTTGCACGATCAAGTGATTCATTAATTTTTGCATCTGGTTGGCAAAGGTTAAGATAGAAAATAGTACCAGGAGCAGCATTTGTAGCATTAAACGAAGCGCCACCTAAAACACCAGCACCTGTACCTGTACCATTGATATAGCTTGCATCTTCAGAAATCTGACGCCCTAAAACAGCGTATTCGTTCAAGTTTGCAACACGTTCTTTAACTAAGTTGCAACAATCTAATTTCAAGCACTCTTTTGATCGAGCCCATACTTCGCCACCAACCATCAAGTTCCAATTGTCTTTATATAAATCAACTGCTAATGCTGCAGTACCTTCTGCTGCAAAAGTAGATTTAACAGGCATTGTTGTTACGTTTGCTGCTTGTGTTACAAATGAAGCTACATAGCCATAAGGATTTACTGCTGGGCTTGGATTAATAGCGCCTGCACCATCTGTTGGGTTAGCAGCTGTATAATGTTGAAGTAAAAGATACTTAGAACCAGCACCATTAGCTTTCAAGTCAAATGTACGCATATTTGGAGTTCTTCCTGAGAATAAATGTACTACATCTCCTTGGAACCAAATATCAAGACCTTTATTTCCTTCTTTTGATTCCCAAGCTTTATGATGGAATGTTACTTCACCACCAACACCCCAGTGACCAGCTCTACCAAAAATTGGTTCTAATACATAAATACCTTCAGGAACATTACCTGTTGGGCACGTTACTTTAACTCCGATATCTAAGAATCCTTTTTCTGATGCCCATGCTTTATATCCAAATACTCCCGTCAAATCACCCATGCGAATTGAAGTTAATTTACAATCAGCGATTCTTCCTTGTGTAAGTACAAGTAATTTATGACGAGAAGAATTTACTTGATCACCATCGAATTCACCAGACTGCCATGCTTCAGTCAAAGTTTGATAACGACCATTTGGAGCTGGGTAAGTAAGCCATTGATAGTCTGGAGTATTTGTTGGGTTTGCAACTACTTCTGTTAAATTAGTAGTAACCGACATTGCACCAATTGGCGCTTTTAAAGAGAAGAAGAAGCCACGTTCATCTTTTCTTTTTGTAAAATACAACATAGGCTCTGCTGCAACGTGTTGAACTTTTGCATTAAGCTGAATAGTACCTTGTCCGTCAACATTACCCATACCAAATTGATATGCGTCAAGATTTGATTCACCATTATTTGTACCGTATGTCATCGTGTTTGTTCCTGACCAGAATGGACGAGCGCCTAAATTTTTGCAGCTAGGAGGACATTTTTCACCAAAATTTTGCATATATTCAGTAGCTATAGAAAAGAATCCTTGATAGCCTTCTTGTCTATGCGATTCATTCGTGAAAAAAGTTCTTTTTTGCATAATATCACGTGAGCTATATGCCATAAAAGCATGTGGTTGCCAAAGATTAATACTTTGTGCGCAATCTACATTGCATTGTCTTGAACAAGAATCGCAATCATCTGTTGCGATTGCAGCAATGCTTATTAAGCTAAGCATTATAAGTAGTTTTTTATTCATACAAAAAATCTCCTTTTTTTAACTACCTCATTATTTTTTCAATTCTTATATCTTTGAGTCAGTAATTTCATAATATTTTTTATACGTTCAAAGTTTGAAATAAATGCTCTTTCTTGAATTTCTTTAAGTTTTTCTGAATCATTCATTTCATATTTAAAATTAAATGTAGTATAAGGAGGATTACTAATGTCAATACTTTGAGTAGGAAAATATAAAATTGTCGCGCTTGAAGCATTATATTCTCTGCTAGCAGGATCATTAAAAACAAACATTGAACTCTGAGATAATTCATTAATTGATAAATTTTTCATTTGTATATCAAAAGATATTCCATGCTCTAAAGCATAATCATAAACCGTTGCGACATCTGGGCTTCCTGGATTTGAATCATACATAATAATAAGATCAACTTCTCTTTGTGGTCGATCAATAAACATCGCTATAGGAAAATTACAAGCTATTCCGGCATCAAAAAGTCCAAAATTCTTATTATTATTTAAGGCCTGAAAATTATAGTTTGGAAAAAAAGCATATAAATCATCAGCAGCATTTTCAAGCAATAAAGAAATAAAAATTTTCTCAATTTTATTTTTTATAAAAAATGAAGCAACTGAATTCCAAATCGCATGAGGATTATAACTTCTAACAGTGCATGGTTCAAATAAGAATAATAAAGGATTTATGATTGAAGTATCTTTTGATAATTGTGCATAATACAAATCTTGTGTGATTATTGCAAAAGCAGATCCATATACTCCCATGTAAAAAGCTATCGGATATTCAGGGCAAATTCCTTGCTGATCTAACTTTAAATGAGTAAATTTTGATCCTAAATATTGTGTAGGTATATATCCTAAGCAAGGATTACCAGATTCAAAAGGAGACATTTCAAAAAATCCATAATTACCTGATGCATCATTGAAAGCGGATGCACAAATCGGTAATGGCGCATTGCCAAGTAACGCATCATTCATTAAATCTGACCATTTAATTTGCAATGCTTGATCGCCTAAAAAACCAAAAGTTTGATGAGCAATTAAAGGCCCATAAATATTTATTAAACTAAGGTCTTGATCATAAGCATATCTTTTTACAAGATCTTTAAAGAAATCATCCGAATAATTAAATGGTAATAACGCCATAGAGCAATAATTATCAAAGCAAATGCGAGATCCTGAGGATAAAGCTGTAGAAAAATAAGTATCCAAATCAGATACTGCTTGTAGACTATTTTTACCTAAACATGCTTGCTGATAAAAATAAGGAATAATTGTCCAAGTTGAACCAGAGACTCCTGCTAAGTATAACGTAGCATCTAATAATTTTGTTTTAGCTGCAGCAGAAAGCATTCCCAGCATACCAATCATGGCCCTATTGCCACCGCCGCTACAACAAAATGCTATCTTAAGTGGCACGTCAATACCAAAATCATCTTGTAACGTTTTAGTAGTCTTTTTTAATCTATTTTTTAAAAAAATATGTTCTTGATCTGATAAATCAGAGCTAAGTGATACTTGTATTTCCTGTTTTGGTTTAACAACTGGAAAATTATACTTAACCAAATATTTTTGAAATGATAAAAGATAAGAACTTATTGAACCTAAAAATCTTGATTCTTGATCAGAAAACAAGCATGAAGAATACAAAAATAATATTAGACTTAGCGTATGTTTCATTTTATCCTTTTTTTAATATAAAAATTACAATACTATTTAAAGCGTCAAATGATACAACAAAATTGTCAATCAATATATTTTTGTTGCCACACACCACACAAGCTAATTGCTATAGCATCGGTAACATCATATTTTTTTTGCGCCCCAAGAGCTGGAAAAAGCATATACACAACACGGGCAACTTGATCCTTTTGAGCACCACCAAAACCAGTAACTGCTAATTTTATCTCTTTTGGAGAATACTCAATCAGTTGAAGGTTATATTTATAAGAAAGTAAATGCAGTGCTCCTCTTAAATAACCAAGCTTTAAAAAAGTCTGAGCGTTTTTACCAAGAAATGGAGTTTCAAGAGCTATATGAGTTACTTGGTATTGAGTCACCATCTTTTCAAAAAAGTCATAAAACATGCCAACCCGCTCATGCATCTGCTTGCTTGCGGGCAAGGGTAAAAAACCACAGGAAATTAATGCTTGTTTGGTTAATTCTTTTTTAATAATTGCATAACCTGTTGCCGTAAAGCTTGGGTCTACTCCCAATACTACCACTACTTACTCCTTATTTATTATTCTCTTATAATTTCTGTTAAAAAATTTTTAAGAACTTCTTTTTATGCTCTAGTATAACCAAAAACTATTTACCAAGAGGCTTTATATATTTTTGTATCGAATATAAAATAGGCCTCTTATTCAATTGCTTTTAAGAAGAGTATAATAAAAATAATTTTCGTATATTACTTTTTCATTTTTTCCCAAAGATTTTCTATCGTATCGTGTAATTTCTTTTTTTCTGCTGGTTTTTTGGCAGCTGGAAAAGCAGCAATAAGATTTTTGTAAGCATCTGATTTTTCGAATTCAGAATATACTTCTTCAAAAGAATAACCAAATGATTTGCCTATTGCAAAAAAAAGTCCTACTTGCTCTAGTGAATTTTCAATTTTTTTATTATCTATTTTTTTATTATCTGAAACAACTTTAGCTTTCGAGCAAGCTTGAGAAGAGACATTTTTAATTTTCTTATCATCAGCTGAATTTACTTCAGCTTTCGAAAATCCGTGAGTAAAGACTTTTTCAATTTCACTCGCTGCATGTTGTCGTAAATTTTTTTGAGAATCAGAGCTTAATTGGCGTGCAACTTGATACCTTTGCAAGCATTGATTATATGTTTCGCAAGAAAAAATGGATACCGAAGAAAAAATAAATAAAAAAATAAAAAATATTTGTTGCATAATGACCCCTAAAATAGTAACTATTACTATTAATTATAAGGCTTTTTTAAAGAAAACTCAAACCAACCAAATATCTGAAAAAATATTCTCACTTGGTGCAAACTTTACTCAAAATCTTCAAACTTTGTTAATTCTCGCAAAAATCTCAAGTTTACTGTTCCTGTTGGTCCGTTACGTTGTTTTCCTATAATTAATTCTGCTTGATCAGGATGTTCAGTTTCTTGGTTGTAAACAATATCTCGATACAAGAACATAATAACGTCGGCATCCTGCTCGATTGCTCCCGATTCACGAAGGTCAGAAAGCATTGGTCGTTTGTCCATTCGGCTATCAACAGCACGAGAAAGCTGTGAAAGTGCAATAATTGGAAGGCTTAATTCCTTAGCAAGAGCTTTTAAAAAGCGCGAAATTTCAGAAACCTCTTGGTGCCTATTTTCATGACGTCTACTAGAATGTAAAAGCTGAAGATAATCAACAACAAGCATCTTTATGTCACTTTTTGCCTTAAGCTGACGAGCTTTAGCGCGAAGCTCCATAATATTAATCCCGGCAGTATCATCAATAAACAATTTCATGTCAGCAAGTTCACCGGCAACATGCGTAATTTCTATCCACTCCTGGGAAGTTAGTGTAGCATTTCTTATTTTTTGATGATCAACACCTGATTCAGTTGAAAGTAAACGAAGCGTTAATTGTTCTGCTGCCATCTCAAGTGAAAATATTCCAACTCCAACTCCTGATCGAGCTGCATTAACCGCGACATTTAAAGCTAACGAAGTTTTACCCATCGAAGGACGAGCTGCCAAAATTACCAAATCACCAGGTTGAAATCCAGAAGTCATGCGATCCAAGCTTTTAAAGTTAGTCGCAACTCCAGTAATTCCTTTAGCTGAGCTTTTAATAGATGAAAGATGCTGAAAAGTTTTTTTAAGCCAAATATTAAGCTGTACAAAATTTTGCTTAGTTCGATTATGAATGATCTGAAATATTTTTTTTTCTGCTTCATCAATAACTGCATCTATATCTGTATCATTCTGATCATAACAGCTTGTGATAATATCAACAGAGGATGAAATCAAATTTCTTAAAATAGATTTTGCTTTAATAATCTGAACATGCTGCTCAACCATACCAAAGGCAGGAATGTTTTCTTGAAGACCTATCAAGTAGGCTACATCACCAACCGCTGTAAGCTCACCTGCTTTTTGCAAAACATCTTGAAGCGTAATCATATCAATTCGTTTATTACTACGAACTAAATCAAGCATATGCTTATAAATAAGCTGATGCGCAACAACATAAAAATCTTGTGGCTGTAAATGTTGATCAAGCATCCCAAAGCATTCATCATCCATTAAAACTGCCCCTAAAACAGATTTTTCTGCTTCAAGGCTCATGGGTAATGTTTTGCCAAGCAATGTTTCTTTTTGAACTGGTGATTTATGTTGCATATAATGATTAGGTTGAGACTGCATTCAAACCCTACTTGTTTTAAAAAAATTCATGTATTAAGCAAGTAAAGCCTTGCAACCTTTGCAAGGCTTTAGCTTTTTGATAGTTTTTACTTATTTTCTGTAAAACCAACAACTTTAAGCGTCATTTGTGGCTGAAGCTTAGATGAAAGTTTAATAGTTACAGGATATGATCCAACTTCTTTAATTGATTTATCAAAAATCACTTGGCTTTTTGATATTTTAATATTCTTTTCAGCAAGAAGATCTACGATATCTGATGGATTAATTGAAGCATATAATCTATTATCATCATGAACTTTTTTCTTGATCATAAGATTTAAACTTTTGATCTGCTCAGAAAGCATACTTGATGCTGATTCAATTGCTTGTTTGCGATTATCTATAGTTTTTGCACGTTTTTGAAAAAACTGTTCATTTGAGCCAGTTACTTCAAGCGCTAATTTACGAGGAAATAAAAAGTTTTTTGCATACCCTTCACTTACTGTAAGAATTTCACCTGCTATTCCAACCTTTTCAATATCTTTAAGCAAATATACTTTCATAAAAATCCTTGCGATAATTTAATATGTTAATTTCATACTATGAACAAAAGTATACCATTAAGCTAAAAAAGAACCAAGTTGGATCTAAAATCTTAGACTTTAGTATCTTCTAACGTCCTCGTACCTCAATACGATAAGGAGTAAAAACTGCACCTTGTCCTAAGCCAGCAGGATTTGTTTTGTGTCCAGGATTAGTTCCATGAGAAATATCAAAATAACATATAGCTGCAAGATCATTATTTCGAATATAAAATTCATTATTATCATTTTTATTATTAGGAGTTAAAAATGTATAGACACGCACACGCCCATTTTCACTTCCGCCACTCCAAGCATATTCGCCAACGGCAACTTTTGTTCCATCATCACTCATCGCAACAGATCTACCTGCTGCATCATCACCATTCTGCCCAGTCATAGCAGTAGGGCTACCAATTTCAATCCAATCACCTGCGGTATATTGATAGGCACGTACACGCCCGCTAAATCCACTCCAACCATATTCGCCAACGGCAACATTTGTTCCATCATCACTTATCGCAACAGAAGTACCTGCTCGATCATTACCATTTTGCCCAGTCATAGCAGTAGTGCTACCAATCTCAACCCAATCACCTGCGGTATACTGATAAACGCGTACACGCCCGCTCAATCCACTCCAACCATATTCGCCAACGGCAACATTTGTTCCATCATCACTGATTG
>CAYNSS010000002.1:88722-199903 GCA_964400275.1 uncultured Pseudomonadota bacterium
AATCCACTCCAACCATATTCGCCAACGGCAACATTTGTTCCATCATCACTGATTGCAGTAGAAAAACCTGCTCGATCACTACCATTCTGTCCAGTTATAGCAGTAGGGCTACCAATCTCAATCCAATCACCTGCGGTATATTGATAAACACGTACACGTCCGTTACCTCCATTCCAAAAAGATTCGCCAACGGCAACTTTTGTTCCATCATCACTCATCGCAACAGAAGTACCTGCTGCATCACTACCATTTTGCCCAGTCATAGCAGTAGGGCTACCAATTTCAATCCAATTATCTGCAGTATATTGATAGACGCGCACACGCCCATTTTCACTTCCGCCACTCCAAGCAGATTCACCAACTGCAACTCTTGTTCCATCAGCACTCATTGCAACAGAAATACCTGCTTGATCAATACCATTCTCTCCAGTCATAGCAGTAGGGCTACCAATTTCTGCCCAATCAGAACCATTAATATTTGTCAAAAAGCTACTTATGATCAATAATCGTATTATTGTCTTCATTTTATTCTCTTTATCCTTTAATCAAATAATCAAAATATAAAAAACTTTAAAAAAAGGTTACTACTTCTGATTTTACAAAATCAATATTTAATATTTTAAAAACTTATATTGGTTACACCACTAGTTGCCAGATGATAAACATCGACTCTATATTTTTTTTCAAAATATTTCATAAATAGCTGTGCCAATTTCTTTGCATAATCACAACAAAGCCAGGTATCATTCCATAACAAAAGAATCGGTTGCCCTAAAACCTGTTTAGCTTCAAAGAAAAATTCTGAACATAGAAACAGTTGATAGTATTGGTTTTCGATTTGTATTCTGTCCTCTTTATTCTTGGTATCTATACCATCTTCATCTTGAGTATTTAAAATAAGCTCTGAAGATAAAATAGGTGACCATAATAATTTTTCAAACCATAGGCTTCTTTCAAGAAATGGCACACGATGCTGTTTAAAATACTGATATAAAATCTTATTGTTATGTAACAAGAAAATGCAGTTATGCGTCATTTTGTTTTTATAATAATGTCCTGCAAGTAAAATTGGAACATTGTTTGCACTTTCACACCAAATAGGTATAAAGTTTTTATATTCATCCAAATCGAAACTGAATGTAGATTCTGGAGTAAGAATAATTTTAGGTAATAAGTTTTTACTATGTATCTCTTTGCAGATATCATGTGATAAACGATAGCCGCAAAACATACCATCTCCTTTTTGATACCACCAAGGAATAATTATCGATACGCCAGGCATTCTTTTTGATGTATCTTCTTGAAAATAAAAACTAATAAGTTGTAGTGATAGAAGAATTAAGCAATAGCCCAAAAATCTTTTAATATTTTTATTTTTAATTTCAATTGCTGCCCACGATTGAATGCCAAATAGTATTAAAAACATTCCTATGTCCCCTATCCATGGCAAAGGCGATAAAATCATCGGATAATCAGCAAGCAAGACCAAAGGATTAATTAAGGGCATTCCCTCAAAGCTTCCTGTTATTATCATAGAAAACTTTGTAATGAACCAAAAAAATATGGTCGTTGCAGCAACAGGAGCTTTATCAAAAAAATATAGCCATATTGATGATAGAGTTGCGCACCATGCAATAAATGCAACGTAGAATATGTATCCAATTATTCCTACGCAATATTTCTTAAATAAGATGAGTAACCAAAACCAATACGTCAAAAAAACTATGGTCCCCCACAATAGTCCATCCCATATTTTTTGTTTTTTAAAGCACAATGGTATCAAAAAGCTACCCATAGTTACAATACTGAATTCAGGCCATAGCAAAGCCAAAGAAAAAATAATGCTCGATACAATAGAATGCATAATACCCACCTGCTCTGTTAAGTCTTAAAAAATTTGATAGTATGTATATAGATAAGATTTTTAATATAAAGAGTAAATAGATTTTTATTTAAAAAGTTGGATTATTGAGGAGTTCAAATTCATGAAAAGTAAATTACTGATTTTATTGTTCACTCTTCTTACAGGTTCTTTTATATTTCATGATATATATCCTGGCATGCCACCGGTGGCAGATGTTTTTAAAGGAATGTCAGAAGAAGATATTATCAAGCAGGTTCAAGAAGCTGAAAAGTTTTTAAAGGATCTACAAGAGTTCGGTACTCCAGAAGAACAAGCAGAATTTAACAAAATTCTTGAAGCAACTCTTGGTTCTATGTCAGAGCAAGATTTTCAAGATATTACCGATATTGCCAAAATGGTTGAGCCTCATCTTCAGCAAGAAGCTCCTGTTAAGGTACCATCTGGAGAATCTACAAAACCTGCCGCTGATCCTATTCAAAAAGTATCTGAAAATTCAATTGAAAACTTTAAAACTCTTATTACTTCTATTCTTTCTCGCCTTGATGAAATATTTCAAAAGTTTGATAGTTCTAAGGCATGCAAGGAAGAAGTTGATACTCGCTGGAAGAATCGAGCAACGCTCAATAGCATGAAGCGTCAAATAGCTCAGCTTAAGATAACACGTCTTGCTGAAAAGCTATCTAAAAAAGATTTATCTGATGACGAAAAATTTCTTATTGAATCATTAGAAAATCTTTTAAAGGAGATCACCGATAAAAATAATAGTTTAGTCATTGAAGATTCATTTGGCTTTGAAACCAAAGAAGAAGAAACCAAATATCTCAAGCAGGCTAAAACTATTTTAAATATTTTAGATCAGTATATTGATACTTTAATGCCAAAGCTTGAGAAGTTTTTAACAAAGTGGGATCCAGAAGCATTACAATTAGCAAAAGAAGCTGCTGACAAAACAACTAAGGCTCAAAATGATGCTCAAGATGCGCTCAATCGCAAGCCATCTCAATCATCGAATCCTTCTCAAAGGGCCCCATATCCAGTACAACAAGGTTCTGGTAAGAATTATGGTGCTGGCTTTCAACCTGGATATTATCCAGAGTATTATGATCAGTACGGATATCCACAAGGTGGAGGTTATTCCGATTATAAAGGCGGGCAACCTGATACAAATACAAATAGTTCAGCTGGTGGCTCTTCTACACCAACAAGTAAAGGTCAAACACCAGGTCAGCAGATCAATCAAAAGTTAAAAAGCCAAGACACTAATATTGTTGATGATTTCAAAGAAGCTATCGATAGTTATTTTGAGAAATATGATAATAACGCTGCTGATAGCAACATGAAATTTTTAAATGAAAAAGTTAATGGTGGGTATACTGCGCTTAATGAAGAGTTAACTAATAAATTGGTTAAGCCTGCTGGTGCAGCACCAAAGAGCCCATCTCCAAAAGAAACTGAATATGCAGCTAATATAGAAGGTTTTAATAATTGGTATACTCTTTCGTGGCTTCCTTACTCAAACAATATTATAAACACACTCAAGACTGATCAAAAGCAATTTGTTCATGAGCTTAAATCTGCTCCTCGTTTATGTGAAGATATTCACTCAGCTATTCATGATATGACAACTGATGAAGTTAAAAAAGTAACAACACATCTTGATCGTATTGAACAACGTTTTGAAAAGTACAAGGATGCGTTTAATCAAGCAGTTCAAAATATGAACACCACATTCCAAAATAACATAAAACTTTTAAGTGATCCTAATATTATTCCTACTCCAACTGATACTCAACAGACACATAAAACTTATACTAAAGACCATGAATCATTTATAGCCAATTTAAAAACTGAAATTGGTGATAAAATAGATCTCGTGCTTTCTCATATTGATGATCTCAAGCATAAAGCTCGTCACAAAAGTAAGCGTAAATCAAAAAGCTCTGCCCTTGCGCAGCAAGCTATTCCTCAGCAGGTAGCTACTACATAATCAATAACTATTAAGAATACTAAAAAGGCTCAGTATTTACTGGGCCTTTTTTTGTTGGTTAGTATATGTTCTTAAAAGAATCCTCAATATCTTTTTGATAAATACAAAATTCCTTATGTTTATATTTTATTTTTATACCTTATTTTATAGTTATAAAATCTTTCCTTATTATTAATTCTTAATATTTATTAATAATAATTCCTCATTCTTTATTCCTTATTCTTTATTCATTATTCCTTATTTCCTCTTTCCCTCTTTACTCTTCCTTGTTCCTTCTTTCTTCTTTTTTCTTTCTTTCAATCATACTGTAACTTACAATCGCGAGGGGAAGATATTCCCCGTATAGCCCGCTGTCCACCGACGGGGAATATCTTCCCCTCTTTAAAAATAATCTTTCAAATCAAGATAACTTTCTCAAGCGCAAATCATGCTCAATGTAAAGGCAAGTGACTGGTCAGCAATAGACCAAAAAAACAAGTAAAAGAAACAAAAACGCAATGATTAAGTAAATAAAAAGCTTAAGCGAAGACAAGGGATCTAGCGCGATCGAATCTTCTTCTTAATTTCAATAGCGTCATTACCAAAGGAAAGACAGGCAATAAGCAACCTGTGAACACCTACCACCGCCCTCTTCTATTACTCAAACTTGATTCCGAATAATACAATTAATATTTAATTAAAAAAATCTGCTGTATAGCCAATCTTAACAATCGACTATACAGCAGACATATAAAAACATTTCTTAAATAAATTTAAAAAATCTGAGTCTTGCAATGTAGATTAGTTCTTTAAAACACCTTCGCAGCGGTCACAAAGTCCATCTTGTGTTTTGCTCAATGTCCACTGCCAACAGCGAGGACACTTAACACCAAGTGACTTAGAAACTTTCACAAAAATTCCAGGCACTATCTCCGATAGATCAGAAGATGAAGTTTGTAAACTCACTTGAGATACAATACAAAATTCTTTCATAAACAATTCAAAATTCTGATGCTCTGATTTTGAAATCATATCCTTCATATCAATCGAAAGTAATTCATTAGATACATACAGCTCAACAGACGCATCAAGTGAATGCCCAATCTCACCCTGCTCACGAGCACGCTCTAAAGCTTTTAATATAGCAGCACGAATTTGAATAAAATTATGCCATGCTGATACATAAAAAATTTCTGTCATAGGACTATCTGATGCAAAAGGATTCTTTTGACCAAAATCTTTCCATGGATTCTTAAGAGAAGGTGAATATAATTTTTTCACTGCAATATCAAGATCATGTGTACTTACAAAAGTCTGAAGATGAATTGACTCATCACCCTCTTTTTTATAATGATCAAAAATTTGTTCAGCTGTAAATGATAAAATTGGAGCAATTGTCGTCGTCAAAACTTGTAAAATTTCATAAACAACTGTTTGAGCACTACGTCGCGCAATGCCATCAGACTTTTCAACGTACAATCTATCTTTAATAATATCTAAATAAAATGAACTCAAATCTTTAGAACAAAAATCCGCCATCGCATGAAAAGCTCCGGTAACATTACGATCTTTATACGCATTTTGCATTATTTCATTAAACTCATGCAAGCGCGTTAGAGCATATTGATCAACAGCAAACATTTTTTCAACTGCAACTACATCGCGTTTATAATCAAAATCATATAAATTCGATAATAAAAATCGTGAAGTATTACGAACCTTACGATAAACTTCGGAAATATTTTTCAAAAGGGCTACTGAATAAATTGGATCACTTGAACAATCACTACTTGCAACCCAAAGACGAAGTCCATCAGTTCCTACTTGGTCAATAATCTGCTGAGGAGTTACCACATTACCAAGAGATTTTGACATTTTTTTACCTTGTTCATCAACAGTAAATCCATGAGTCAAAATTTCTTTCATCGGTGCAGAATTTTCTAAAACAAGACCTGTCAAAAGAGAGCTCTGGAACCATGCGCGATGTTGATCCTTACCCTCAAGGTACATATCAGCAGGAAACGCTTGCGCTTGATTATTATAAAGCACTGCAAAATGACTTACCCCTGATTCAAACCAAACATCTAAAATATCATACTCTTTTCCAACATGATTATTCTGACACTTTGGACAGCTAAAACTACCTAGATCATGTACCATCACACGATCCCAAAATTCTATACCTTCTTTTTCAATACCCTGCGCCGTTTTTTCAATTAATTCTAAATTCGTAAATACATGCGCACACTTGGTACAATGAACAGCTGGTATTGGAACACCCCAAGTTCTTTGACGAGATAAGCACCATTCCAAACGCCCTTCCAATGTCGCTGAAAATCTATTACGCCCTGCCTGCGGATACATCTGAAGTTTTTCAATCGCCGCAAGTGCACGATCTTTTAAATTATGTTGCGAAAGATTACAAAACCACTGGCTCGTTGCTCTAAAAATTAATCCATTGCGACATCGCCAACAATGTGGATATTGGTGACGTAAGCTTGATTTAAATAAAACTTTATCAAGTTCAGCTAATTTTTTTATTACCCAAATCTGTCCATCAACAACTGGCATACCAACAAGCTCATGCGGCTTAATTTCTGTTGAATATTTTCCATCTGGAGTCAATGGTGAATAAATTTCTAAATTATTTTTTAACCCTACTTCGTAATCTTCTGGACCACAACCCGGCGCACTATGAACGCATGCTGTTCCATCTTCAAGTGATACAAAATCATCGCCAATAACTGGAACCATAAGTTGATCAACAAATGGATGGTAAACTTGTCTGCCTATCAAATCCTCTGCATTCACCGTTGCTATAATATCTGCTTGCATACTTGTCGCTGCAGCAAGTTTTGCAACTAAATCATGGCCAAGTACTACATATTTTTCATTAATTTTTACAACTGAATATTTTGCACCAGGCTTAAGAACTACAGCTCTGTTGAGTGGAAGTGTCCAAGGAGTAGTTGTCCATATTAAAAGGCTAACAATAGTACCTTCTGCTATCTTTGGAAACAGCTCCGTAACGTCGGTGCTTGACATCGGAAATTGAACATACAATGATGGATCTTTACGTTCAGCGTATTCAATTTCTGCATTTGCCAAAACTGTTTGGCAAGATCCACACCAAGGAACTGTCTTTAATTTTTTCTCAATAAATCCTTGTTTATAAAATTCACCAAATCCACGAACAATAGCTGCTTCATAGCTCGTGCTCATTGTGGTATAAGGTTCATCCCAATGCATCATAATACCAAGTTTTTTAAACTCTTCTCGCTGAATTTCAATCCATTTTTGCGCATATGCACGGCATGCTTTCTTTAACTCTTCACGTGATAACCCTGGTTGCTCTTGAGTTACTTTCAACTCAATCGGAAGTCCATGACAATCCCATCCTGGAATTACCGGAACATGCTTGCCTGACATACGCTCTGCTTTGGAAATAATATCTTTTGAAATCTTATTGTATGCATGACCCAAATGAATATTTCCATTTGCATAAGGAGGACCATCATGCAAAATAAATTTTTGCTGACCATTATGGCAATCAAATGTTTTTTGACTTAATTTTTCTTGCGCCCAACGCTCAAGCATCTGTTGATCAACTTGCTTGAAGTTCGCACGAAGGGGAAAATCAGTTTTTGGTAAATTTAATGTATCACCATAACCAGATTTTTGTGTTTCATCATGCATAGCAAACTACCTCTAGGTAAGTTAAAAGATATATAGAATAAAGTACCAAAAAAAGATTTTCTTGACTAGATTTAAACGAAACTTGATTCTCTGCGAAAAAAAAATATACGCTTTATAAATAATAAATCTTAAAAGAAAGATAAAAAATGGTTTCAAATCAGCCACTAAAAAAACTTTTATACTATTATTTTCACCGTTGCTTGTTTAGAAGCAGTAATTAAACTAATTTCATCAAAAACTGATTTTATCGCTTAATCTATTCAAATCGCTATTACTTCCCAAAACATTGATTTTAAAATGCTTGATACCTTAAATTTAAATCCAAATTAAAAAAGAAGAGATGAAATTTACTTCATCTCTTCTTTTTTAATAATCACGAATTACTTATTTAGTTGTTTTACTAGTAATTAAGTTATAAATATCATCTATGAGCGATTTAACAGATTCACTCTTACTTCTCATGCGTACATCATTAAGAACGATAGATAATTCACCTTTAGATATTTGTAATAAACTTTCTGTCATTTCTGGACTTTTAATTAAATTATATAATACATTCATTTCATTAATATCACAATCGATTCCTTTGTTTAGATTATACCTTAAAACGATGATGAATAATCTTAAATCTAAAAGATTATAATTATGAGTTTTAATAAATAGATTAATAATACTTATCGCATCTAAGACAACAGAAGGATTTGCACTTTGGCTTGCTTTTTCAAGAATCTCTTTAACCCAATATGGATGACTAGTGATTTCGTTGATAATAGAATTTGGTAAAAAATTAACAACTCCATGCAACATATTCATTTTTTTATCCGTAATATCCTGATTATTCACTGTATCCATATATAAACTAAATAACAATAATGTTACAGGAAAAGTTTTTTTCAGATCATCTGATGATTTTAACATACTTACTGTTATTACTTCTTTATTAATTAAGCTATCAAGAATATTTTTTCCAGCTACTTGGATATATATAGAATCATTTCTTATATTTATTTTATTTAATACAGCTATGAGTGATTGCGCCAATCCCGACAACTGCTGCTTTGGCATTTCCTTAACCACATTAGATAACGATTCAATCTCTGCACGTTCTATATTCTTTTTATTAGATATAGAATCTATTAAGCCCTTAGCTATAATATTGCCAACAAATTTAATAAGCGGATCATACATAGATGGATTAATTTTAAAAATTTCTCCTCTATTAATTAATGCTCCTGCAATACTGCTTGCCAACATTTCAACATCTCTAGATGTGCTGACAAATGCTCTTTTAAGTACATCTAATACATATAAAATGAATTTTTTTTCTATATTTTTAATAACAATTTCTGTATCTGGTCCATTAATTAATGAAGATAATAATATAATTTTTTTACCGTCAATATTTTTTTTATCTTCATATAAAGAAAGTATAAGTGCTTGTAATGAAAATTTATCTTTAGTATATAAATCTCTTACAGTGCTTGCTGTTAATACTCCTTTAGCAATTAATGTATTTAAAATGCTCTCTGCTTCTAATATCGGATCAGAATAACCAAACTCGTAAACATTTTTAATGAGTAATGATAATCTTTCAAGTAATTCTGATAATTCTGTCACGTCCATTTTCCCAACCAATAAAGATAATTCATCCATGCTATCAATAATTACACGCCTCGAAGTGCTATCCGTAGATCCTTTTGATATACCACTTGATACTAATTTAATTAACTTATCGGCCCTGCTCATTGAATAATTTACAACCGAATCATCTTCGTCTGTAGAATTTAATTTATTAAGTATAGCTTTGCTCATAGATGTAACAGATTTATTTTTACTCATAGCTGCTGTTGTAAGTATTGTTGATAATAAATCAGATTTTTTTAAATCATCCCATAGCAAGCTGTATTCTGGTGTTTTCATAACAATATCGTATAATAAGTCCATTTTCTTTGGATCAATAGCTTTTTGAGATTTTATATCGTTATATAAAGCTAATATTAAGGATAAGTGCAAATATTTAATTTTGTTAAATGTCATTAATCTTTCATCTATTAATTTATTAAGAATATCTACGCCACTTAATCTAATGGCATAAGAAGTTGAATCAGAAGCCTTTCTGAGTATTGGCAACAATTTGTTCATTAATGGAGATAATTCCTTCGCTGACATTCCCATCACCAAACGAGATAATGAATTCATCTCCGGTATAGCATCCAATAGATCTTTACTTGGTAATTCTTTAATTATTTGATTTACCTCATCTAATGATGACCGACTCTTGTTAACACTAACAGAGTCAGCCGCTTGAATATTGGCAAAAATGCCGATTAATCCATAAAGCAGCAAGTAAGAGCTCCACATTTTCTTCATTTTACAGGTCCTTTTTTGGTTAAAACATAAACTTCTACATCGAGTATGGCAAAAAAAACACCTATTTTTCAATGGTTTAATATATTTTATTTGGCTTGGGCGATGTATCCTGATGTCTTAAAAAGTTATAAAAAACCATGCATTGCAGATTATTAAATAAAAATTATTTAAAAAAATAACATAAATGATACCCTAAAAAATATTCATGTTAATAATAAAATGCAAAGCAATATGGACTTAAAAAATAAAAAAATCGGTATCTGGGGATTTGGCGTTGTAGGTCAATCAGTTTTTAATTATGTAAAGAAACTCACAGATTATGTACAAATATTAGATCAAAAGCAACATTCTGATATGCCAGTAATTATCCAAACACCTGAAACTATACAAAATTTTTTGGAAGAAAATGATTACATTATTCCAAGTCCAGGGATTATTTTACATGACTATGAAATGTATCGTCATAAATTCTTATGTGAACTTGATCTATTTATACCAAATTATCACGGTAGAACAATTGCAATCACAGGAACAGCGGGAAAAACAACAGTAACTGATTTTATAGCTCAATCGATTCCAAACTCTATTGCTGCTGGAAATATCGGATTTGCAATGCTTGATGTTTTAAATTTAAACCCACAACCTACAACCGTTGTTCTTGAACTTTCAAGTTATCAACTTCAATATGCAAATAAATTTGCACCTGATATCGCAATTTGGACCAATTTTTTCCCAAATCATTTAGATCATCATAAAGATATTAATGAATATTTTGCTGCTAAATGTAATATTTTAAAATTTCAAAATAAAAATCAAAAAGCAATTGTCCCTCAAGAGCTTTTTGAACAAATCTTCAAAACTATTAAGTATCAAGGACAGCTTTTTGTCTACTCGCTCAGCAAACCTGAAAATATCAAAGATATTCCGGCTTTTTATCTTGAAAATAATGATCTAATTCTTTGGGAACATGGGCAAACTAAAACTATTTTTTCAAACTTTAATACTTTGCCAAAAACTACTTTTCCGCAAAATTGGATAACTATTATCGCATCTCTTTATCTTGCAAACCAAAATTTTTCTTCTTTAGATTTTAATGATCATAAGCCGCAACCACATCGTGTTGAATATGTTAGTACTTATAAAAACATTACTATTTATAATGATTCTAAATCAACAATCCAAGAATCAACTAAACAAGCTCTTACTCTTTTTACTAATAAAAAAATTGCTCTCATTCTTGGCGGCATGAGTAAAGGAGCAAATCGAGAGACATTAATGAAATATATTGCTGAGCAAAAAAACATTACTCCCTTTATTTTTGGTAAAGAAAAAGAGATGCTTGCCCATTTCTGTGACAAGCATCAACTAACGTACTTTACGTTTGAAACTCTTGATGAAGTTTTAAAAGAATTTGTAAAACAATATACAAATTTTGATATTCTACTATTCTCTCCTGCTGGTTCAAGCTTTGACCAATTTAAAAACTATCAAGATCGCGGTGAAAAATTTAAATTATCTGTTAAAAACATCATGCTTATCCAAAATTAAATCATATAAATTACTATATTTTTCGCGCTAACTCTAATGCTCGAGATACTGCACCTACATCATGAGCTGCAGGATGATTTTTTTGTGCTGCTATTGCGCTTGCACTATTTTTTTCAGCTGCACCTGATTGCATTGGTCGTTTTATCGCTTCACCAAAGCCCTGTTGAAGCGATTCTGTAGCCTTTTTTATATCTTGTTCTACTGCCGAAACAAAAGTATCTATAGCTGTAACTGCTTGCTGCACCAAAGTTGGCTGCTGCTGTTGCAATTGCTTAGCAGAAATAGGACTTACCTGCAAAACAGGGTCTAAAAATACTCCATAAAGTATCGCATGATCAGAAGGAACCTGTTTTTGAATAGCCTGATTTGGATCATTTCCAATAATTTTAGAAAACTGTTCTACTTTCATCAAATTAGCTGGAATCAATATATAATCTATCATTTGTTGGTCAGAAACCTTGCTGTAATCTTGGGCATGCGGGCTTTTAGATTTTTCTACCGTACCTCCATTTAAAAAATAATTAAAAACAGACTGATACAACTTGTTATGGTCTGATGCTTCTAAAAGTTCTATAGTCGTACCTTTAATATATTTTTGTCCCCATTGAGCTCCTATACATAATGGATAATTTGTATTAAAATCCCCTGCAAAAATTCTATATGTATTAATCAAAGGCAATGATTGCTCTAACATAGAAACATGAGCTAATAATCGCTCTAACTGAGCTCTTCCTGCAGCCTCGCCTGAATTATCATTGGGTCTGCTCAGATGCAGACAAGTAACTATAAAAAAAGATTGTGTTGTTTTAGATTGCAACACTGCTACAACAGCAGATCCACCGTTACCTAAATCTAATTCCGCAGCAGTATGAATATGAAATTTATCTGTTCTTGCATATAAAATAACTCCACCATTCTGACCCTTGCTCTTATAACCAACTTTTTTATAATTATTTGAAATTGTTGGTAACTCTTTGTCTAAAACGCTTTCTGTTCTTCTATCAATTTCCTGCAGACACAAAATATATGGTGCTTTTAATTTTTTTATTTCTGCAACTATATCATCCAATCTACTATAAGGTGTTTGATATTTAGATCCTTGATAAATTGGAAAAAAATTATCGACATCTTGAGTATTTGGCCCTAAAATATTCCAACTTAATAATGAAAACATAGCAGAACTTGATTTTGCTGCTTGAGCGCTAAACATATCGCTAAAAAAGTTGATACTAAAGCATATAAAAAAACTAATATATTTAAACTTCATGAAACTACCCTTTATAAAAAAAATTATATTGTTAGCATAATAATATGAAATATTATTCAATCGCAATAATTTAAAAAAAGGTAATGATCTGTGTTTGCAAATCAAAAACTAAAACATGATTTTTCTATGTTTTTACTGATAATATTTTCATTTGTTGTTTTAGGCCTTATTTTTGTATATTCTTCAAGCTCTTATTTTGCATTAGAGACACTTAATAAACCTTTATATTTTGTTAAAAAACAAATTTTTGGAATTCTATTTGGTATCATTGCATGCATTATTGGATATTTATTTCCTTTGCAAACCCTTAAGGATATAAGTTTTTTTTCTTTGCTTGGCGCTACTGTTTTATCTGCTCTGCCTTTGATTGGTGGATTAAGTCACAAAATGCACGGATCAAGTCGATGGTTAAATATTAAAGGTTTTATATTTCAGCCTAGTGAGCTTTTAAAAGTTGCACTCGTAATCTATCTTGCATCACTTTTATCTCGCAAAAAAATTATCGAAGGAACAACGCAACAAACAGCACTACCTCTTTTAATTATTTTGGGTGTTATTGGCGGAATCCTTTTAAAACAACCTGATTTTGGATGCTTTGCAACACTTTTTGCAACAACTCTTATCATGCTTTTTATTGCAAATCTTCCTGTTCGATATTTTTTAGGAACGATTGCTGTTGCAGCACCACTCGCATTTCTTTTAATTTATTTACAGCCCTATAGATGGCAACGAATTATTACTTACCTAAATCCTTGGCAAGATCCACAAGGAACAGGGTTTCAAATTATTCAATCATTAATTGCTATTGGATCTGGAGGACTATGGGGAACAGGAATTGCACAATCGCAACAAAAATATTTTTATCTTCCTATGCAGCATACAGACTTTATTTTTGCTATCATGGCTGAAGAAATTGGATTTATTGGATCACTTTTTTTTATCACACTCTGCGTTATGTTTTTATGGTACGGATTTCAAATCTCATGGAATTTGACCAAAACTTTTTCAATTCTTTTGGTTCAAGCAATTACAGTTTTAATAACACTTCAATTTATTATCAACCTGATGGTTTCAACCGGTCTTGCTCCAACAAAAGGAATCGGACTTCCTTTTATTTCTTATGGAAATACAGCTCTTGTTTGTAATTTATTCATGATTGGATTAATTGCTAATGCAGTACAATCTGAAACATAATAAAAAATTAAAATTAAATTGAAAGGTCTAACCCTCTTTCAAAATACATAATTTATGCAATACAATATATTATGATATAATATACTTTTTATACGTTGCAATTCTAAATAATATTAACTTTATGATACAAAATATTTTCTATATAAATCAATTATCACTACTTATGCTTACTATTATTAACTTAGTAGGAATATCAATACTATTTTTTTCAACTAAATATCTAAAGGGTGATAGTTGTTATGAAAAATACATGATCACTATAATTAGTTTAATAATATCGCTTTCATTAGTCAGCATATTAGATCATATAGTATTATTTTTACTATTTTGGGGATTAAGCAATTATTTATTAATAAAACTTATAATGCATAAAACAAACTGGCAAGCAGCTCGTGCTTCAGGAATAATAACTGCTCAATATTTAGGATTTAGTTTTTGTATGATCGCAATAAGCATGGCAATCCTTAGTTTTCATGCTCAAACCACATCTATATATACTATATCTAATTATATCTATCCTAATAATATCCTGACTCTTTCATTAATCCTCATGATTATAGGAATTATGACACAATCAGCAATATGGCCTTTTCATAGATGGTTAATTAATTCCATTAATGCTCCAACGACAGTATCCGCTTTAATGCATGCAGGGCTAGTAAATGGTGGTGGATTTTTATTAGCAAAATTTTTTAATTTATATAGCAACAATCCAATTCTATTAGATTGTATTTTTGCAGTAGGAGTTGTAACAGCATGCTTAGGGAGTCTGTCTAAACTAATTCAGCCTGATATAAAAAAAATGCTTGCCTGCTCTACTATTGGACAAATGGGATTTATGTTTATGGAATTTGGATTAGGACTTATACCAGCGGCTATAACTCATATTTTATATCATGGTTTTTTTAAAGCGTATCTTTTTTTAAGATCAGCATCTATTATTAAAGAAAAAAATATTAACTTAATGTATCCACCTACTATTCAATCATTCTTAGCTGCTATAATAATAAGTCTTCCAGGAATCATGGTTTTTTCATATATAAGCGAAGAAGGCTTTACATATAATACAACAAGCTTAATTATAGTTATGGTTGCTTTTGTTGGAATAATACAAGTTTGCCTAAGCATTATTAATAACAAAGAAAAAAATATATATATTAGTTACGTTACTGCACTGAGTATAACAATAGCTTCAGGTTTCATATATGGATACTCTATCTATACCATTGAACATTTCCTAAAGCCACTTAACATTGTTCAAAAATACCCATTAAAAACCATTCATATTATTGGAATTGTAATAATAGTACTTTTATGGCTGATAATGATATTTTCTAATTACTTAAAAAACTTATTGCCAAGATATAGATTTATCAAAAAAATATACGTTACGTTACTGAATTGGAGTCAAGCTGATCCAAAAACAATAACAGCACACAGAAATGATTATAATCAAAGTTATAAATAATAAATTATGAATATAATGAATCAAAATTTTATAAGGAATGAACAAATTACAAAAGCCTTACAAGCAAGCTGGGAAAAAATAGCTCCTTGTTGGCCAATCTATAATATGGTAGCTGTAAACCCATTAAAAGGTTTTGAAGATATTCATTTTGAACAAGCTTTAAATATGGCTCGGTTTTATTTTCAAAAAGAAAGCATTCCTTATCAACTTAAAGAAGTTAATATTCAAACAATTAAATGGCTTCAATTATTTTTTGATGAAGGTCAAGCGACTATCGAAATGCCTTCAAAAGAACAAGGCATTTTCAAGGCTATTTATGAACTTATAGAGTTTGATTCAGCTATTGTAAATAAAAACAACAAAAATTTTTATACAAAAATAAAATCTAATAATATTCAAAACAGCCTTGAAATCATAGAAGAATGCCTTAATTATTTAAATATCTCAGAAATTAATTACGATAAATTTTTGACAATACTACTAACAACACTACCTGGATGGGCATCATACATTCAATATAAAAATTCAGAAGAAATTAATTCTTCTGAAAATAATAACATTAAGACTGAATACATTGCTTTACGCTTAGTTTTCATATGTTTATTATATTCAACAGGAAAAGAATTATTACATGATTATGATGATTCAAAAATATCTAATCAAGAAAATGTATCTTTACTTAATGATATAAAATCATTCGAAAAAACTTACCAAGAAAAATTATATAAAGATATCAATCAGTCACTTTCATTAATTAATGAAAAAAAGACACAGCCAAATAATACTACAAAAGCTCAATTAATTTTTTGTATTGATGTTCGCTCTGAAGGTTTTAGAAAAACTATTGAAAGCTTAGGAAACTATGAAACATATGGCTTTGCTGGATTTTTTGGCCTTCCTATTGCCATCAATGATCAAGAACTAAATATAACGTATCAATCTTGTCCTGTATTACTATCTCCTGAATACTCAGTCTCTATTAAATTAAAATCAAATTTAAACACCATCTCAAGATATATTAGAAAGTCTCTGATCAAAATATATCAATCATTAAAATATAATATATGTACTTCTTTTGCCTTAGCAGAATCTTTTGGTGGTATAGCTGGATTAATATTAATCCTCAAAACATGTATCCCTAAATTATTTTTCAAAATTAATACTGCAATAAACCCAAATAAATCAATTTTAGATCAAGTTATTAACATTGAAGATATTCCTACAGAAAAACAATACTTATACGGATTAAATATGCTAAAAAGCATAGGACTTATAAAAAACTTTTCAGAATTAATTGTTTTAATAGGACATGCAAGCCAAACAGAAAATAATGCTTATGATAGCGCCTTAGACTGCGGAGCTTGCGCTGGCAGACCAGGAGATATCAACCCTTTTATATTAGCATCTATTCTTAATAAAAATGAAGTTCGCAAATATCTAAAACAACATGAAATAATAATTCCTGATACAAGCTTTTTTGTATCAGGAGAACATATTACAACCACAGACACTGTACATATTTTTAACCAAAATATTTCAGAATCCATACAAAAAAATATTTCATTACTAGAAAAAGATTTAGATCAAGCTCAGAAAATATATTCTCAGATTAGATCTAAAAAATTAGATTTATATAACAAACCGATAGATGTATACGAAAAATCTCAAAATTGGTCCGAAACAAGGCCAGAATGGGGACTTGCTCAGAACGCAAGTTTCATTATTGGTCCACGAAATATTACTCAATACTCTGATTTAGATGGAAGATCTTTTTTACATTCATACGATTGGAAAATTGATGAAGATGGCAGAATTTTAACAACGATTCTTAATGGGCCAATGATTGTCGGACAATGGATTAATGCACAATATTTATTTTCAACAATAGATAATGTTGCTTTTGGAGCCGGAAGTAAAATTACTCACAATATCACTGGTAAAATAGGTGTAATGCAAGGAAATGGCAGCGATCTTATGAATGGCTTACCTATGCAGTCAGTTTACCTTACAGATACTCAACCTTATCATCAACCAATACGATTATCAGTTCTAGTCTATGCTCCAAAAGAATTATTAGACCAAATACTAAGCTCTCAAGATCACTTACAAAAACTGATTAAAAATGAATGGATATTTATAACTTGCATTAATCCCTACGATCAAAAACTTTATATGCTTAATAAAGATTTGATATGGATTTTATAAAAAAATAATAAATAAGAATAACTGCTCCTGTATGTTGACAAAAATGCCCCAAATCAGAAAATTTACATAGTAAAAATAAAAAAGCTGAAGCATTATATTGTAACTATTGCAATCCTTAAATAAATAATAATTATGAAAACTGAATTTCTTTCTATAAAAAATAATACCGATATACAAAAAGCAATCGAATATCTACAAAAAGGTGAATTAGTCGCTATTCCAACAGAAACGGTATATGGGCTTGCAGCTGATGCAAAAAATGAAGATGCCATTAAAAAAATTTTCATTGCTAAAGGAAGACCTACCAATCATCCTTTAATTGTCCATATTGATTCTATAGAAAATATAAAAAATTGGGCTGAAGATATCCCAGAAGAAGCTTATATTCTTGAAAAACATTTTTGGCCTGGGCCCCTAACATTACTACTAAAAAAGAAAAAAGACATCTCAAGCCTGATTACGGGAGGACTTGATACTGTTGCAGTAAGAATTCCAAATCACGACACATTAAGAAAAATAATTGCTGAACTAAAAACAGGCCTAGTTGCTCCATCAGCTAATCCGCATACAAAATTAAGCGCAACAACAGGACAACAAGTTTTTGATAACATGAATGGAAAAATTGCCGCAGTACTTGATGGAGGAGCCTGCAAAGTAGGAATAGAATCTACTATATTAAGCCTTGTTGATAAAACCCCAAAAATTCTTCGCCAAGGACCAATTACTCAAACTATGATCGAAAATGTTTTACAATGTAAGGTAGAAAACCTACAAAAACATTCTATCAGTGTTCCTGGTAATATGCTCAAACATTATCAACCTAACACAAAAAGTATTTTACTTACTCCAGAGCAAATCACTGAATATATACTTAATCCTCTCAATAATTCTAAAAAAATTGGTTGTATGTACTATTCAAACATTGATATTCTCAAATCAAGACCTTACGCAATACAAGTATCTTCAAACCCTGAAGTTTATAGCAGCCTAATGTATAAAACATTATACACATTAGATACCATGAATTGTGATGAAATACTTATAGAATTTCCACCAAAATCTGAATTATGGGATGCTATTTTGGACAGATTACAAAAAGCCTGTTATTAAAAATAAATAGTCCACAACCAAAAAGTTATGGACTATTAAAATACGTATAATTAAATTTAATTAATTTTATAAAAACACAATACTATCAAGAATTTTTGCAAACTCTTTTTTACCTTTTTTTGTAAAACTATCGATTTTATTAATATATTCTTCAGGTAATTGATAACTTTTAATTTTTTTAAATACCAAATCAAAGTCAAGCGTATTATATATAGGATGCACTAATTCTAAAATTTTTTCTTCTCGCTTTAACTTCGATACTAATTCATGAGTATAATTTTTAAAATTATTATATTCTTCTGAGTTAACATCATAACGCGGCAAGCTACTTAATTTTTCCAATATTTTAAAATAAGCTTTCTGCTTCGACTTACTTAATACTGGAGTAATTTTTTTCTTTGTTGGATAAAGATTCCAGTATTGATGATTTTCTTTTGATCTTCTAACATCTACTTTAGATTCAACTTCTTGCCCATTTACTTTAGATTCAACTTCTTGCCCATCTACTTTAGATTCAACTTCTTGCCCATTTACTTTAGATTCAACTTCTTGCCCATTTACTGAAGAGTCAGTTTCTTGCCAATTTACTGAAGAGTCAGCTGCTTGCCCAAAATCAGATTCCGACGAGAGCACTCTTTCACCTAAACCTAAACTAGACATATCAGAAGAACTGCTCAATGTTTTATCATGAAGTGAAACAACACCCATTATTAAAAACATTGATTTTTTAAATAAAATATTTTTTTTATAACCCATAAACCAAACTCCTTTATTTAAAAATCAAATATCAAATTTATAAACAAAAAAACAAGATTTATCTTTTGATCTATAATATTACACGATATAAAACCGCTATATCTCTCCTGATACAATCATATAAATAATATAAAAAAATGACTGAGTTAATTAAAATATAAAAAACTCAGTCATTATAAAATTAAAAAAATTATTCTTTATTTATTTTTCCAGTTACGAGCAACTTCAATCAAAAGTCTTACTGATGAGCCAGTTGCACCTTTTCCAAAATAAGAAATATTTGGAACATTAAATGCAGAACTTGCAATATCAAGATGTACCCATGGAACATCTTCAGTAAAGTGACGCAAGAACCATGCAGCAGTAATTGTTCCTGCAGCAATTGATGGATTTCCAACGTTTTGAATATCTGCAATCGGAGATTTTACTGCTTCTTTAAAATCTGGTGTAAATGGAAGCCTCCAAACATTATCCCCTGATGTTTTTGCTGCTGCTTGTACACGTTCAGCAAGTTCATCGTTATCACTTAAAAGCGCAGAAAAGAATGGTCCAACTGCATAAATACATGCACCCGTCAAAGTTGCAACATCTATCATAGCATCTGGTTTGAAATGTTTTGCTGTGTATGCAAGTGCATCTGCCAAAATAAGTCGCCCTTCTGCATCAGTATTTCTAATTTCTGCAGTTTTTCCATTATAAAATGTGACAATGTCCCCTGGCTTTTGAGCATGACAACCAGGCATATTTTCAGTAATTGGAGCAACGGCTATCACGTTAACATCAGCACCAAGTTGTGCAACTGCTGCAATTGCATTAATAACTGATGCTGCACCTGCCATATCTTCTTTCATATCTTCCATAGAATTTGCTGGCTTAATTGAAAGACCACCTGAATCAAAGGTGATACCTTTACCCACAAATGCAATCGTTGGAGCTTTTGGCTTCTTAGATTTATATTCTAAAATCACAAAGTGTGCATCTTGCCCTGAACCTGCAGAAACTCCTGCAAGACCGTGCATACCCATACTTTGTAATTCCTTTTCAACAAAAACTGTATGCTTCAAACCATATTCTTTTGCTAATTTTTTTGCATGATCAGCAAGTACTGTCGGTGTTAACTGACTTGGCGGAGTATCAACCCATTCACGAGCACGATTCACTGACTCACCAATAATTTCACCTTGCTTATGTCCAACTTTTGCATCTTTTAAATCTTTACTATCAACAACAAAGCCTACTTCAAATAACTGTTCACGATCTTTTTTGCTAATAGTAGTGATATATTTATCAAATTTATAACTTGCAATGTAGGTTATCACGGTCATCTGCTCTACAAAATAAGCTTTTTCTACACCAAAATCTGACGCTTCTGGTAAAACAAGTGCCATGGTTTCAAATTTCTTAGTTAACCCAAATTTAATTACAGAACCAACAGCGCGGCGCATAGATTCTAATGAAAACTTTTTATCAGTACCTTTAGAACCGATACCCACAAAACAAAGATGTGTAATATTTTTATTTTTTCCTGAAACGGTCAATGTTGCAAAACTACCAGCGGAACCTGTAAATTTACTTTCATGTAAGAATTCTACAACGTCGATATCAAAACTTTTAATATCAGCTTGAAAATCCTTTGAGCTAAATTTTTCCGGCACAAAAAATGCAATACTTTTTGCACCAACTTCAAAGACTGACTTTGTCGTCAATGCTGTTGTTAATTTCATAATTTTTCCTAAAGCTAAAATAATAACATAGAGTTTGTTTCTAGTGTAAAAAGAATACATTCCATGGTCAAGAAAGAGAAAAATATTATTTCTTTAACTTTCAAGAAAAACTCATTTTTATATTTTTTCAATCTCATAATAATTTTATCATAATATAAAACAGATTATTAAAAATAAGTTAATTTAGCTGAACAAGCAAGTATGCCTTCAAACAAAAAAAGCCTGCTTTGAAAAAATCAAAGCAGGCTTTTTAAAATACTAAACCTAACTTTTAATTTCAGCTTTTATATCTTGCAATTGATCAATAATACTATTGCAATATTCTTCTACCTGAAAATCATTATGATATTCATCACGTAGTACATTCTTGATAGTTTCCTCTATTTCATCCAAAGATTTATGAGTTAAAAGACCGTATTTACTAAATCGATATAATATACCAAAAGGTTCGTTTAGTCCTTCGCTCATTCTCATTCCTCTATCGTAATAATCAACAGCTTGTAATAATAATCTTGTTGCTTTTTTTAATTGTTCATTAATTTCTTCAGAATTAAATCTAAATGAACTTATAAAATCTTTAGAAAATCCTATATCTTCAAAAATCAACTTTTCATCATTAAATAAAAATTTAAGTTCAAATAAATTAATATTTCCCTGCATTAAAATTTTAATAACTATAAGTTTTAAATAGTTTTTTAATTCATGAGGAATTAACATATGTCTATATTTCAACTTTATTTGATTTAGTAATCCTGATAAAGCATATCGTCTAAAAGAAATATAACTATTTTTAAATAATGAAGGAGGTATTAATTCTAATTCATCTAAAGTCATTAAAGACGAACTTAATATCATAGATTTAATAAATGAATCTACAGTTTGATAATTAGTTAATCTTACTTTTTGTTTTATTTCATATTCTTTAAAGATATATCCATGAGCATCGGTATATATATTAATCCAAAAATTACTATCTTTAACTATAATAGGTATTATTAAATTTTTATTTTTATCTAAAGAACTCAACTCTATATTAGTCTTCCATTGAAATTTTTTACAAATTTTTTCAAAGTTTTTTGATATAAAATCTTGTTCAAAAATATCATTAATCGATGAATATAAATTTAAATCAAAAATATAATTTAACGCTGTAATTACATTACGAAGATTTGGTCTTATTTCACAACATACCAGATTTAATCTTTTGGGTATCAATAAATAAATTTCGCCCTCTAGCTGTTTTTTTGCAACTACATATACCTGAGAGCCAATCTTTAAATCATATGACTCATATTCAACATCTTGAATTTGAATTTTTCCCGATTGATTAGCAGTAAATTCAATATCCACTGGAATAAATCCATTAACACGAATATCTACGCATGTAATTCTCTTTTCGTTATGTACAATACTCTTATAAATACAATTAGAAATATTAGAAATAACCTGTATCCAATCTTGATGTACCGATTGATTACCTATTTCTGCTATCGACCGATTTAATTCATTAGCCTGATAAAATTTTTCTATAGCCTTATTAAATTTTAATCCCTCAGGCAAGACTCCAAGTACAGTATTGCTACCAAGGCTATACGTCACAATATTAGTAAGCATACGAATAGTTGTATCCATACAGTCAGGAAAAGAAATTCCTCGATAATTTACCTGACGATATACTTCTATTTTAGGCAATGCCGAAGCATAACGATATTTATAAAAATATAAAGAAACACAATCTGCAAGCTCTGTAAAATTTTGTACATCAATTACTTTACTTAAAGCAGTTTCAATTTCTTCCTTGCTATATTGCTCTTCTTTCAAGCTAAAAGAATCGTCATTTAAAAATCCTCTAAAGTATTCTTGTAAATCTTCTCTGGTATTTGATGTAGCTAATAAATAACCTAAAATTATGCCTTGTGTACTACTTTTAACATACAAGTTATCATTACATTCCTTAAGTGATCCAATTAATGATGTTGCAAAACGTGACCACGCTTTACCTGTTGCACCATATTGAATTTTAAATCCAATTAATAAATTCTTAAGATCTGTCTCTAATACAGTATAGGCATCTTTTGCTGTAATTATTTTATTTAAATATTCAGAACGAGCTTTTCCGTTTTCTAATTCTTCTTGTTTTTCTTTTAATTCATCAGCACGGTCAGAACTATTTTTTAAGGCTCTAATTTCTCCATTCAATCTACTGTTTTTTTGTTGCAAGAGCTTTAATTCTGTACTTAATGCTTCTTGGTACTTTTTAAAAGTATCTGCATTTTCAATTCTATCATTCCATATAGAAATTAATCGTAAAATTTGACCTATATGTCGCGGCTTTAAATCCTTTACAGGATTTTGATCTGCATTTGTTACTGCAAAGCTACCCCCAGCTATATGATACATTACTGAAATCAAATCTTGAGTAGAATCATTTTTCATTGTATGTAATTCATCAAGAACCTTTTGAAATAACTCATTAGTTAGTAAAGTTTTATGTTCTTCTGTCTGATACTTAGGTGAAATTCTATACCACTGCTCCGCTATTTCACAATCCCAAAACACCATACCCATTACAGGAGAATAATCCGGAGCTACTATCCCATGGGTTCCTTTTAAAAGTAAAAGATTAATCGATTGCAAATGGTTACAAAGTAAAACTATTATTACCAATAAATAATTTTTTTTCATTAACAGACCCTTTTTATTTTCTAATTTGTTTAGCTAATCCTATTTTGATTAAATATTGCAAAACATTATCATCTTGCTTTGCTTTATCAGCAGAATTTGTCGCACTATTATTTGAATTAGCTTTAGATTTATCTGTTTTTGAAGATACTAAAGCTTCAGCCGCCAAATCATGATAAAATTTAATATCTGATATAAAATAATCAAAGCGATATGACAATGACATAGCCCAACCTTTTTGTAAGAAAACTTGAGCATTTTTAAAAAATTGATAAAAAGGAAATGTTGCAGATTTTTCTAATGCTAAAATACGACCAATATAATCATAAATACCCATTAAATCTACATGTACTGTTTTAGTACATGGTACATCTGGATTACAAATGTTAACGTTTGCAAGATGAATACAGCATGAACGATGTCCATTACTTGAATGTTCCCATAGAAAAATTCCATTAGCTTGAACTAATGTCGTTGTAAAAAATATTATATAAAAAAATAGTGTTTTTTTCATAAAAGCCCCCTGTTTTGACTCAATTGTATCAATTAGTCTTAACGCAGGACAATAGTATAAACAAAAAGAATGTTATTTTACCTACATAGATCATCAAGTACCCTAATGCCAACTAAACATCGAAAACCTAATGTTTGATAAAAAAACCAATAAATGCTGTCTCTACCTAAAAGAATTAGCGAACTCAACGTAACGACCTGGTACATCTTTGCAGTTTTTTTTGAGGTATGTTACCTATAAATTTCTGATCGAAAAATATTCTTAATATGCTTGCTCATATGAAAGTTTATAATTCCCCGATCTTCCTGAAATACGCAGATTTAATAGTTCTTCATCATCATGTCCATGTGCGCCTGCTGCTAACTGTTTTTTAGTTTTTGTATGCTCTAGAACAGCTCGCGCACAATAGTCCCCATCTTTGCAACTTTGTGGAAAATTTGCAATTTTTTGAGTCTTTTTGCGCTTATGTTCAATACTTAAAGTTGCTTGATCATCGCAATGCAAATCATGCATAACTCCGGAAGAATCAACCATTTTAATAGAAAGCCCCTTAACATAATCAACCACATGTTGATCCATAAAAACAGGCTTTTTATTTTTTGATGATTTTTTTAATTTCTCAGTTAATTTTGGCATCTTTTTTTCTTTGCCATTAACCATATGATAGGCATACTCAAATTTTAAATCAGAATCATTATAAATTATCACTAATTGATGATTCGCTGTGATCAAAGTTATCTGCACTATCATCAAAAAAAATATAAATTTCTTCATAATCTTCCTTTTTTCATAATACTCGGACTTGTCATGCTCAAGCTAGATTCATGCGACACCTAAGATCCGGAATTTCAAATTTTTATATAAAAAATCATACTATCTTTATTGTCTGAAAAATTTCAAATCTTGCTTCTTTCTGATTATAGGCTTGATCATCTAATCCTGCTTTAAGACTCAAATTTTGTAAAGTTTCGTGTAAACTCCAACCCTGTTCTACTGGTACCTGAGGTAAAAATACTGATGATCTATTTTTATATTTTAAAATAATTCCATCAGTTCCTATTTTTATTTTTTGATAAGAGTCTATTTTTTCAGAACGAGTTAAAACAGAAATCTCAAAACTTAATTCCGAAATTTCATCCTTATGTACAGGACTAAATCGAGAATCCTCAAGAGCTGCTGATCTGGTCATATCGCATACCGTTTTATACAATGGCTGATCTGCAATAATTTTTCCAATACAACCACGAAGTTGATGATTTTTATCATACAGTGTTACAAACGCTCCTAAATGATCAAAAAGTGTATTGGTCAAAATATAATCACAGCTACATGATTTTGTCTTAGTAAATAAATTAGCTAAACTCTGTTTGACCAATTTCTTTAAAACCATTTTTTCATATCCAGTAAGCTGATCAGCAAGTGGTAAATTACCTCTTTTTTGAGAACTAAAAATCATACTAACATAACTCACACTATGCTCAGGATTTTGTTCATGAGTTGATCTATCATATGCGGCAACATACGATTCTAAATTTGAATTATCAAATAATGTCATTAATAATTTAATAGGATTATATCCACATACCGTTGCTTTCGTACGATCTAAAATATTCTCAAATTTCGTATAACTTAGATGTTCAATTGTATTAACAATATTTTGATCTAACGCAACAAGATTTTGCGGTATATCCTGCGTAAATGGAGTATATGAAAAATTTTGTCCATAATGAGTCAAATCTGATGTAAAAACACATAAAACTTCATCATCTATGTAGTCTCGTAAAATATTTGCCAACTGATCAAACTGTTGACGATCAAGATCTCCTAAAAGCAAAGGAATAATTGAGCATGTTGGAAAATATGCTTGAATAAATGGTATTTGAATTTCTATTGAATGCTCTAAATCATAGGCTCTTTGCAAAGATTTAAAGAGTCCAGAACCATCCATTCGTAATTTCTTTAATATTTTTTGATCTAATAAGACACTACCTAAATCGTTGCCAAATTTTTCATACCGAGCATCAGGAAGAGCAACCCCTTGAAAAGGGATATAATGACTTGGTCCTATAATAAAAATACGTTTAAATTTTGCTTTTTCTATTGCTTGATAAGCAGCAGCAGCAACAATTCCTGAATAATTATATCCTGCATGAGGAACCAAAATTGCTTTCACTTGGTCAGCAGACACAACAGTTTCAAAATCTTGAGTAGCATCCTCTTTTAGCTTTTCAACTTGCCTTTTAAGTTTTTTACCCTTAGCCGGATACCAAGCATTACTTAAATGAGAAAAATAAGTAATAGGAGCCAATTGATAACTCATTAACAATAAAAAAAATATAGATTTTTTCATACAGAGTCCTTGCTTGATAAAATAATTCCAATATCAAACCATAAAATACCTATCATTTGCAAGCAAAAACTATAAGAAATTCCAAACTCTTTATTTATAAGCTAAAAAATTGCTATTGTTGATAACAAAAGAAGGGGATTCTTATATGAAAAGATTAAAAATATTTTTAGTAAGCTTTATAATAATTTCACTCATTTTGCCAAACTTAATAATAACAAGCTATATGGGACCAGCACTTACGTCAGGAACACTAGGATCACAAGGTTTTGTCGCTAATGAAGATGTTAGATATCAACAGCAACAACAATTACAACAGCAAGCAACTGCTACTGGTACAACATGTCCTGCAGGAACAACGCCCCAATGTTGCGCTAACGGTTGCGCAACTACTCAAAATACTTCATCTCTGTCTATCCCATCATTTACGATTCAAATTCTTGATGCAAAGGGGACTGTTTTAAACCCTCAACAACCTCCAACCAATCCTCAAGGAAAAAATTTAAGTCCTCAAAACTTTCAACTATCTACAGGCCTTTTAATCGTTCAAATATTTCCACCATCAAATACAATTAGTAACATTATCGGTGATAAAAACTATCTGATCATGTATACGATCAAAGACCCTTCAGGCTCTTCTGTTTATATTAATTATGATATAATTCCTTCTGCTTCTGGAGTGCCTGCTGCAATAAATATTCCAAGCGCAGCAGCATCTACTACCCAAGCAGGTATTACAAATATGGCTAATTCAACCTCATCAGCTGCTTATATTCCATTTTTTACACAAAAAATTAGTCCAAACAATTATTTACAAATATTAAATGGCTTATCTCCAGCAACTCAAAAGTTTTTATTGACTGCAAATCCATCGTCTGATCAAACGAGCAGTATGGGAACTTATACCATAACTCCAATCTCGGGAATTACTGATTCAGATGTATACCAAGCACATATTATATCAAAGGTAAACTCTTTAAAGAATCTATCTATTTCTTTTGATGGACAAACGCCATTAATTACTTTTACTGGAAGTAATATTTCTTTCGATTCTGATTTGCAAAAAGGAGTAATTCTCAATGTCTTAATTTATCCATCTAATAATAATAATTACCGTGTTATAGCAACATTAAGAAACACTGATGGATCAAAATTTAGAAAATTATACAATTTCGATTCTACAGCGCAAAACACGCAAAATCAATCTACTCTACCATCAACTATTTATATTACAGCATCAGGACTTACTCAATCATTCCAAAGAGATTTTTTTAACAGTAATACTGCTAATTCTCTGTCAAGCGGTGGTAATACTATCTATCCTTTTAATATCATTGCTCCAATCAATCTAAGGTTTTTAATTACTTCATAAATATGTAAATTCTCTGGATACCATTGAAAAGCAAACTAGAGCTTTATATATTTTTATAGTAAACTAAAATCAATTAAATAATTTTTTTTTGATATAAAAAGCTATAAAAATATGAATGTTAAAGCCGGCCTTGTTGGTTTACCAAATGTTGGTAAATCAACTCTTTTTAATGCACTAACAAATTCTTCTGTCCCTGCAGAAAATTATCCTTTCTGTACGATTGATCCACATGTTGCGATCACGCATGTTCCTGATGAGCGTATGGATAAACTACAAACTATTTACAACTCAAAAAAACAGATCCCTTCTCAGATATCTTTTGTTGATATTGCAGGACTTGTTAAAGGAGCTGCAGAAGGTCAAGGATTAGGTAATCAATTTTTAGGTAACATTCGCGAAGTAAATCTTATTTTACACGTACTTCGTTGCTTTGAAGATCCAAACATTATCAGAGATCAAGGTGAAATTAATCCTCTTTCTGATCTTGAAATAATCGTCAGTGAATTAATGCTCAAAGATATGGAAAGCATTCAAAAACGACAAGAAAAAATTGCTTCCTTGCTCAAAAACCAAGGTACATCTCCTCAAGAAAAAAAGGACTTAACAGACGAACAAGAACTTTTAAAAAATATTCTTGGAGCAATCGACAAACTCGATGCACCAACAATTAGAAAATTTGTTCTTGATGCAAAAGTTGAAACAATACCTCTTTTAAGCTCTAAAAACTTTTTAATTATCGCAAACATTTCTGAAGATGATCTAGCAAACCCTACCAGCAATCCTCATGTAGCAAAATTAATTGCAACATTTGGCGCTGACAGAATTATTCCAGTTTGTGTAAAAATTGAATCAGAACTATCTTCACTATCTGGTCAAGAAAAAGCTGAAATGATGGATATGTTTGGAATCACCAAGCCAACGCTTGATACCATCATTGAAAAAAGTTATCAAAACTTAGGACTTATTACATTCTTTACCTGTGGTCCTCAAGAAATTCATGCTTGGCCTATCTTAAAAAATACAACTATTAGATCTGCAGCTGGAGAAATTCATTCTGATCTTGAACGAGGATTTATCTGTGCAGAAATCTTTAATGTTAAAGATCTTGCAAGTACTCCTCTTTCAAAGCTTAAAGAAGTAGGCAAGATTCGAACAGAAGGAAAAGATTACATCGTGCAAGATGGAGATATAGTGCACGTAAAATTTAACGTATAAAAGGATTAGAATATGACACATACTGTTAGCTGGGTAGAATATTTACCGATCATAACGTTTTCATTTTTCATTAAATTATGTATCGCTATCATGATCATGATTTTTGCACGTATCTTAATCAAAGGAATTACCCCTGCAATTCATGATTTATGCAATAAAAATAATCTAGATAATCATTCATGCCATATAATAACCAAAATAGTTCGTTATCTAATAACAATATTCTTTGCTGCAATCGCACTTCAAAACATCGGCATTGAACTGTCTATGTTAATTGCTGCATTTGGTATTACTGGTATCGTTTTAAGCTATGGTATGAAAGATATAGTAGCCAACTTTATCGCAAGTATTTTAATTTTGGGCTATAAACATATCAAAATTAATGACTACATCAAAATTAAAGACTGGGAAGGCAAAGTTATCGATATTAATTTACGATATACTACTCTAGAATACCAAAACATGATTATTTACGTTCCTAATATAGTTTTATATACATCAACTGTTGGGATATCAAAAAATTAATCTTTTTAAGAAGATAATAAAAATAAATCTTATTATTACGTAATAATAAGATTTATTTTTATTTATATAACTATTAAAATTCTGTTAATTATTATTTTTTATTTTTACCAATCAAAATTTAGCATATGGATTATGAACTCTTCTTTTTTTTAATGTTTTAGGTTCTACTTTTGCCTTAGGTATAAATTCTTTTGCTTTTGGATTTAATCCTTTTGCAAACGAGAATGGGTCTTTTTTTAATTCTTCTAATCTTTTTTGTATCTGATAAAGCGAATGGCTTGATTTTATTTTGTCAGGAATATCGGTAATCTCTGTAGGAATATCTTTAATTTTTTGAATAAATATTTTATGTTCTGATAATAAACCATCAATGAAATGAGTCCTTAAATAATCAAAAAATATTTCTGAATTTTCAACGTCTATAAGCAATTCATTTTTTGACCAATCATAAGATTCTCTTACTAAAGTTTCATTCATTAAAAAATTAAAAAATATTTTCTTATCTTTTATATCAACTAATACCTTATAAAATTCTTTCTTACAGTTACTTGAATCTTCTATAACTAGCTGATCAATAAAAATAAATATTGGCGTTTTTATAGAAATGCCTTTAAAAGAAAAAATTTCTGCTAATAGTTTTCCGCAATAATTATTAGAATCTTCATCACCTTCAAATATACCAAAGCCTTCTGAATTTTGACTAGAAAAAGATCCGCCCATTCTTAATGCAATATCTTGATTGAAGCAATCTAATTTTTTAATACTATGAAATTTCATTTTTGAAATAAAATATTGATTTTTTTTGTAATTAACGGGCAAAATTTTAATTGGTATTTTTTGGTCTTCAATGTCAATAGGCACATTAAAATTCAATGTTCCAAAAACACTATTTGTATTCAACAAAATAATATTCTTCTCTTGTGGTATATCTAATTCTCCATCTAATAATACTAATGATTTTACCTTCGTTAAATTCAATACATTTTTACTAAAATCAGTTGCTGTAACCCAATCCGTATGAGGAAATAATATACTTACATAATTTGCAACCCGTAAATCATTTACTAAATCTTCAGAAAATTCTTTAAGTAGTTCTTCATAATTAACACTTTCATTATCTAAAATTTTAAAAGTATTTTTAAAAATATTTAGTCTAAAATTATCTTGATAGATAAGCCAATCTTTAAGAAACTTTCTACTATAAACAACGCTATCTAAACTTCCAATAAATATTACTGAATAATCTAATGGACTAAATATTTTTACTCGGTCAGCTTCCATAGTATTTGTAAGATTTTTAAATCTTCCTGCAGGATAACAAGAAAGAATTAATAAGTTTTTCATCCATACATTATTATTCAAATCAAATAATATAGGCTTTATATACCTATCCTCTATTCCCAAAAAAAATTCTTGTTCTGCGCCATGTCCAATTAAAAAAACATTAAATTTTGGTAATAAATAGGGAAAGCTTTCTGATATTGAAAAACTATTTTTATAAACAAATATTCTTCTAATCGCATCTTGTAATGATTGACCCAAATCTAAATATGGATTTACTTGGTAGTGGCTAATATTTGAATCAAGATCAACATTACGAATTTCTCTAAAGCGATTTACATGTAAGCCTAAATAAATACTAAGAAAATCTACTGGTTGTTCTCGTATAAAAGCAGATAAATATGAAACAGGAATATCTTTAAATAATTCTTCTTTTTTTTCATTAGGAATACATAAAAGATAGTCTTGATTAACATCTAAATAATTATATGAATCATCCATAACTATATATTGATACGCTTTATACATAAAAAATATATAAAACAAAAATTCATTTAATTTTTGCAGTTCATTTGAAATATTTATAACTTCTTGCTCTAATTGAAGATTTCTTTGATTTGAATTTAATTGCAACATCAGTACATCGATTTTTTTTGCCGATGATACTAATTTTAAAAGTTCGTCATCTTTTACATTTTCAAAAAACTTCGAATATTTTACTCTGATATTTTTTAAATCTAAAGATAATAAATCTTTCCAAATCAAAAATTTAAATTGAATATTTTTTAAAATAGCCTTAGAGCATAAAATAGTTTCTCGATCAGATAATGCCAATATAAAATATCGCGCAACTACATTTTGATTAAAAAAATCTTTAAAAATCTCTGATTTGTCATTAAAAATTACTAAATGAGCATTTCTTTCATCTTCTAATCTTTTAAAAATAATATTAAAAAAATCTTTTTTTAAATCTTCTTCTTTTTTTTGTTCTATTTCAGCTTCTGGTGTATCCCAAACCAAAGACTCTGCAGAATATGTACATACATTTATAATAAAAAAACTGAATGCCAGATTATATTTAATTTGACGAAACATAAACCCTCTTTTTTTAAAATTAACACTAGCAAAAAAAAATCAACCTGATAAAACTATGCTCTATAGAACAAAGATTTAACATATGCTATAATAAAAAAGCTACAATTTGATGATAAAAAGGCATGAAAGTATATAACCTATGGCTGAAAAAAAAATAAAACGCGGAAAAGCTTTTTTTTCAATATCTGCGGTTTCCAAAATGTTTTCTGTACATCAACAGACCATCAGATTGTATGAAAAAGAAGGTTTTATTAATCCAAAAAGATCTGAAGGCAACACCCGTCTCTTTTCAGAAGAGGATGTTGAAAGACTCGAAGAAATCATCTATTTAACGCATCAGCTAGGAATAAATCTAGCAGGGGTCGAAATGATATTGCAACTTCAGAAAAAAATGAAAAAAATGCAACAAGATATGAATAAAATCTTTGCTGAAACACAAAAAGAACTTTTAGATGAAACACAAACAAGAAAACTTTTAATTAATAATTATACGCAGCAACTTAAAGATAAAAAGGAAAACTCTTCTCAGACTAATAATAAAAAAACTGCTACAACAGAAGAAAAACAAGCATTTAAAGACTGGGATATAGACTACGAAGAATAATCAAGTTTAAAGTATATACCGTTACAAAATAAATAACTCATAAAATTATTAATTATACTTCTAAAAAGAAAGGAAGTTTATGTCACACGACAACTTTTTTGAAGAAGAACAATTTGTAATTTCTCAAGAATTACTCCACATTCTTCATTGGCTGATCAAATATCAAGAGGCTGAACTTTCTCAAATTGTAACCCAAGCCTATTTTAAAGGATTTGAAGAAAAAATTAAAAAACAGGATATGTTTGACCAAATTCAAGAGTCAACTGACCTACAAAATAGCGTTGTAGAATTTTTAAACTTTTTGGAACATCAAATTGCTGTTTTAAATAGTCAAGAAAACAATAAAACAATAATGCATCCAAATGTCATCGAAACACTAGACAGAATCGATCCAAAACAGTTTGATTTTGAAACTATAAAATCGACGGTCCTTGCAACAGCTGATAAAATTAAACCAAAAAGCCAAACTGATGCTAAAAAAATGTTTCTCAAAGAGCTTTTAAAACAGTGGGAACCAAAAACAACTAAAGATCAAAAAATGATTATGAATTAAAAAATATAAAAATTAATGTTAAAAAAAGGGCACTTTAAAGGTGCCTTTTTTTAACATTAATTTATTCTAAACACTTTTGTTGCGTAATGCCTGGTTCTAAAGATTTTTTTCTTTTTTATATAAACCAAAAAAAATTCATATAGCTATAAATAGCAACAAAGCTCGCAATAAAAAGCCAGTTTATTTACTCATAGAATCCCATTAATTCTAAAGTTTTTCTCAACTCATACATCGGCAGTCCCATTATTGCACTGTATGAGCCACGAATTTCTTGGGTAAACTGTTCACATAAGCCACGAATTTTAATCGCACCACTCAGATTCATATAATCTGTATGATCTAAATAAAAATCTTCCCACTCATCCGGAATATTAATTAAATTCCATCCTTCTGCGTATCCTATTTGCTGCTCAAGCTTATGCCATGCCAAATCTTTCCAAACCATTTTCTGAACACAAAATGCAGTACCTGTCAAAGATCCCTTACGACCAGCCTTAAGCATATATTTAGCATGTGCACGATCTTTTGGTTTGCCAAAGATTTCAAATGACTCAGCATCACCTGTTAAAGTCAATGTATCAGCAGTTACTACAAATACGACTTGTCCATCAAATTTACCGTCTGGCATCTGAACATGTTTCATTTTAAGAATTGCAATATTTTCAACCACTTCAGAAAGTGGTTTATCAAGAGCCACTAAAGACTCATCTGCACTTTGATTAATAAGGGTAAAAGGAATTTGTGCATCAGCAAGTAAATTTTTACGTGTCGCCGATCCTGAGGCAAGATATAAGGTATGTTTTAATGATTTTTGTTCTGACATAGTTTTTAACTTTCTATAACAAAAAATCCCAACTCATTTTCATGTAATTGGGATTTTATTTTGGTTGGAGCGGGAGGATTCGAACCTCCGCATGCCTGCACCAAAAACAGGTGCCTTACCACTTGGCCACGCTCCAACAACTATTTTTAAACTGCGCCTTCAACAGATCGCTTAAATTCTACAATAATTGAATCTTCAATCATTTTGCGAGTGTCTGAGTTGAGTGGGTGAACGATATCTCTAAAACCATCTTTTCTTCTTCTTGATGGCATAGATACAAATAAACCGTTGTCACCTTCGATAATTTTCAAATCTCTGATGATAAAACAATCATCAAATACCATAGTTGCATAAGCTTTGAGTCTACCGCTTTCTTGAACAGGATAAACTTTTACTTCAGTAATTTTCATCGACCATGTCCTTATGTTTTTATATGTATTAATTTTTAAGTGCACTATTTCAAACAAATCCTTTTTTCGTCGACCTCCTGTCTTAAAAAAGCTGCTTAATTACTACAACATTAAATTTAGCTCTCAAAACTACTTTTGTCAAATTAAATTCAAAATTATATTCTCAATATTCCTGCTCTAAGTCTTGCACTACGCGCACTTCTGTTTGCTTCAAGCTCAGAATCTGATGCCATACACGCACCTTTGGTGATCATTTCAAAGCCTGGACGAATTTCAAATTTTTTAAGATCATGATCCCTAAAAAACTGCTTTACCATGCGGTCCTCAAGTGAATGAAAACTTATACAAACAAGCCGCGCTCCATCAGCAAGAATATACTTTGAATTTTTCAAAAATGCCTCAATATTTTCAAGCTCTTGATTAACATAAATTCGTAATGCCTGAAAAACCTTGGTCGCTGGATGAATCTTGTGATATGAGCCAGGAGTAATATTTTCTATTAATTCTGCAAGCTGGCGGGTTGTTTCTATCTTTTTTTTCTTGCGCTGTTCAATGATTTCTCGAGCAATTTTTCTACCGCGACTTTCGCCACCTAAATTATAAAAAATTTCTGCCAAATCATCTTCTTTGAACCTGTTTACAACATCATAAGCATTTTGATAAAACATACCTGGAGAAAATCTCATATCTAAGTAACTATCAATATGCACAGAAAAACCTGGTGTATTTCTAATCTGCATCTGAGAAGTACCAAAATCAGCAATAATTCCATTAACTTTTTTAAATCCAGCACGAGTGACTAGCTCATTAATTTTTGAAAAATTACCATAAACTGGAAAAAATCTTCCTGGAAATTCCTTTGCTAGCTGCTGACCTGTTGTATCGATAACTAATTTATCCCAATCAAGACCAATTACTTTACAATTCGGCTCACGAAGTAAAATAGCCCTGGTATGCCCTCCTCCTCCAAGCGTTGCATCAACATAAACTTCACCTGCTTGAGGATTTAAAGCATCAATTGTTTCTTCAAGCAAAACCGATATATGGCCCTGTATATCTTTCATACATAAAACTTTCTTATTGCATTATTTTTTCAATTAATTTTGTAAAGCCCATAGAATTAGAAGCTTTAAACAAAATAACATTGCTTTTATCTTGAGCCAACATCTTAATTGTATCACATGCAGCATCAATAGTATCAAAAATCTGATACTTAATGCCAAAAGGTAATCCTTTTTTGATATGATGTACCTGTTTTCCAATCAGAATAAGCTGTTTTAAGTTTTTAACTTTTGATATGTAACGCCCAATTTGTCGGTGCCAATAAACAGTATCCGCACCAAGCTCAAGCATATCGCCCAAAACAACTATTTTATTCTTATCAGTTTCATATCCATCAAAAGATATCAAAGAAATTTTAACACTATCTGGATTTGCATTATATGCATCATTAATAATATCAGCTCCTGACTGAGTTGATAACATTTGAAATCGCCCTGGAACAACAAGCGGTTGCTCTATGCCTTGAACTATTATTTCATCAGGAATTTTTAGTAAATAACAAACAGCAACTGCTGCAAGAACATTCATAACTAAAGCTTGGCTACTTGCTGCAAGAAGCACTGAATATTTTTTTTTGTAAATTAATAAATTAAAACTAATAGAATTTTTATCTACTATAATTTTTCGAGCTTGAATCTGATTCGTTCTTTTTTTACCAAAACAAAGCACAGGATGTTTATAAGAAACATCTTTTAACTCTTTTTGATCCCCATTAATTATCCCAATATCTTTTTCAGAAAATAATGAGAAAATTTCACGCTTTTCCTTTGAAATTATACCCAGACCACCTAGTCCTTGGATATGAGCATGAGCTATTTGTGTCACAACTGCGTAAGTAGGTCGTATTAATTCTGTTAATTTCTTCATATTTCCAAGTTCAGAAATACCCATTTCAAAAATTGCTGCTTTATGATGAGTTCTAAGCTTTAAAATATTCATAGAAGCACCAATCATCGTATTTTGATTACCTGATGAAACAAGCGCATCCACCTGAGCAACTTTTAAAATATTTTTAATAATCTCTTTAGTTGTCGTTTTACCAACACTACCTGTAACACCTACGACAGGAATATCAAATCTAGATCTCCATGCACGCGCAAGCTCAATTAATGTATGCAAAGTATCTGGAACAAACAGTACCGACTTACTTGCAAGAATTTTGCCATATTTTAATAAAATTTCATCTTTTTTAGAATTTTCAAAAATAAATCCTGCAGCACCTTGAGCTAAAGCTTGATCTATAAAATCATGCCCATCAAATTTTGATCCTGATAGCGCTACAAATATTTCTCCAGGAACAATGGTTCGTGAATCAATATTAAAATTCGCATCATGCAACCAAGAATTTCCTTGTAAGCATGCCTGAGGAATAACTGATTTTATAAACTGTAAATCAATCAGCATCAAAAATCTCCAAAATGATTGTATAAAATATATTAAAGATTATGTTTCTTTTTTAAAGAATTTATATAAAAAGCACTTTTTAAAGAATACTTTCATTTAAACTACGTGTCAAAACAAACAAAAAACTCCCATTTTTATGGAAGCTTTTTGTTTTTAATTTTTATATTTATTTTATAGTGATAGTAGTCGCAACTCTGTCTCTATTTGTTCTTGTTTTTCCCAACGTTTTAACAAAAGATTTCTTTCTTGAACTACTTCTTCTCTGCGTTTTATTTGATCAAGTAAAAGTCTCAATTCTGATTTAAGTTTTCTTATTTTACTTTGTAATTGCTTTATTTTCGGTTCATTTGACGCTATCAACATATCTAAATGCCGTATTTCTAATTCCAATTTACGTATATTGTTCGCTAAATCCAATGAATGCAAATGTCGCAACTCTAATTCTAATTCTTCTCTTGGTGATAATTTTAATAGTTTTTGATTTTGTTGTGGGCTTGAAGCTTCTAATGCTATGGAATGTACTGCTAGAATTAAAAATCCAATTAAAAGTTTTTTCATAAATATCTCCCTAAGCTTACTAATCTTTTATTTTTTAATAGACTTAACTAAATTATAATTTTCATCATCTCCAGAAAGCCTCCAAAAAAAGACTCCTTGTAATCGTTTTTTCTTTGCATATTCATATTTTTGCTTAACAGATTGTTCATCATCATAACTTACAAAAACTTCATCTTCTGGACAATATGCATAAGGAACTAAAGACTTTGTATGCCATTTACTGGTACAATCAGGGTTATCAAGATAAATACTTTTTATTTGATTATATGCTAAAACACCTGTTTTATCTGTTTTTGAAAATGAAGATCCAATTTTTGGTACTGCTTTATCATAAACATGTCCATACAACGGAATACCTAAAACCATCTTAGCCGGAGTTACACCCTGAGCCATTAAGGCATTAACCGATTCTTCAATACTATATCCAGAATACTGATTACAAATAGGCGCATTCAAACTAACACCTAACCCTTTTGGACCACCATAGTTATAGGTCATAAGATTGAACCAATCAACATATGGGACCATTTTATGAAACTCTAAACTATTAATAATTTTTTTATCAACCTGAATAGCACTCGTAAGAATCATATTTTTTCTTTTTAGCTTTTTTGAAAGCTCACTTAAAAGTTTATGGTATCCGGCTATATCTTCTTGCAAAACGGCACCACTCCATTCCCAATCGATATCCACTCCATCAAAAAGACCTTCATACTCAAACCAATGAGTATGTTCACGACCATGCTTTGAGTGATCAAATATATATTCATAGCGACTTAAAAGTTTAATAATAGAATCAACAAACTTAGATATCTGTCCTTTTGCAGATATTTCAGAAAGCTGTTTACTATATGTTCCACCACCAACAGAAAGCAAAACTTTTAAATGAGGAAACTTCTTCTTTAACTCTAAAAGTTTTCCAAAATTACCGCCTACTTTTTTTCTGTGCTCGAAATTCGCACCCAAATCAGCCCAAACATCAGCAAGTTCACACGTACCATTTTCTGCATTTGGTTTAGCAAATGCATAAATTATATGCGTTAAAATATTTCCTATCTTTTCAATATCTTCAATTTTGTAGTCACAAGAATATTTATCCCAACATCCAATATATGCTGCCACGACTTTACCCGAACGAACATGCTGATAAGCAATTGGAATATCAAAATTTGGACATCCTGCTGTTAAAAAAACCGTATGAATAAAAACTAAAACTGCCAAAAAAAACGTCACTGATAATAAAGAAAGCCTCATAAAACCCCCATTTTTTCCCTAACTGCACTCCCTTGATTCGCTATATTATTAATAATATAGCGTTTTTAAGATGCCATTATCAATAATAAGTTTAACTTTTAATTATTTATTGCCAACAACAAGCCATTTCCACACAAATATCGAACCTTTAAAAAAATAAAATTTACAAACTGCATGCAATATTTTAAACTTACTTCATATGGAAAATATCAATTTGTCTAAATTCACCCCTGACAAAATCAGGAATTTCTCTATCATTGCTCATATTGATCACGGCAAATCAACACTTGCTGATCGATTACTTGAGTACACCGGAACCCTTTCTACAAGAACAGGGCTCAACGAACAATTCCTAGATAAACTCCAAGTTGAAAAAGAACGTGGAATCACCGTAAAAGCACAAACAGCATCAATGTTTTATAACTACAAAGGTGAAACGTATCTCTTAAACTTAATTGATACCCCAGGACACGTTGATTTTAGCTATGAAGTTTCACGATCACTCTATGCATGCCAAGGAGCGTTGCTCTTAGTTGATGCTGCTCAGGGTGTGCAAGCACAAACTATGGCTAACTTTTATTTAGCATTTGAACAAGATTTAACCATCGTTCCGGTTATTAACAAAATTGATTTACCAACTGCAAACATTGAACGCGTACAAGGTGAACTGTATAAACTTTTTGACTTCAGACCAGAAGACAGCATTCTTGCTTCAGCAAAAAGTGGAATTGGAATTACCAATATTCTAGATGCAATTATTGAACGAATACCAGCTCCAACATCTAACTTAGATTTACCCCTTAAAGCTCTTTTATTCGACTCTTGGTATGATGAATACCGAGGTGTCGTGTGTTTAATCGCACTTAAAGATGGAGTTCTTAAAAAAGGTGATCATATCTATTTACATCAAAGTAATTCAAAACATGAAATACTTGAACTTGGACTGATGTATCCTGAACAAACACCTATGAATGCACTGTATGCAGGACAAGTGGGATATATAATCACTGGTATGAAAACAGTCAAAGAAGCTCGCGTTGGTGATACGATATCATTTCCAAAAAGTTCAATAACTCCTTTTCCAGGATTTAAACCAGCAAAACCGATGGTATTTGCCGGTATATTTCCTGTCGATACTTCAGAATTTGAACTACTTGCTGATGCCATTGAAAAATTAACACTCAATGATGCCAGCGTTAGCGTTGAGAAAAAAACTTCTGCTGCACTTGGATTAGGTTTTCGTTGCGGATTCTTAGGACTTTTGCATATGGATGTTTTCAAACAACGCCTTGAGCAAGAATATGACCTAGATATAATCGCAACTGCACCAAGCGTGTTGTATTATATTGATCTTAATCACGACAAAGGCAGAATCTCAATTGAAAACCCTGCTGATTTTCCAGATCCTTCAAAAATTCAAGAAATTTTAGAGCCTATGCTCTCAGCAACCATCATCGTACCAAAACAATACCTTGGTAATGTTCTTTCGTTATGCCAAGAAAAACGTGGCATCCAGAAAGATATGTCATACCTTGATGAAGAACGCGTGGTACTTTCATACCAACTTCCTCTTAATGAAGTTGCTACAGATTTTTATGATACACTCAAATCTGTCAGCTCTGGTTATGCAAGCTTTGACTATGAAATTGCTGACTATGAAGCTTCAGATTTAATTAAAATGGATATCCTTTTAAATGGTGATCCGGTTGATGCACTTGCATTAATGGTTCACCGAAGCAAAGCTGAACGCATTGGTCGTGATCTATGTGAAAAACTTTCTAAAGTTATTCCACGCCAATTGTTTGAAGTAGTTATCCAAGCTGCTATTGGATCAAAAATTCTTGCTCGTGAACGCGTTGCAGCCCTCAGAAAAAACGTTACTGCAAAATGTTACGGTGGTGACATAACTCGTAAACGAAAACTTCTTGAAAAACAAAAAGAAGGTAAAAAACGTATGAAACAAGTTGGATCAGTCTCTGTTCCTCAAGAAGCTTTCTTAACTATCTTGAAACGATAAAAATATTTATTTATCTAACTTTCAGTTGGAGTTATCCTTATCTAATCCCTCTTCTTATTAAAGGAATTCTAGGTACATTTCCAACTTTTGGTAAAGGTATTGCACCTGTCTGCTGCTGTTGACCAATAACTGGCATTCTATTTTGAATAGCTGGTACATTTCCTCCTTGAATAGGATATTCTGCCTCATACCATCTTCTATAAATATCTTCCATCCTTTGTTGCTGTTCTAAAATTTTTTGCCTTTCAAACTCTAAATCTAAATGCTTATAATATGATTCTGGTGTTTGCGATTGGTATTCTTGTTTTAATTTTTCAAAATATCCTGCATGCAGTTTGCCTGCCCAATCAGCCATATAATCACTTAAAGCATATGGATCTTGACGCATTGATAAAATCCCAGTCTTTCCAAACAACCCTTTACCTATTCCTACATATTCTCTTGTTTTTATTTTTTCAATTTCTTGAGATGTTAATATTCCTTTATTTTTTAAATAATCCAATGTATTCATCAAGTATATTTGAACCTCTGTACTACTGCTTCCCATAATTTTTTTTGATAGTGTTACTATTTGCCGACTATCTAATGCGTTTTTTTTAACTAAATTGCTTAAATTAGATATAACTGGGACTTTTACACGCTCATTACCTGTAGCGATTCCTTTTTCTAAAAATGCTATTACATGATGACTATTTAATACCTTTTTTTCAACTAAATTGCTTAATACATCTACAACTGAAGCTTGTACAATATCATTACCTGTAGCCATTCCTTTTTCTAAAAATGCTATTACCTGATCACTATTTAATGCCTTGGTTACAAATAAATTGCTTAATTGCTTTATAACCAATGCTTGTACAGACTCATTACCCGTAGCCATTCCTTTTTCTAAAAATGCTATTACCTGATGACTATTTAATACCTTTTTTTCAACTAAATTCCTTAATACATCTACAACTGAAGCTTGTACAATATCATTACCTGCAGTCATCACTTTTTCTAAAAATGCTACTACCTGCTCACTATCTAATACCTTTTTTTCAACTAAATTGCTTAATTTATATATAACTGATTCTTGTACATACTTATGACCTATTGCCATTACTTTTTCTAAAAATGCTAATATGTCTTTACTATCTACTATTCTCTTTAAACCTAAATTACAAAATATAATTACCACTTCCTCAGAAAATCCTTCTTTTAAGAAATATAAATTCCCAAAAGATTTCAGAGTATTTTTAACTTTATCAGTAAAATTTATATCATTTTGTAATATAGATCTTATATAATGCTGATCATTTAGTGGTAATCCCATAATTAAATCTGCAAGATAATCATCTATAAGATTATTTTTAATATTAAGATCAAAGACATTTTTAATAACATCTAATTTTCTATCTGAATTTATTACATTTATATTTCTAAGAAGTTGTAAAAAATGAGCCTGATTTTTATCTACTTTTTCAAATAGTACCTTGATATCTACAGTATCATCCAGCAATGATATAATTTCTGATATCTTCTCTGGATATTTTTTATATAAATCAACTGTTATAACATCTTGATTAATACTAGTTGATGTAACTGAATTTAAAACAGTAACAGCACCGTGTGCTTTGTTAAATAATTTAACAGCAAAACATGTACTATATTTACAAATTTTAATATCAATACTTTTGACATTATCAGTAACAGGAGTCTTTAAATCCCAACCTAACTTATTACAAACCTTTTTAAAATTACTTTGAGCAAAATCTTGGCTAAAAATAGCTGGTGAATCATAAAGATTAAGCTTAAATAAGTTATTGAGGCAAACAACCATATTGGAAGCAGTTGGGAGTAATTCATAACACAAAAGACCACTGTTTTTTAGAACTAATAAATATTTCACATCTCCAACAGACTTTTGATACAGCGTAACAATTTGACCACCAATATTGATGTTATATGGTGATAATTTTGCAAGTTCATCCTGAGAAATTAGATTATCGTCAACAGGCATAAAACCTTCGTAGCCAGAGGGCAGAAAAGATATCTCACTTCCGCCTTTAAGCTTTAATCTGTTATATGATACCCCTGACATATTTTCTATAAGATCTGTCCATGTCTGATGAACTAACTGGTTTCCTACTTCTGCTGGCACATTTGCCATTCTCATTTGATAAAATTCTTTAAGTGATTCGCTCAATTCTATCCCTTCAGCAGCAACTCCTAAGCTTGCTCCATTATAAGTTGTAATATTACAAAGATTTCTGACCGTCGTTTCTACACAATCGGCAAAATTTACACCATCATAGACCACAGCTTTATTAGAAACTATCTTTGGAAAAGGTGCTTGGTATTTTATCTGATAAGTTAGACAAGTTAGCCAATCTGCAAATTTATCAGTATTTTCTAACTGTATTCCTTGAGCAATTATCTGATTAAGCTCTTGCTGAGAATATTGCTGATCAGGCAAGGTTATGCTTTCTTGGCCCGTTAAACCTGCAAGATAGTCTTGTAAATCCTCTTTAGTATTAGATTTATTTAAACAATATCCTAACAGGATTCCTACTGTAGTACCTGGCGCAAATATTGCCTGAGTATTAGATATATCACATTCATCTAAAGACCCAATCAAAGAGCGCACAAGTGGATTGAAATCTTTAGGCTTAAAAACTGATCCTGAGGCTTTTTCAAATTTTAAATTGTCTAAATAATCTTTAAGATCAGCTTCTAAATCAATTTTTCCTTTTCCTTTTGACTGATCAATAATTTTTAAAATATTTCCTATATGACCTGGCTTTAAGTTAAAAGCTGGATTATTTCGCGCAGCTGTCAATTGAAACTGACCATCTACAGGGCGATAATATAACTGTGATAGTAAGCGAGACGTATAAGACTCACCTGATTCTAAATCCTTTTTATACTGCTCTAGATTTGATTTAGCAAGCTCTGCATCCGATTCTGACTGCTGAGTATTTTCAATTTCATGATCAATGCGCAACATTATATCGCGAGGACTTGCTATATAATAATTTTCTGCCAACTTTTCTGCAAAAGGTACTCCATGATATAATGCATATTTCTTTAAATTCTCTGGTAATACCTCTGTTGTACCCTTAAGTAATAACAAATTTACACTCAACACCTGAGCTGAATACAAAACAGCTAACAATACACGCTTTAACATACCACTGTCCCCTATTATCCCCTTAATAACTTTATAAAAAGTGAATTGAATCCACCATGTATAAAAATATCAAAAAAGCCCTTTAAAAAACAAGATTTTACTAAATCTATTCATTTTTTTAAATCTTCAAACATTAAAGAGTTTAAAAACAGTAATTGAATGCAATACTCATATTTTAGATCTTTCTATAAAACTAGATAAAACAGTTAATTTAAAAACTAAAACTTAAAAAACACCCTACTGTTCTTGATTTTTCTGTTTTATTGTTATATCATAATAAAACGATGAAACTCAATTAACCTTAAAAAAAGGAATTTACCATGGAAGAACGCAGTGACTTACAAGAACTTCTGCAAGCAATGATAACTATGAAAAACACTGATGATCTACTCGCATTTTTAAAAGATCTCTGTACTCCACAGGAACTTAGTTCGCTTGCTGATCGCTGGAAAGTTTGCAAACTACTCCATCAAGGCACCTTGTCATACCGTGAAATTTATGATCAGACCGGTGTTAGCCTTGCAACTATTGTTCGTGTAGCTCGGTTCTTAAACAATGAACCACATCGAGGTTATCAGTTAGCTCTTAAAAAAATTAAAAAGAAATAAAAAGTATCAAACGAAAGAATTTATGTATCATGCAACCTATCAAAAAAATATTTTTAGCTCTCATTACGTTGACCGCCATAGGCGTCTATTACTTTTCAACTAAGCAACAATATCAAACTTCAAATAAAAAGACCTTAATCATCGGTACTGCTGGTAGCTATGCTCCTTTTGTCAGCGTAAATCAGTACGGCGAATATGAAGGATTTGATATCGATATAGCAAAAGCCTTAGCCCAAGACATGGACATGGATCTTGAAATTAAAGACTTAGGATCTATGAGCTCTCTTTTTATAGCCCTTGAGCAAGAAAAAATAGATGCAATCATTTGGGCACTTTCAATAACTCAAGAACGACTTAAAAAAGTAGCAATGATCCGCTACCAAGGTGAAGATACCAAATCATTTCCTCTTATTTTCTGGGAAACTATTCCCAATAATGCAAAAAACATTATCGATCTTCAAAATAGAACTATTTGCACTGAAATAGGGTCATGCCAAGAAAGCATCATTAATAAATATGATTTTATCAATAAATTACGTATCAATACCATCGATGAAGCTCTTTTAAATATTCAATATAAAAAAGCTGATGGTGCAATCGTTGAACCAGCAATTGCAAAAAAATTCCAAGCTAAATATCCTCAAATAAAAATCCTAGAACTACCCTTAGCTGATGAAGATCAAATCCAAGGTATTGGAATAGCTATTAAAAAAGAAAACACAGATCTCATCGAAAAAATTAAAAACTCAGTTAAAAATCTTGAAGAAACAGAAGTTATGGCCTCTTTAGAAACTAAATGGAATATCGCATCATGATAAGCCAATATCTTCCACTTCTGCTCCAAGGAGCAATGATAACTTCTATTGCATGGATTTGTGCCGCAACAGGATCACTTATCATCGGAACAGTTTTTGGCATTTTAAGCTGTAACCAACTCAACTTATCTAAAACAAAATTCTTAGTCAGAAGCTTTGCATTCATCGCAAAAGCTATCCCTGCATACGTACAAATACTTATTGCATATTTTGCAATTCCAGCATTCTTAAATCTCAATATTTCAAACTTTGCAGCAGGAGTTGGAGCTTTAATATTTTGCTCAACAGGTTATGTTACAGAAATCATTCGATCAGGGATTAATACAATCCCCGCAAGTCAGTGGGACGCTGCCTATGTACTTGGCTATTCAAAATATCAAACCCTGACTAGGGTAATTTTACCCCAAGCAATCAGAAATATTTTTCCAACACTGATTGGTGAACTAGAGCAATTACTCAAAAGCACATCCCTTCTTGCTACTATTGGCGTGACAGAAATCACTCGTACCGGAATGAATATTATTTCCCGAGAGTTGTTGCCTATTCCTACTTATCTGACGATTGCTGCTATGTATATTCTTTTTTCAGGCATGCTTCAGATCATTTTGCTTACAACAGAAAGATATTATTATGATTACCGTTAAAAATTTAAACTTAACTTTCAATCAACAAGTCATTTTACGCAACATCTCTTGTTTAATTCAAAAAGAAAAAATCACAACCTTTATTGGTAAAAGTGGCGCTGGAAAAACGACGTTACTTAAAGCAATTGCTGGATTATATCCAATCAGCAAAAATAGTATATTTCTAGACAACCAAGATCTATCAGAATTTAACGAAATTCAACGCTGCAAAAAAATAGGCTTTGTCTTTCAAAATTTCAATCTATTTCCTCACATGACAGTACTTGAAAACTGCATAGATCCATTACGGGTCCAAAAAATACCAACCAAAGAAGCAATAATTATTGCCCAAGAAAAACTAAAACTTCTTGAAATGAACGAATTTATAAATAAATATCCTTCGCAGCTTTCTGGCGGACAACAACAGCGCGTTGCTATTGCACGGGCACTAGCTTTAAATCCTGAAATAATTCTTCTAGATGAACCAACAGCATCACTTGATCCAGTAAATACTGATGGACTTGTCATTATTTTAAAAAATTTAATCAAAAATGGAATTACTGTCATCACATCAAGCCAAGATATGAGCTTTGTTTCAAAAATTTTTGATCAAGTTTACTTTATGCAAGATGGAAACATTATTGAATACAATAACGATATTTCAAAGCTTGCTGATACATCTTACATCAAAAACTTTTTAAAAAAATAACTTTATTCAATTGAAAACAATACAAATAATGCACAAGAAGCAAGAACAACAAAATCATATTCCGTTATTGCAACACCATCAAAATGCTTAAGAATATCTAAAATTAAATCATATACCTGCAGCGTATACTCTTGAGATGGATGCCTGAGATAATTATCAATTACTTTTAAATCGCTTTTTGCCGTTCCAACATACACTTGCCGTACTGCAATAGAAACATCTGTTCCTATTTCTTTGATAAGTTTATGTAAATGTTTATTGGTATACCCAAAATCAATAGATTTTATTTCTAAGGCTAAGCTTTTTTGAGCTTTCAATAGATGATCACCTAAAATCTCAATATCTTTTCCACAGGCTTTATCAGAATTTCTAAAATTTCTGAGTATGTGCAACATCTCTATGCGAGAATGTGCCAAAGTATCAATATCAGGATTACTTGTCTGCTTAAGACGGCATAACCATTTTTCAAACTCAGGGACTATCGTCTTTAAAAATTTACAAGTTGATGACGATAAATAAACAGTTTTATCATCCCACTGAGTCTTAAAGATTGAAAAACTTGTAGATGAAACTATAAGTAATATACCACAAAAAAAGATATGCTTTAAAAGCTTTTCCACTCTATTCTCCATATTGTTCCCCATATTTTTCATTACTATTAAAATACAACAAAAACATTTAAAATCTCAAGATTTTTATAAAAAACAAAGTTGGCATATCTGCTCGTACCATAAAGTTTTTAATGGTTATTAAATTATTCAGGAAAGAATCTATTTGATTTTTTTCAGATCCAAAGGTACATTCAAATAAAAAATAAGGATTTTTGTATGAACTCAGAAAAAAATAGCTCTTCTCTTATTTCTTCAGATTCTTTGGATCAACCCATTTTTTCAGGAAATATTTATATTTTTAGTGCTTTTGATATTGGATTTGATATCGATTTTAAAGGTATAAAACAGTACAAAGATATTAAAACTGAATATGCTCACATTTCAAAATTTTTTAAGCATTATCATTTGCCTCTTGAGATAGAAATTCCTGAGCTTGAAAACGAATCGCGCTATATTAGTAGCAAGATTCATCAATTTGGTGCTATATCCTTAACCTACAAAATTCCTTTTTCTGAAACACTACCTGACTTAAAGTCAACTCTTTTAAAAATTGACGAAAAATACCAACGACAAAGTACCAATGATGCCTATAATATTTATAAAAAAATTAAAAATTTCATAGTAAAGCCAAATTTTTATCACATGAAATCGATGTACACAATTGTACAACTCAATGTTAATAAAAGTATTACCGGCTCTGATCTAAAAAATAATTATGGCCAAGATATTGCATCACTTCTTCGATTTGAAACAGAGTCTCTTTCTGACTTTCAAAAAGAGATTATCCTTACATCCTCTATTGGTTATTTTAAAAAAGATCTTATCGTAATTGATACTCAAGCTGCTTTTATTTACGACCAACAATACAAAGAGCTTTTGGATTTCTTTGAATTTGGAAATATTCAACAACTAGAGCTTCATTACTTTGATAAACTTTTAGATAAACAGCTTGCAACACTCTATGAACGTAAAGCTCAAAATTTGCCTATTCTTTCATATATGCCGTTTATTGGTTCTCGATACTTTGATCCTATAGGAGATCTTAATCGACTCAAGGTCGACATCTCTGTGATTACAGAGCGCCTTGAAAGTAGTGTCAAATTCAGCGGTGAAGCATATTTCTCTGAAATCTACAATCTCATTATTAAGCAAATGGACCTGCGAAGCTGGCAAAAATCAATCGATAAAAAAATAAATATAATAAAAGAAATACGATATGTTTATCAAAACAAAGTAGATGCAAATCGAGAAGATCTTATTTCAATACTCATTATCACGCTCATTATGATCGAAGTATTTTTAGCATTAATGAAGTAATAAAATTAACGTTAAAAAATATTGAAATAAATCCACAAAACTATACTGTTACGATAAATTACTTGTTTTTAAATGGAACTTTATGAACTTTTCTAAATTAATACAAAAACTTTTATTATTAAACTGTATTTTTTATACATCAGATACTATACAATCTTGCTGCTGTGGAAAAGAATCCGTGCAAATAAAAGAAGATCTTTCGCAAGGATCAGATCTTAATCTAACAGAGTCATCAACTCCTCAAATAACAACTTCAACCAGAAGAGAAACAAATCAAGATGCTGAATCCTCTGTTGCTCAAAGAAACAACAACGAAAATAATCCTCTAAGCCTATTGCTGTCTCAATCTTTAGTAAGAGCAGAAACATCTCAATTATCCCTAAACAATTCAAATCAAAATTCTGCTGAATTATTGGCAAATCAAAATAGAGATGCAAGTGATCAATCTTCTAATTCAACATACAGTAGTCAAGACAGCACAAGTAATTCTTCAAACAGTGACACTATTATCCCAGGCTCTATTTTAGGTGACATTCGAAGAGAAAATCAATCTTCCTTTAATAGCATTCAAGAAGCTCTCTATACACCACCAACCACAGAAATAACTATTCCTTTTAGGAGTAATCTTTCATTAAATGCCTCAACTGATAATCAATAAAAATTACACCTTAATATAATAAATTTTACACTCCGTAAAAGCCATACGTTTATTCAACAAATTGGTCCTTTCATGCCCAAATTTAAAAGTCAGTTTTTTATCGATTATGGCAATAACCATATTCATTTATTTGAGATTTTATTTAATTCTGATTAGATAAAATAAAAAAAGTATATAGTAATCTCATGAGTAATAATTTAGCAAATTAAGGAAACTAATGATTTTTTCTAAACCATTCACACAAAAGAATTATAAATTTTTTCTTTTGTTATTTATAAATTTTATTTTTTATAGTCTACAAATAATTTCTGGACCTTGTTGTTCTAAAGAAAGCAAAATCAAAGCTCCTCATAATACTCCCGAAAACAACTCTCTTTCTAATTACAAATCTGACTCAGAAACGAGCACTTTAATGCCTGAATATATAAGCAGTACTGTAGCTTGGATAAATCGTTCAGCGACATCTGATACACAAGTAAATGCATCCCAAAATTCTTCACATGCTACAGCTAAGCAAGATCTTTAGAGTTATTTATTAAAATTCATGTAACATATTTATTTTAAAAATAAATAGGTTATATTTATTAAAAATTAAATCTTTATTTAAAAAGAATTTAAATGAATAAAAAAAAATTGCTTCTTCTATGCTTTGTAACAACCCTACTAAATACCTTTATGATACAACCATGTTGGGATTGGCTTTGTTGTTGTTTTACAAACAAAGAAGAAAAAAACATTTACCCTAAAAAAGACTCAACAAGAATGAGCGTAATTGCCGCAACTCTTACAGCGCCCCAAGATGGTAATCAATCTGCTCATGACTCTTCTTATAGAAATGATCCGAAAAATACTCATTCACCATCTAGCCCTTCATCTGCCAAAGCTCATAATGGATTATATCAAAATCCAAGTTACGGCTCTTTTGGAGATGATGGATTTAAAAAAGAACATCATCAAAAAGTATTAATAGCTCAAGCCAATGAATAAAAAATATTTGTTTTTAATAACTTTTTTAATAACTTTTTCTCAAATAAACATAATAAATTGCTGTAATTTGTGGGACATTCTACTAACTTGCTGTTTTTGTAAAGAGAAAAATAACAATAAGTTAGAACAACTTTTCGCAACAAATGATGATGCTAGGCTATATTTATCACATAATTTACAAAAAAGAAAAACAAACAACTACTCAGTAGCAACAAACAAATCTGATAGATCATATAGTACTCAATCTATTTCATCCAATGAAATAGATGATTTATAATATATTTATTCTAATTCATACCCTTATCCCTAGGTCATCTCTTCTAAAAACTATACGTCATATAACCCTTCTATGCTATGAATTTTACTCATAAAAAATCTATTTTCTTGATTTCAAAAAATTAAAGATGATACTATATTTTTGATTCTTTATAAAAATTCATTTATTTTAGGTTAAAAGAGGGGAATTGAATGAATAAAAAAAATATATTTTCTTTACTGGTCACATCTGTATTAAGTTATACAACTATTTTTGCACAAAACAGTGAAAAAATATCTTCATTACATTTTTTTTTAAATAAACTAAGTTTTGCTGCATGGACATCATTCTTTTTTGTTACAAGAATAATGGGAGCTCTTTTTGTAGGCAATGGAATGTATTGTCTTCAAGCACTTACACTTCTTATGGTAATTATTGCAACTGAAGCATACACTATGCATAAACTTATTAAAGTTGCATATTCACGTGCTGTACTGCGCATGGGTATAATCAATCTTATTCACCCATTCATTTCTCTTTTTGTAATACTTTTACGCGTTTTTGATATCTTAATCGTCTATAAATATCTGGGAATCATTATATTACTTGGTGCACGCATGCTCGTTTCATATATTATTTATTCTCAAATGGATCCTCAAGTAAACAAAATTTCACTAAGAAAAGCCGTAGTAATAACTAACAGCATAAGCTTTATTTTGACCACAATTATTATAATGTTCACAAAATTTCATTAAAATAAATAAAAATATAAATTTATAAAAAAGCTGTTTTAGATAAACAATAAATAACCATCTAAAACAGCTTTTGTATTTTTTATCATTCTATAAACCCTTCATTCAAATATTCTCTTTGAATAAATACTATAAAAAATGACACTATTCAGAATTAAAAATAAAAAACTGCTTTATTTGTAATAAAAACCAACTAAATAACTATTTTTATTGATTATTACTTTAAGAAACATCTATTATCTTATTCAATAAGAAGGGGGCTTTTTATGAAAAGATTAATTATATTGTTAAATTTAACGTCATTTTATTTTTTTTGCGAAGAAAAAAAATGTCAAAAAATAATGTCCCAAGAAATATCAATTGCATGCGATAGCCGTGGCTATCCAAAGAAAAAAGCACTTAAATCATTAGTTGCTGGACTATATCTTAATCATATATCCCAAAATGAACAAAATACTATTTCAATTAGAGAAATGCCAGGAGGACACTACACAGCAAAAATGTATCTTGTTTTTACGCTTCAAAATGGACAAGAAGTTCCTTTATTCTTTTTTAAAATTAGCAATAAAATTAAATCAACTGAAAATTTAATAAAACTTCAAGAAGGTCCTGTTGGCCAAAAGTTTCAAGAATTAACTAACTCAACAAGAAATTCATATACAAATCTACCTGAAATTATTTGGCTAGAAAATATTTTTACTTATAAAGATAAAGATGGAAACCAAAAAACTATTGAAATTACACCTTCGGCACAAGGAAAAATGATTAAGGAGATTTTAGATTCTGGCAATATAAACTTAATCAAAAAATGTGCTCTTACCTTAGGAAAATCACTCGCTACATTCCATCTAATCTTTATGAATTATCATGATTCTGATAAACCAAGCGATTGGAAAACTATATGCCACAGAGATTTTAGTATAAAAAATGCTTTTTTTAATCCAATAACAAATAAAGTTTCTTTCATTGATAATGAAACTATGGATACAGCTTCAATTGGCCAAGACATAAAGACAATTTTAGTTAGCCTAATGATGTTTTACTATATTAAAAAAAATAATAGTACCCGTTGGCCTTTATACTTAGAATATTGTCTATCATTTTTAAAAGGATATATAGAATCATATCCTCTAGAACATAGAGCAAAACTTGCTTCATTTATAGAAAAAGTCTTAACAGATGATTTAAATAAAACGTTATACACAAAAATTATTATTAATTCTTCTTTTTCAGGCAAAGAATTTAACGAAAAAGAATTTAAGCAGGTGGTATATAGCTATTTACATAGTTTTAAAAATTAACCTATAAAAAATTAATTTATTATTCCTAATTTAATTTTTTAGTTGAGCTATATAAAAATCCAAAGATTTGAAAACAGGACTGTAAACAATCTTCACAACAATTTTCTATTTCTAAGGAATTAGATATTTTTTGTTTTCGAGACAAAGTATCTTGAATAGATACTCCTGCTTCTTCATGAGCATTAAATATTTTTTGTTTTTGATTTAGATAAGCAAAATCTTGAATAACTATAGGTACTATTTCATCATCTAATTCTTGCTCAGAACTGATGATATCCATATTTAATCCGCCGATTAATATCATTATTCTTTGATATTTTATATATTTTTTTAACATTAATATTGTAACTATTTTAAATAACTAATGATCTCATCAACCATTTCTTGTAAATCTTTTTCAACCCTAGGCAATTCATGTAACTTCCCTTCTTGATCAAAAGCCTTCCATGATTGTGGAATCTTAACAGATGTTGCAACAGGAATCATTTCTAATACCTGTAAAACTTTCTTAAGTTGCTCAATCATTGATGTACCACCAGATATTGAACCACTATACCCAACAATCCCTACTGGTTTATTATTCCATTCTTTATATAAACTATCCAATGCATTTTTAAGTGAAGCTGGATAAGCACCATTATACTCAGGCGAAATAATAATAAATGCTGAAGCTTGGTTTATAACATCTGACCATTTTTTTAAAATCGGATCAACAATTTCACCCTTCACAGAAGCTGGAGAAGCTGGATCAGTATAAAACGGTAAATGATAATCACCTACATACAGAATTTCAGTAACTATATCCGATCTTTTCTCTAATAATTTTTGTATATTTTCTGCTATTTGCTTACCTGTTGGCGTAGCTCGAACACTGCCAACAATAATAGAAATTTTTCTTGGAACTGCTTTATTATTTTTTGATTCTGATGAGAAAGCAATAAATCCAAAACCTGTCAAAATCAACTTTATTATATTTTTTACAAATTTCATATATTTCACAACTCAAAAATAATTTTTTATTCATATAACAATAGGTCAAATATACTATAAAAAAACTTTTTATAAAGAACATATCTGCTCAGTTCTTAATTTTTTTATTGTATATTACAACTAGCTCCACAACCCTCATCAGAATATTTTATATCCAAAACACAATCTGATCCGGAAACAGACCTGACTTGGACTGTGCCTGGTCGTAAACAATGAACTACATTTGAAATAGCAGTTCTTTGATCCACAGTAATATGAGGAATACTCTCAATAGCTTGAGAAATATCCTGTTCTAAAAAGTCGTTTTGTAAATATCGATTTACCCAAAAAATAGACTTGTTTACAAAATCTTTTTGGCTATCAAAAACATCCTGTCGTTTAAAATATCCATATTTAAATGATTTATCCAAAGATGATACCCAAATTATTTTATGAGAAGGTCTTATGCTTGATGTTATGACATAGCCTTTATGCTGACCAATTAATCTGATTTTATCTAATAATTCTTTTTTTTGTTCACTATTTAAACCTGGCAATATATATACATTAGAAGACATTCCATGTAAATTCCCCAAAGCTATTAGTATAATGTATATATATTTAATTTTATTTTTCATAATTACCCTTAAATTCGATTCTTCATCAATAGCTTTTATTTCCTGATTCGGGTATAAATACTACTATTTTGTTCATGTTATAATCCTGAATTAAAATATATAAATCTGTAACTTGTATATTTCCAATATTTTATTATCAGTCAATACCTTCTTCATCAACAAAATCATACAACGCAAAGTCTGATTCAAAGAAATTATCTGCTGGTGAACGCCAAATAGGATAAAATTTTTCAGGATGAGCTTTTTCATACTCTTCGCGTCTCTTACTATAATTTAAATAAATTTTATGCTCACGATTCATAATTTTAATGTCTTCGTCAGATAATTCTTCCTTTTCTAAAATATCAACATAACCATTATCATGTTCCCTAAAGATTAAATATTTAGGAGTACGCTGGCGAATTTCTTGCCATTGCTTTTCTAATTCTTCATAATTCTTACGAGAAATTCGAATTGCCGGCATCTCTGCAAAACGTTTCATCGCATATTTTGAATATTGTTCACTATAGGCTAAATCTTCTTCAAGACTATTAAAATCACTTAAAGTTAAACCTTTTTTTATATTCAAAGTCGACCAAATAATAACTTTTTGAGAATCATTTTCATCTTCCTCAAGTTTAATCCAACAATCTTTGCTTCTATTATCCCTTAAAAACTCAAATAAATCATTTAATGGTAGATTTCTTGAAAAGAATTTTTCTCTATAGGTATATTCATCATAAAAATAAATTACGTATCTCATTTTTTAACCTTTATCTGGACGAGCTGTAATAATATGTCTATTTACTGTATTTTGAATTGACTCACAAACATGTACCTCTGGCTTAGGATTAGTAACAATTTTTAATTCAAACCCATCCTTAGTCATTATGCTGGTAACGTGTTTATCTTTATTTAACGATCCATTTTTAATCGCATTTTCACAGGCAACTCTCGTTTCTTTTGCTATTTTTTCCGCATTCCAATGAGGTGGAAACTCTGTATGGGTAAACTTACTTCCTGAAAGTAGATCTTTTACCTCATACTCTTTACACCCATTGCCAAATTCAAAAAAAGACTCAATTTTAACTAATTTTTCTTGAACTAGTTTATCTATCGTTCCTGCTAAATGCCCACCTTTTAATTCAACTGTATAAAAAGCACCTGATTTATCTTTTATCAATTCATAACTAATATTCACAGTATGTTCAAGATCCATACAAACTGACATTCCTCGATTACCTGCAACTTGAGTCATTTTTTTATACTCCTCAAGTAACCCAACCTCAAGCTTTGTGTTTATTTTGTTACAGGCTTGCTTAAGATAATGGTCAACATTATGATACAAAACAAGATCTTTTTTGGGAATTTTATAACCATAATTTTCAAGTGCATTTATTACTTCAGCTTTAGTAAGTATTTCACATTCTTTTAATAAAGATCCATACCGGCCTCGAATCGCAATATTTTTATCAGCTTCGATTAATTTACTTGAAAGATTCTTCGCTATATCTTTTTGTGCAGATATACGTATTTTTTCAACAGTTTGTATAATTTCTTCATTTACACCTTGCGACTCAACCATAACAACACTGTCTTTTAGTGCACGTAAAGTTGAAGTTCCTTCTGCGGTAAAGCCACAAATTCGACCAATCGAATTTAATAATTTTGGTAAAGCAACATAACTTCCAAATTCAATCGCCTTTTCAAACTTTTCTGGACCCGTTATTTTTCCCCATTCCTCTGCAATTTCTGCGTTTCGTTGATTTCGCATTGGCCCATATATTTCTGGATAGATGACAGCCTCCTGAGAAAAATTAAGCGCTAGAGTTTCTGATATATATGATATTTTGTTGCCAAGACATTTTAATGCGTCAACTACCTCTGCATTTCTTTGCACTTTCTTTGATTCATAAAATTCTTCACTTTTCTTATCCAGTAAAGTGTCATAAACTTCTGAACCAGTTACAACTTCCCCAGAAAATCCAGGAAAATTCAGTGCTGCTGTTTCTACAGCATAATAAACTGCTTCAGCTAAATATACAGGTGTACAAAAAGTATTTACAGATCCGTTATATATGCCATGCATAGCCGCTTGTGCATAAGACATTACCTCATTATATATTTCATCCTGTAATTTTGATATATAAAAACAAACATCCAATAACTGCGATGTCAAAAGAATTTGATTATCTTTATTTGCATCATGAGCAATATTTGCAAATTCAACAATCCCTGCTTGTAAATTTCGTTGATAATCAAACTCTGTCTGCAGTCTTGAAGCTTCTGACAAAAAATCACACACTTTAGTATGAAAATGTTGCTGCAAAGATGTTCCAAGGCAATTTTTAAATTTCTCAGAATCAATCCCACACGTAGCTAAAAAGGCTGATGTGGTTTGATCAAGAGTATATTGCTTATTATATTGCTGATAATCTTGTTCTTTAGATTCTGATAAAGCATTTTGACGTTCAACTAATTGATTTACAAGATTAGAATCTCGACAGTTTGAACTATCAAAAATACACGCCTCATGTTGCTCTTGGACTGCTTGATGATGCAAGGCAATAATTTCTTTTTCTTCTTTTTTACGTTGTTCTTGTAATTCAATCTTCTTTGTATTACAAATATCTTGCGCTAATTCAAGCTCTTTTTTATATTTCTGTTGCTCTTCATATGCGAGTTGAAAATCTTCTTTTGCTTGTCCTTGCTCTGTTTTTGCAATTTCAAGTTTAGACTCAAGATTTTTTACAACAGATTTACGAATAAACAGTTTCTTTTTATAGCTATTTAATTCATTTTCAATATCCTTCACTTCATTATTTTTGATATTAAGCATCGCTTTATTTGCAGCAACGTCTCTATCAACTTCTTCTTTTTGTTTAGTAAGACTAAGAATTACTTCCTGTTCTATCTTTTCAATAGACAAATTTTGTAAAGCGCTCTCAAAATTATTTATTTCATTTTTAAATGCATCTATAATCGATGTACATACCTGAATAGCATTTTCTATTGCTGCTATTTCAGATTTTAATTCATATGCACGAAGAGCATATGTATAATCTGGATCAGTCCAGTTAGATCTATTGCTATAGTACATTTTTTCAAAAAATACATTTAGATCTAAATATGATACATCTTCTGAAATAACACGATTTGGTCTATTTAAAGATTGCAGTTCACTTTTTAATTTTGAATATTTTATTCTAAGTTCAGTTGCTATCTCAGTTATTTTACTGCGAGATACAACAGAAGGAATCTCAGTCAAAATATCTTCTGTTCTATTTTTAATAATTGAAAAAAAATTGTCTGAATAAGCAGATACTTGCGACTTTATTTCTTTAAGCGATATTGCTTTTTGATTTTCTAAATAATATTTTTTTTGCGTCGCTAAAAATTGCTGGTCCGCCTCAATAATTCTAGAATTTGAACGGCCCTGAGCAGTATCCAAAGACGATTGTGGCTTAAATACAGTTGAGCCCGATTTTAAAACTCCGGCTATACCAAATGATTCTGCTTGATCAATAATTTCTTTATTCTTCAAGTTTTCATTTTCATCGAAGAACTTTTTTTGATCAACTGATTTTTCTTTACCATTCGTAGAAAGTGTAAGAGTAGCTTCATCTGAATTACTATTCGATTTAGTAAAATTAATTTCTATTTCATATTTACTTGATAAAATTCCATCTTTACCAAATCCACGAACAATAATAGTTTTAGAACTTTCATCGTCCTCAAATCTACTAACAAAAGTAACATTATTAGTATGATTATGTATTGAGCTAGAACCATTTTCTGACCAAAGATTAGATGTAACTTCATTGGAATTAAAATTTAATTCATTCTTTATTCCTTGATCACCACCTTCAACATTCATCATATATCCTACTAGAGTACCTAAGGCAGGACATTTTCTAATAGATGAATTATTAAACAAGGCTACTTGTTCATATCGCGTTGATATTATTTGAGGAAACTGTTTAGCTTGCAAAAGTGATGTCAACGCAGCTTTAGGAATTTGCCTCATGGAAAAGATAGATGTATAGGCAAATGATGATAAGAATAATACTTTTTGTAATATTTTTAACATAAATGCTCTATTTCGTAGGATTTGGATCTTGACCTAGATATGTTCCTACTGCTTTGACAGAAGCTCTACCAGCTTCATTTGCTGCTCCCAAAGAAAAACTAGTCAAGATTTTATTACCAAAATATGACCAACTTTTTTGATACTCAGATTCTGCTTTAGCTTGATTAAGTTGCCTTTCAGTTAACCCTCTTCCTTTTTTAGCATTTTCGTTATCATTCTCCATTTTTTCTTTAAACTGCTTTTCACTTTGTTCTCTATTTTTTGCAGCTATTTCATCCTGTAAAGTTCTTCCTTTTTCAGCATTTTCATTATCTTGCTCCATTTTTTCTTTAAACTGCTTCTCGCTTTGTTCTCTACCTTTTGCAGCTATTTCTTCCTGTGTTTTTCTTCCTTTTTCAGCACTTTCATTATCTTGCTTTATTTTTTTGTCAGTAAAATATACGTTACTTGCTAAAGCCAGAGTCGCTACAGTAATAGTAGAAACTCCCACTACATGTTGAAAGGAAATATTTTTAGAAATAAATGGTTTTCGTTTACATGATTTTTTAATATTTTTCGCAAACTGAATATATTCTTCATTAGTAAAAACTTTATATCCCGTATCTAACTGCTGCTTATTACGTAACGAATACGCTATTTTTCCTACTTCATAATCTAATTTTGAATAAGAATATCCATTCATCTTCTTAACAAGATTATCTAAAATACTATCTGATTCTGGGTTAATTTTTTTTCTCTTAAAGAAATCTAATAGCACTTTTCTTGTTTGTTTTTCATCCGATAAAGGAACTTCAATTTGAGTAGCTGAAATTTTTTCAATAATTTGCTGTGGTAAATCATCAGTTACATCCATAGTACCAACAACAATAATTCCATCTCTCATCAAAGAATTCAAATTATCCTGAAATTCTAAATATTTATTATTATTATTGCTATTATCTCTAACCAATGCTTGTAAATTATCAAATATTACAACACATGGTTTATTAGATTTTTTTTCTAAATTTTTTATACATTCAAATATTGTACTCATGTTGTTATGATTTGAAACATATTGCGCGTTAAAAAACAAACATGGAATTCGATTTTTTATTGCTATTGCTTGGGCCAAAGACGTTTTTCCGACAGAAGATTGACCACATAAAATTATCTTTTTTTGTATTTTACTATTAGATTCGATAGATTCTTCAATTTCAGACATTAACATCTCTATATCTTTAGGACAATCTGCAAGCAACTTTTCAGCAAAAGATTCATCTATCGTTAAAGGATTTGCACCTGGTATTGATGATACATTCTTAAAAAGTGCTTTTTGCGCTTCAAAATATTCTGAGGCGTTTTTTTTAAGATCTGCATTATGTTTTTCTCTACGTCTTTGATTGTTTTTTTCTATACGTTTTTTTTCTATCTCTTCAGCTTCTGTTAGATTATCAAAAGCTTGCAAATATCCTGTTATTAATCCAAGTAATACAAACAATAATTTTTTGAAATAATCATTCATAATAAAATCCTCATGCATATTTATTCACAAAGCATTTAAACAATTAGTTTATTTTTATAATATATTTTTCATTATAATAACACCATACGAACATATTTACAAAAATAGATAAGGTGATTTATCAAAAGTAATTAAATTTATTTTTATAAGAAAATTCACCTATTAAACTTTTTAAATTCTTTACTTTTCAGTTTCTATTATTTTATATTGCAATAGCTTTTTAAATAAAAGTAAAAATATAAAAGGATTATAAATGAAGAACATTAAAGAAATTGTAAAGTTTTTATCAGGATTTGCTGCTCATGAACTTTTAAGCCATGCTCTTTTATCAGGAAGCGGTCTTTTACCTCTTACGATATTTGGTATTACCTTTACTGCTGATTACAATGCAGGCATTATAATTATGTGGGCAATTGTTACATTTGCTCTCGTATATTATGGCTGGTTTCGTAAAAAATAATGAATGATGCATTAATCTGCTATCCATCAAAAGCTACTCGTATTAAACCAAGTGGCTTTTTTATTTAAAATTAATAAATATATTGCTAGTTAAATATACCGGACAGTTTATTAATTTTGATAAGTGAAGTAAAAAAACTTCTAAAGAATCATATAAATACTATAATGACTTTTTTTATTATGGCGCTTTACCCCTCAATATTTTGTCCCAACGAGAAATATTAAAGAATTCATTTAAAGAAAATGGCCTGCCATTCAGTTCTATCGGAACTGAATGGTGCACCGTATCGGACTATCTTCGCAACTTTATTGATGAGTATAATTTAGTATTTAATATTAAACAATTATTATTAGCTTAAAACATTGCTCAATATATCTAATTATATAGGTTACAAAAATATATTTTTGTAACTATATAACAAATTTATTTAAGAGGCTAAGCTATTTATTTACATTCCTTATTAGCAAGTTCAGCCTGTCTATCAAGAATACAATCACGTACTGTTTTTTGAGCATTATTTTTAATTGTAAGATCAACATTGTGTTTTAATAAAATATAAAATCCATCAGGATAACCATATAAAATAGCAAGATGTAGAGGTGTATTACCTTCTTTGTCTTGTACATTTATATTAGCGCCACACTCAAGTAAAATTTTAATTATATCTTCCTTATTACCAGAGCTAATAGCAGCAAAATGAAGTGGCGTACAACCATTTTTATCAAAAGCGTTTACCTGCGCACCATGTTTCAAAAGCTCCTTTGCAATTTCTGCATTACATGCGTATGCAGCCCAATGTAATGGAGTCATACCATCACTGTCTGTCTTTCTGTTTACATCAACTTCACACATAAGCAGCATTTTTACAATTTCTAAAAAATTTAAGAATACAGCTCCATGTAAACTAGTGCAACCATCCTTCATTGGTGTATGTACATCTGCACCGTGTAAAATCAGTATTTTGATAATTTCAAAATTTTTTGAACAAAATGCTGTTTCTAGTGGCGTAATACCATCATTTTTTTTTGTATTAATATTAGCTCCAGCAGCCACAAGGATTTTAACAATTTCTACTGAACCACCAACAATAGCATGCCAAAGTGCTGTTAACCCATTTGCATCACACGCATCAATATTTGCTTTACGCGAAAGCAATATTTGTACCACTTGAATGTAACCTTCGCTTGCAGCTATAATCAGAGGAGTTATTTGTTTATATTTATACCTTACTTCTATATTTGCATCGTATTCAAGAAGTAATTCTACAATTTCAGTATGGCCATAAAAGACTGCTATGTGTATTGGATAAAATCCATCCTTATCAGTTATTTCTGTATCGGCACCATCTTGTAGCAATTTTTTTACTGCAACAATAGATCCATTGCGAATAGCTCGATGTAACGCAGTAAGCCCATTAGTATCCAACTTATTAATATCAGTGTTATCTTCCTGAACAGATTTTTGATTAATATTTTTACTTGATAATTTAGCGTTAGATGAATTTAAGCTCTTATTATCAAGACCTAAGTTTTGGTAGCAGTTATAAACCAAATAGCTTACAACAGCGACAGAGCTACTAAGAGCAAACCATGCTCGTCGATTTTCTAAAATATCGCAATGTGTTTGTGTCATAGGGGATAACAATATAAGAGTTGTAAAATAAAATTTTATGTTCATATACATATCAGTTTAATTTTTTTGTTTTTAATCTAACTAATATTTTATCAATTTTAGTTGATATAATGAATTTATTTTTTATAATCAAACTCAATCTCAAAATTAAAAAAATTAAATCAACTTTTAGCAAAAATCTTTCTCAATACTTTTTTTAAAATAGCTGAAACTCTATTTTTTCAAGTGAAATATATTTAAATATTTACGCAATATATTTTTCATCTTTTTAAATAAACTTTCTGATTGCTTATCTGTGATACCATCAACTCCCTGTTCATCAACTGGATCATAGAATGCAAAGTCTGATTCAAAGAAATTGTCTGCTGGTGAACGCCAAACCCCGCTACCTTTTTCAGGATGCGCTTTAAGAAACTCTTTCCATCGTTTAAAATAATTTAAATAAATTTTATGTTCACGATTCATGTTTACAATATCTTCTTGAGATAATTCATCTTTTTCTAAAATATCAACATAACCATTGTCATGTTCTCTGAAGATTAAATATTTAGGCTTACGCTTATAAATTCCTTGCCATTGCTTTTCTAATTCTTCATAGTTTTTGCGAGAAATTCGAATAGCTGGCATCTCTGTAAATCGTTTACGGCTATATTTATAATATCCATCTAGATAATCCACAAAATCTTCATGCGTAGCAAAACTGTCTCGATCTAATGGTTTTTTAATATCATCTTCTGACCAGATAATAACTTTATTGTAATCATTTTCATCTTCTTCAAGCTTAATCCAACAATCCTTTTCTTTGTCATCTAAAAAATAAAATAAATTATATAAAGAAGCATTTCTAGTTAAAACTTTTTTTCTATAAGTATATCCATCATGAAAATAATAAAATACATATCTCATATTATTTATCCTTTATAAACTGGATGAGATGTAACAATATGTCTATTTGAAGTATTTTCAATTACAGTACAAGTATGATTTAAAAGCTCAGGATTAGGATCAACAACAATTTTTAATTCAAAGCCGTCTTCAGTTATTACTTCAATAGCTTCTTTTGTTTCCGCACTAAATGATCCATTTTTAATCGCATTTTCAGTAAAACTTTTTGTCTCTTGTGCTATTTTTTCTGCGTTCCAATGAGGTGGAAACTCTGTATGAGTAAACATTTGACCCGAAAATAAATCTTCAACCTGATATTCTTTGCAACCTCCACCAAACTCTTTGATATCATGAATTTCAACATACCCTTTTTGCTTAAGCCGAGCAATAGTACCTGCTTTATGCCCTCCTTTAAATTGTATTTGATAATATTCATTGGTTTTATTCATTACTAATTCATATTTGCCACTAATAGCATGTTCTAGATCTATACAAACTGATTTTTCTGGATGACCTACAATTGGATTCATTTTTTTATATTGCTTTATTAAATCATTATTAACTTTTTCAATAGCAGCATTCATTTGCTCAACCCAATATTCAGCATTATCACACAAAATTTTATTTGTTTTAGCTGCAGAAATTTTTCCACCTTTTGTTCTAACGGTACTAATAAACTGCTGTTCTGGAAGTAATTTGAATCTTTTAAGTACTGATCCATCAGGGTTATAAATTGTAATGATTTTTTTAACTTCTTTTAACTCATTAGCAAAGCTCTTGGCTATATTTTCTTGAGTAGCTACTTTTAATTTTTCAGTTGTTTGTATAAGTTCTTGAGTTAAACCTTGCTCCTCAGCCATACTAGCAACACCTTCGAGTGTACGCATGACTTTAGCCTGCGTTTTAACAAAACCACAAACCTCACCAACAGCATGGATAATTTTGCCTGACACATAAAAATCAATACCAAATCGAACCAAGGCACCAAATCTTTCTGGTCCGCTAGAATTTTCAATTTGCTGGCCAAGATTTTTTAATCCTGCAACAATCTCTGCATTGCGTGCATCTCGCATTGGTCCATAAATTTCTGGATAATTTACAACGTCTTGAGAACCATTGAGCGTTATTGTTTCTAAAACATAATAAAGTGCTTTACCAAGTCCTTTGATTGTTTCTACAGGATTTGAAATCATATGACCAACATCTGAAAGGCCATCAGATATTGCAAGTAAACCTGCCTGAGCATAACCTACAGGATCATTATATATCGAAGCAATTATTTGATGATTTAACTTTAACAAATAACAATCAACATCTAATAATTGCGATGCTAAAAGAAGCTGATTGTTTTTATTTGCATCATGAGCAGCATCTGCAAAATTAACAACACTTATTAATAAATCATTTTGATATGGAAATTGAGCTTGCATAGCTGCAGCTTGTGAAAAAATATCACACATCTCACTATGTAACTGTTGCTGCAAGGCTGTACCAAAAAAAGTTTGTAAATTATTAGAATCAACTCCATGAATAGCTAAAAATGCTTTTGCTTGAGGAGTTAAATTGTATTCTTGATAATATTGTGTGTAACCTTGCTCAATTGTTTTAGATAAAGCTTCTTGACGCTGACACCATTGATTATCTAATTCATGATCTGAATAACTTGAATTCCTAAAATCACATGCATCATGACTAATCTTTAATTGTTCATCATAAAAAGTTAACGTTTCTTGCTCTTGTTTTTCTTTTAGAAGCTGGGCTTCCTGTAATGCAATTTGATTTTTTTCATTAATAATTTTTTGAGCTTGTTCAATTCGTCCACTATATTTTTTTTGTTCATCACATAAAAATTGAAACTCTTGATTGGTCTTTACTTGTTTTTCTTTTGCTGCTTTTTGTTGAGTTACAAGAGCTGCTATAGTAGATTTATGCCACCATTGAGTTATTTCAGATCTTTTATAAAAGGATCCTAGCTGCGCTTCAATCTCCTTAACCTTGCTATTTTGCTTACTTAACTCACCTTTCTTCACAACAATAAATCCTTCTATTTTTTCTTTTTTTGCCGCGAGATCTGGAATTATTTCCTGTTCTATCGTATCAACTGATTCATTTTCTAATTTATTGGCAAAATTATGTGGTTCTTGCTTAACGCTATTGATCATCCAGTCGCATTCTTGCATAGCGGCTTTTATTGCTTCTATTTCAGCCTTTAATTCTAATGCCATGAAAGCTTGCTGATAATCTTGATCAGTCCATCTCTCTTTAATGTGATATGGTATTTCATAAAAACCATGTTGAGTTGCATCTGCAATAAAACTAAATTGAGAATTTTGTTGTGTAAATTCTAAAAGCTTATTTTCTAATACACAAAGTCTTTGACTAAGAGCAGCTTTTTGAGTTGCTATTTCTTGACTCGACGATAAACAATTAAAATCTACAATTTTACTTGTTTTATGTTGAACAATTTCTTGAAAGTCTAAAATATACGTCGATACAGTTGACTTAACTTTTGCAACATTAGCTTCATGTTGTTCTTCAAGTCGAATTCTATGAATTATTTCAGACGAATGTTGTGATGCTTGACTAGCATTATAATCATGACGTGCCTGAATTTTTTCGGTAGGAGATTGAGGTTGCCAACTGATTACTTCTTCATGCTCCTGACGTAAATCTATTATACCATGTGCCGTATATTGATTATTTTTTTTATCTTCCCTTAAGTCAGAAGAAGATTGACTGTTATTTTCTGTATCCTTATCATCTATTACGCCAGATTCATCATCTTCCGTTGATAACAAACTTATTGAAGTAATAATAGGACATCTTGCAATTGGAGAATCATGAAAAGATGCTCTTTGGCTTACCATTTTTGCCAAGGCGATTGGAGCAACTTGAGTTTTTGAAACAAAAGTTGTCAGTGCCCTTTGAGCAATTTGACTCATTGAAAAGATAAATGAGCAAACAAATAATGATAACAATAATGCTTTTTTTATTATTTTTAACATAGAAAGTCCATTTTCAAAGTGCTGTTTATTCTATAGTATATTTTGATTACTAAATCCTTAAAAAACTTTTCAAATCTAGCAAGCTTATCTTTATTTAGAAAAATTTTTGACCTGTTCAAGTAATGGTCCGTAATGAAGGCGTTGAGCCAAATCATTAATTTGCGCTTGCTTTACCATATGTTCATCACTCACTTGACGATCTGCAATTGCTTGTGCTTGCTTTCTTTGTTCTTCTGCAATTATTTGTGACTGCTTCCTTTGTTCTTCGGCAATTTCTCTAGTCAACTTCCTTTGATCTTCAGCAATAACTTTAGTTAACTTTCTTTGCTCTTCAGCAATTTCTTTCGCTTGAATCAATCCTCTTTCAGTGAGAGCCATTTGTTTTTCAGCAAGTTCTTTGCCCTGATCTAATCCTCTTTCAGCAAGATCCATTTGTCTATCAGCATTTTTTTGATGAAAAAACAACCCAACAGAGGTAGTAACAAGCGCACCCCAAGCAACAGGATTTTTAGGCATACGAAAAAATCTTTTACATAAATTATCTACGAATTTTGATCTAGATTTTTTTTTGCTCTGCTTAATAAATTTAGAATAATGAGCATAGGTAAGAATTTTACTATTTTCATCTGATAGAGCTCGAGCTGTTATTAATGGATTTGCTGCTTTCTGCATTAAACTTTGTAAATCTTTATGAGAATATCCATTGGTTTGCCAAGCAAGAATAGCAGGAGTAACACATTCTGAACAAGTAATCCCAAACTTATCTTGAATTTTTTTTAAATAATAAGAAAAAACTGATTCTCGTTGTTCTCGATTTGGCAAAGGAAGCTCGATCGCAGAAGTTTTACCAATAATTTGATCTGACAATTTTTCTGCTTCATCCATCGTGCCAATAAGAATCACTTCATTATTGCTAAGGTCATCTAATCGTCCTAACAAATCAGACAATGTGTTATTTTCTTGGTCCTTTTTACCAGCCTCTCTTTTAGTCAATATTTCTAATTTATCAAATATAATAACACATGGTTTACCTGATCTTTCTTTTAATCTTTGAGCATATTCAAATATCTTTTCCAGATTTTGTCCACCCGATTTCATATGTTCAGCTAAAAGCTCTCCTGCATTAAAAAATAAGCATGGAGTTTGAGTTTTTATTGCTACTGCCTGAGCTAAAGAAGTTTTTCCAGTTCCAGAAACACCATAGAAAAAATTTGTATTACGAGAAAAAACATTTTGTTCAATATTAGAAACTAGGTCACTAACTTCTTGCGGACCATTTGCCAATATTTCTTCTGCTAAATATTCATCTATTTTTAAAGGACAAACACCAGGAAAGTGTTTTGATAGTAACTCTTTATAAATTTGTTTCTGCTGTTCAAAATATTTTTCATATACTTCTTTTTTCTGTTGCTTTAAATATTTATCTACTTCTTTTAGGTCTTTATCTGATCCAGATATTTTTTCATTTGATGGTTCTATCAATCCAAATACAGACAATAATACTGAGATTTTTAAAGAATGACTCATGATGAATTCCTTGTGTTAATTTACCTTTATGATGTATTTTTGAACTGCTTATTTACATTTATAAGTCATTTTTATTATTTTTACAACGTTAAACATATTAATTAACAGGAAAACTTTGTTGATTTTAGTCATAAAAAAATCCACCCAACGAATTGAGTGGAATTTAAAATTCAGTGGTGCGCCTGGTAGGGATCGAACCTACAACCAACGGATTCGAAATCCGGTACTCTATCCAATTGAGCTACAGGCGCACTTAAAATTTATATCAAATTAGAAATCTAAGTTTACTTTTATTCTATATCCAACCGCGTCCGACGTAGCTCTTGCGTAGACGTATGAGCTACAGACGCATGTTAGAAAATGTAAAAGATATTATTAGTATAACACAGATAAAGCTTTTGAAAATAAGCAAAATAGTTTTTTTAATATACTTTTCTAGTCCATAATATTCCAACGCAACGCGTCATAATAAAAAATACCTTTAAAAAAAGAACCCTTTCATTCATAACTATGAATGATTTTTACTTTTTCTCTTCACATTTTTTCATAAGTATTTTCATGCATTCAGTAATTTTATAATTAAGAGCTTTTGCTATTTCTGGTTCTGTTTTACATATTTTTGCAAGATCAAGAGCTACAAGAATATGATCTGTTGTTTCCATTGTGATAACATTTTTAGTTTTATTGATAGCTTTTCTAAGATCATCTAATGTTTTTACTCTCGTATCATTTACTGTTTCAAGAATTGATCCTGTTAATTTTAAGCGTTCTTTAAATGCAATTGAATTTGGAAGTACAGAAGTTATAATAAGGGCTGGCTCTGATTGATTTTTTTCTTCTGCATATTTTGAAAGTCCAGATGAAGCTTGCATTAAAATAGGAAGATGATTCATCATAAGCGGCATAATAACAAATCCACCCACTATTTCATACTCAAGATCTTCATACTCTGCAAATACATGCCGAACTGGAGCACATTTTTTTCGTTCAAAAAGACATTCAAAAGTCATCGGCTTGCCTTTACGATAAACCTTCATAGAAACTTTTTGACCTTTTTTAAGGCGAGAAACATATTCAGCAGTTGTTATTTTATCTTCACTCCAATCGACTTTCATTTCACCATACAAGTCGACAGGAACACCATTAATTTCATATACCATATCACCTGGCTTTAACTGCCCAAATAATGGACTATCGCAAAGTACATCAACCACATATGTACCACCTGGCATTGGATTCCCAAGTGATTTAACTAAATCAGCTGTTGCCATTGCCTGAAAAATACCTAAATATGGTTTTCTGATAAGACCGCCTTCACGTAATTGGTCTAAAACATTTTTTAGATCATTAATAGCGATAATGTACCCAACGTTTTGGGCAGAAGTAATACCTGCAGTATTAATACCTATAACTTCACCCTTAGTATTAAGTGATGGCCCACCTGAGTTTCCTGGATTAATTGGAGCACTCATTTGAATCATGCCTGATTCTCGACCACTTATCACTCCTGTTGTACTTTTAAGTGATTGCTGACCAAGTGGATATCCAAGTGCCAAAATCTCTTCAGATCGTACCAATAAATCTGAATCTCCTAATTTTAATTGTGGCATTTTACCTAAAGCATTTATGATCATTGTAGCATCATCAGGTCTAAACTTTACTAAAGCAACATCTTTTTCAGGCATAATTCCAATTAAATCAACTTCAAATTGATGTTTTCCAAATGATGGTATTTGTACCATAATGCATGTTGCCCCATTAACCACATGGGCGTTGGTAATAATTTCGCCACTATCATTAATAATAAATCCTGATCCTGTACATTGACTTGGCATAGGCGTCTGAAAAGGTTGTAAAATATTTTTTTCCATTTTGGTTACATGAAGTTGAACTACTGTATCTTGTAATTTTTTTTGTAATTTAGACCAAAGTTGCGAAGATTGCGCTGTCTGAGGTATAGATGGAATATCAATATCGTTTTTATTTAAATTAGATAATGCTTGCAAATCAATAATAGTTGATTGCATCTCTGACATTTTATTTTCAAGATCTATATTCATCTGAAATGATTTATATAAAAAATAACTTAAGCCAAAAAAGGTTATTAAAATAGCAATTTTAAATATAGTATCAATGTATTTCATATATATCCTTTTTTACAGATTGTTGCATGAAAAATAATTCACTATTGTAGTGTACTTTAAGATCAAAAAATTAATAGCTATTTACTTAAAAAAAAGCTTTAAACTATTGACTTAGCTGTCTTCTTTTTAAGATACTTAAGATTAAGAAATAAATAGATTTTTAATGGAGGCTATATGAAAAAATCTTTACAAGTTTCATCACTATTACTTATTACATCAATGTTTTCAACTATTCAAACTTCTTGGTTTTCAAACTATTTCACCTATAACACCCCTGTAGAATCAGCTGAAGATAAAGCTGAAAACGGCTATCTTTCTGAAGTTAATCCATTTGGCGATCAAGAATTAGAGAAATACAAACAACTTTCATACCCTGAAGATCGCGAAAATTTTATTAATGAAAAATTGAATTATTTATATAATTTTCATTCAAAAAATCCTAGATATCTTAGTGAAAAAAACATATATAACTTAATCAAAAAAATTCAAGATGCTTATCAAGATGCAACAGTAAATGCAGGAATACAGTTCTATCCTCATTTAAAACGTTTTGTAATATATCCAAATTATGAATCCACTAGCAATAAAAGTTCAGTTTTTCAACATCTAGAACAATTCGCTAAAATTTATGCTGACGAGTGTAAAAGGATACAAATGACAGCAAAAGAACAATGTGAAAAACTTAGATACGAAATAGAAACAATAATTCAAGAAAAAGTTAAACGCCTGGCCACAGAAGAACAGAAAACAAGAATGGATAAGACAGCTAATATGAATAAGAGCGCTAATATGAACAAGAGCGATTCTAGTCCATTTGCAAATATACCAAGAGGATAATAATCTTTTACTATATTGATCAATTAAAGAAAGAATAGCGTGCTTAAATAAGCACGCTATTCTTTCTTTTTATATACCACAAAAAACCTCTAATTGTTTACAAATTTATGATCTATGCTACATTTTTTAATATTGCCCTCTTTTTGTTTTAGAAACTCAAACTTAAGATCTATAAGAATCAAGGATTAAAAAATCATGTCTAACACTCAAGTAACACTAGATAAAATTGTATCTTTGTGCAAACGCAGAGGCTTTGTCTTTCCTGCTGCTGATATCTATGGTGGTATTAATGGATTATATGATTTTGGGCACCTTGGTTACTTAATGAAAGAAAACATCAAACAAAATTGGAAAAAATCTATTCAAAATGATTTGGGTGATATTTTTTTTCTTGATGGAACATTAATCGGACCACATGCTATGTGGGAAGCTTCAGGGCACGTAGAAAACTTTCATGATCCAATGGTTGATTGCATGAACTGTAAAAAACGCTTTAGAACTGATGATGATAATATTAATCTTGAAAAAGCATGCCCATCTTGCGGCGTGAAATCTTGGACGGATATTCGAGATTTTAATCTTATGTTTCAAACGAACCTGGGCGCTGTAGCAGATGACAGCAATAAAGCTTATTTACGACCAGAAACTGCTCAAACTATTTTTGTGCAATTCAAAAATATCTGGTCAACTGGCAGAACTAAATTGCCATTCGGTGTAGCACAAATTGGAAAAGCCTTCCGAAATGAAATTACTCCTAAGCAGTTTTTATTTCGTATGCGCGAGTTTGAGCAAATGGAATTAGAATGGTTTTGCAAAGATGAAAACAGCATGGACATGTTTAACTTTTGGGTTGAAAAACGCCAAGAGTTTTATAAGTCTATTGGAATAAACATGAGCAAAATCAGAATGTATGCGCATCCAAAAGAAAAATTATCTCATTACAGCAAATGCACATTCGATGTTGAATATGAATTTCCATTTGGGTTTAAAGAGCTTGAAGGTATCGCACATCGTGGAACATTTGATTTAACACAGCATACAAAGTTTTCAGGAAAAGACCTTTCTGTATTTGATCAAGAAACTGGCAAAAGTGAAACCCCTACAGTTGTTGAATGTTCAGTTGGCGTTGAGCGATTATTCTTAACGATTCTTTTTGATGCTTATCATGAAGACACTATGGATAATGAAGTCAGAACTGTTCTCAAACTTCATCCAACTATTGCTCCAATTAAAGCTGCTGTTCTTCCTTTGATGAAAAAAATTTCCGCTCCAGCAGAAGAACTTTATAAAGAACTGAAAAATCAATTTATCAATATCGATTATGATGAAAGCGGTTCAATTGGAAAACGATATCGCCGACAAGATGAAATAGGAACTCCTGTTTGCTTTACTATTGATTTTCAAACTCTTGAAGATCAAACAATTACTGCACGCATGAGAGACACCGGCGCTCAAGAACGAATCAAACTATCACAAGCTTCAGAATATCTTTCAAAAATTATCTGCAGCAAATAAAATAAATTATTTACGTTTTAAGAGATTGACGAGCTTAAGAAAGAATCTGTATGGTATCTATATTGAATTTAAAAAAAAGGAAAAATCAATGTTAGCAACCAAAGGAAAATATTTTCTAAAATATTACCCTCAACACATGATTCTTTTATCTTTAGTTATTTCAATTTGCATTGGAACATTATTATTATATTTGCCCATAGCACGCAATAGCGATATGTCGCTAATTGATCTTTTTTTTACAGCAACTTCACTGACAACAGTGACTGGTATTTTAACCGTATCCATGAATGATTTCACCAGCTTTGGTCATTTTATTATGCTATGCCTCATGCAACTTGGTGGACTTGGACTGATGACATTAAGCCTCTGTTTTATTTATATGTTTAGTAATTTAGGACTCTATACCCAAGTTATTGCAAGCGAAATTTTATCTTTAAAATCTTTTAAAGATACCAAACAAACTCTATTTTTTATCATCAAGCTTACGTTAATTGCTGAATTACTGGGAGCTTTTATTGTTTTCCCCTCGATGCTTAAAATGTATCCTTTTAAAAAGGCATTGTTTTATTCTGTATTTCACTCGGTATCTTCATTTTGCAATGCTGGATTTACAATTTTTGATCATAAATTTATGGAATTTGGACATAATCAACTCATGATCTATACAACGACTATTTTGATGATCATTGGAGGACTTGGCTTCGTTACTTGGCATGAACTAATTAATAAACTTCTTACAAGAACAAATAGCTTTCGTACTATTAGTTGGCATACAAAACTAGTTCTTCGTATGTATTTAGTAACTGGTTTAATTAGTTCCATTTTATTTTTCTTACTTGAAAGAACTCATTCATTAGCTAAGTTCAGCTTTTTTGAAAAAATTTCAATTTCGCTATTCACCGGAATAGCTATGAAAAGTACAGGCTTAACGCTTATTTCATTTTCAACGCTACAACTTGCAACTTTAATTATATCGATAATCAGTATGTTTATAGGATCTGCACCTCTTTCAACAGGTAGTGGTATCAAAACTAGTGTTTTTTCAATTTATTTAGCAGTTATTAAGGCAGCCATTCAAGGTAAACGTCACGCAATGCTTTATGAAAGACATATTGTTGATGATCAAGTATATAAAGCTATGGCTATTATAGCGCTGAGTGTTTCTTGGATTATTTTTATAGTTTTTTGCCTTTTTATCACAGAACAAAATTTAGATTTTCTCGATGTTATCTTTACTGCTGTTTCAGCTTTTTCAAACAATGGGCATTTAACAGTTAACTCTGATAGCATTGCAAATATAAGCATCATTGGAAAAATATTTTTAATTTTTTCTATGATTATAGGAAGAATTGGTGCTCTTGCAATCATTTTAAGCATGAAACGCATTGGTGAACAACATGATATTTCATACCCAAAAGAACAAGTAATTTTAGGTTAATTAAGGATATTTATGAAATTTTGTATTATAGGACTTGGTCGATTCGGAAAGCAACTTGCAAAAAGTCTTGCAGAGCATAATGCTGAAGTTTTAGCTGTAGATTCAGATGAACATGAAATCGCTGGAGTCCAAAATTATGTAACTCAAGCAATTTGTACAGAAATTATTGATACAGCATCGCTTGAAGCAATCGGAATAGAAAATGTCGATGTAGCTATTATTGGTATTGGAGAAAATATTGCTCAATCTATTTTAATTGCAGCAATCATTAAAAAACGCTTTCGACATATCAAGGTTGTAGCGCGCGCAACATCTGAAACTCAAAAAGAAATTCTTGATCTTTTAAAAGTTGATCTTGTTGTCAGACCAGAAGAAGAAGCTGCTATAGCTCTTGCTGATACTTTAAGCTCACCATTTGCAAACCTAGCTCGCTTAAGCAGAACATTTTCTATTGGTTTAATAACAGTTCCATCAGAATTTATAGGTAAAAAAATTAAAGATTTAGATATTTACAATCAACACAATATACACTGTATAGCTGTAAAACGAGAAAAAGAATTCATAAGTATTAATGAAAACTATACTATTTTAGATTATGACGAACTTGTTGTATCAGGTAAAAACGATGATATCGAACAATTTGATAAACAAAAAATTTAAAATTAATTAATAAAAAAATAGGCACTTTTAAAAAGTGCCTATTTTAATTTTTCTTAGATAGATTCAAAACGAATCACAGTCAATAACTGACGATGACCCTTCTTTACTCTGCTTTTTTTACGACGTTTGAATCGTAAAATAACGATTTTAGGACCTTTCATTTGTTTAACAATAGTTGCTTTAACTGTTGTGTTTACAAACGGAGTACCAACTTGAATGTTTTCTTTATCTTTTTTAAGAAGAACTTCATCAAATTTTATTGAATCACCAGCTTGGCCTTCAATCTTCTCAACCGCTACAGTTTTACCTTCAATTGCTTGATATTGATGCGCACCAATCTGAACAATTGCATATTTTTCGAATGAATCTTGTCGTTCCATAGAGTATAACCTTTAAAACATAATCTTTAAGTTCAAAATCTATATTATATAGCTATTTTAACATAGTTAGCTAAAAACTGCAAACAACTCCTACTTGATCTTTATCAAATAATAACATTCTGTTTTTTCATTTAAAAAGACCTCCTATTGGCTTAATCAAGATCTATCTATATGCAATATCAAATTAAAATATAAAGATATTGTTGATTATTTTAAACAAAATCCTATAAAATAAAACTAAGTGAAGTTTCAAAGGGAGGTTTTATGAAGATTTTAAAATATGCTATTTTTTCTCTTCTGGTCATAACAGTCTGTAAAAAAATAACGCCATATGCTAATAATTCTCAAAAAGAAAAAAAGAAAAGCATCCCTTCGTATATTAAAAAATATGATGATTTTAAAAAAATGGCTACTATTGCAAATACAATATTTGTAGGAGTCTATGAATATGATCCAACACAAAGTCCTATTTCTCCTACTCAAAAAATCCCTGCCATGGTACCTCTTGGAACGATACATACAAAAACAAATTTTGACAGTACTGAGAAATTTCAATCTCGATTTAAAAAGACTATACACCTTTATGGAATCCCCGTTGATGGACACAGAAAGCCAATAAGAAAACCTCATACAAACAAGGTATTAGGCTTCATGTGGCACGACCAAGATAAAGTAAAAGATCAGGTTTATGGACTTGGCGTTGCACAATTTCATTCAGGAGAAACCTATGTTGGAGTCAAAGCTGTACATTTGCCAAATTATATAGAAGATCATAAGAATCCTCATTATAACCCTGACGAACAAGATCTTCTCAATATTCGTTATGGAATTAAACAAATACATCCTACTATACTTGGTACGGCTAAACTTGGATCAATGAGATATGCAGGGCCTTATAAACGTCAAACCTATATGGTATATGGCGTCCAACTACCTGATTTAAAACAATTATATAATAAAAATAATCACGATCTTTTCAGCAAAAATAGCCCTGTAACATACCCAATGATTGCCTATCATGCAATACAAAAATATCTGCAAACTAAAAAGACTACTTCCCAGGAACAGGGTTCTTCACAATCTACAACAAGCAATGAACCACTTTCTCATCGAACCGCTGCTACTACATTATTTAATCCATTAATTTAAAAATAAAAATTTAAAAAGATACCTTAAAAAGGGGTGCCATACAACAGGCACCCCTTTTAATTTTATACTAATGTATATTTCATATTATTTTGGCAACAAATACATTGGATTTTTAGTAACTGCAAAACCAGCAAGCCCTACTAATGCCTTGGCCGCCATAAGTGCTTTTGCACCTGAAGCATAAGACATTAAACCTGTCGTTGTTGTAGTTAATGCTGTACTTGCTAATGCTGGAGCTACTGCTGTACTTACTAATGCTGGAGCTGCAACAACTGGGGCTACTGCCGTAGTAAGCGCCGATATAGCTAAACAAGGAGCGGCCACAGCGGCTAAACCTAAAGCTAATACAGCTCCTCCTTCGTTGCTGGCTAACAATCTATCTAAATTTTTCGCAGTATCTTTATTAATAAAATAATTCCATGTTTTAGTAAAATAAGATTCATGATTGTTATTAGATGTTATTGCTGGCTGAGTCTTACTATCCTGCACGGATAATTCTTTTATCATGTCTTCTTGGTTTACTTGATGCATTTGTTTCATTGATTTACCTTCAGCTTGCTCTGATAATAAATCAGTTTGATTTTCTGATAAAATTTCAACTTCTTCTGGATGTATTGTTTCAACAACACCTTTTCGTGATTCTAAGTTATGCATCTTTTTAGATTCCAAAGACACAGAATTAACCATTTCAGGCAACTCTATAATTTGTTCCCCTTGGCTAATACCTGATCTTGATTTTGGCATAGATTGATTTATTACAGGTTTTTGAATTGGTAATTCTATAATTTCCTGTGCATCAATTGTTTCAACAATGCCTTTTCTTGACTTTGGTAATAAATCACTTTGATTTTCTGATAAAATTTCAACTTCTTCTGGATGTATCGTTTCAACAAAACCTTTTACCGATTCTAATTTATGCATCTTTTCAGGTTCTAAAGCAACAGAGTTAACTGCTATCATTTCAGTTGACGCTACATCAGATCTCATCAAATCAGGATGTGCCTTAATAAACATTTCTGCTTTCTGGCCTGACCCAATATTATTTAAGTCTTTACCTACTGGCAACAACTGATTTGAAGTTATATTCGTATCAGCAACTCCTGGTTTTGATTCTGCTTTATGAACTTTTTGTTGTGGTTTTTCTTCTGTAGATTCAGTAGTTTTAGATTCATTAGTTGTAGATTGAACTCGTTGTTCTGGCTCATATCGAACGCCCAATCCTGAATTTGGATTCGTATTAAATCCATTTGTAGATACAGGCAATGTATCTACTTGCGCAGGATTCAATGTATGATCTTCAACTGACTGTTCTGGTTGCACTGACTGTTCTGGTTGCGCAGTTAATTTATCTTTTAATTTATTATATAAATATTCTAATGCTTTACCTCCAGCAAAACCTCCCACAGAATTAAGTAAACCATTTACGAAATTTTTCCAATCCAGCTTACTATCTTGAGCTTTTGGCACTTGAGAATTAGCTGGTTGCTGTGGATTTTGTAATTCTTGTTGTACAGGTGACATTCCTGGATTATATTCAGTATTATTTAAAGAAGATAGATCATCATTTAGATTTCTAAAATGAGATTTTCTTTCTTCTGGTTGCTGATCAACAGGATATTCAACCTGTGATTGCGCTGCTTGCGCAGGTAATTGATTTACATGATTATCAGAAAGCTGATTATTTCTTGGAGTAGAATTTGGACCATGATCATAATAAGATCCTGGATAATAATTTTCTTGCGGACTTACTGATTGAACGGGTACATTTGGATGAGAATTTCCAGAAGAAAAGAACGGTAAACTTCCACCTTGCTCAACTTTTACTACTTTATCAGTAGACGTTCCAGCAGAAGAAACAAAAGGTAATTTTTTACCTTCATCTATATCGCAAGTCGCTATTTGTACATATTCAACAGGAATCTCTTCAAAGTCCTTTGGTTGATAATTTTGTTCAATTTTAGCAAGCCTTGAAATCTTTTGTGTTTTATTTTCTGATTTAATTGTTTGAGCTGAAGTAAGACCTACTACAGCAGGCGATACATCAGACTTTGATGATTTCATAAAATAATTAACCGTAGCAATACCCACAGCTAATGATCCTATAAAACCTAATAATTTTAATAATTTATTCATACTATAATCCCTCCAAAATGCTCTGCTTTTACTTTAGTTTATAGTATAAATATAGCTTAAAATCATTACTTCTTCAAAAGCCCTCACCCTCTTTTTCAAGGTCCCGAGAAAGAGCCCAAAGCAGATCAAATGCTGCTTTAGGTGTCAAATTATCAAAATCTATATCTTTAATTTTTGAAATAGCCAAAGTTGCAGCTTTAAGCGACTTATTGTTAAATTCCCTGTCTTTGGGTGGGTTCGAATCCAAAGTTTGCCCTAAACTCAAATTTAACCCTTTTTCGGGCATACTTTGAAGAATCTGTTGAGCCCTTTGGATAACTGTAGTTGGAATATGAGCCAATTTAGCTACTTCAATACCAAAACTTCCATCCGCACGTCCAGGCACTATTTTATGCAAAAACAAAATGCCTTGAGGCGTCTGTATGCTATCAGCATAAAAACTCACAATACCTGGTAAATGGCCTTCTAAGGCGGTCAATTCATGATAATGAGTTGCAAAAAGGCATCGCGCACCTACTTTTTGAGCAATATATTCTACGATAGCCTGTGCCAGAGCCAATCCATCATAAGTACTTGTTCCTCTGCCTACTTCATCCAAAATTATTAAACTGCGATCTGATGCATACTGCAAAATTTGAGCTGTTTCTTCCATTTCAATCAAAAATGTACTTTTCCCTTGGGCTAAGAAATCTCCAGCTCCTATTCGCGTAAATATACGGTCTAAAATAGGTAATTTTGCTTGCTGAGCTGGTACAAAACAACCAGTTTGAGCTAAAAGACAGATTAAAGCTACTTGACGTAAATATGTCGATTTGCCGCCCATATTAGGACCAGTTATAATCCAAATAGACTGATCATCAACAAGCTTAGCATCATTGCCTACAAACCGCTCGGCAAGCTCAGAAGCAACAACTGGATGCTTACCATCTTTAATAATTATATCCCGATTTTCATGTAAAATAGGTCTTGTCCAACCATGAAAATAAGACAACTCTGCAAAACTCCATAAACCGTCTAATATAGCTATAGATCGACTTACAACACGAATATCATGAACATAAGGCTTTACTTGAGCTTTCACTGATTCAAAAATCTCTTTTTCAAAGGTGCCAAACTGCTCCTGAGCCTTCATGATCTCAGCCTGTAGCTCCTGAAGGGCACGAAGCGTAAAACGTTTACGATTTACAAGAGTTTGAATCTCAATATAATCTGCTGGAATTGCGTCTAAATTAGCTTTCGTAATTTCGATATAATAGCCCTGAATATTATTATGACGAATTTTAAGCGAATTGATTCCTGTTTTTTCGATCTCTTGCTGTTCTAATTCCAAGATTTTATTACTACTATTTAAGAGTATATCCCGCATACGATCAAGCTCTTGATTAAATCCCTTTTTAATAAGTCCTTCGGTTAAAGGATCATCATGGCATGCTTGTTTTAAAAGTTCATGTAAAGAATCAAACATTCCCATAGACTGAATAAATGGTTCAAAAATAGCCTGTCCTGTTTGATTCTTATTTGAAGAATCTATTTGCCATAAAACATGCTGTAATTGGGGTAAAGCATGCAGCATTCGAGTCAAAGAAACATAATCAGACAAGACTGCTCGATCCAAAGAAATACGCCCTATTGTTCGCTCAATGTCACCTATTTTTTCAAGTATTATCGCAAAATCTTTCGATAAATTCCTGTTTTTATAAAAAACTTCGACAATATCTTGTCTAATCTGAATATTATTTTTATCCAAAAGAGGAGCCAAAAGCCACTGCTTAATAATTCGTGACCCCATTGGCGTAACTGCACGATCTACTAAAGATAAAAGCGTATGCGCACGAGTCCCATCAAAACTATTTTTAATAATGTCTAAATTTTTCTGAGTTGCCCCATCAATAAGCAAAAATGCCTCTGGTTGATAAAAAACAATAGACTTAACCTGTTCTAATGCACGTTTTTGAGTTTTTGCAACATACTGTTTCCACAAGATAGTTGCATATAAAATCGGCATATTTTCTTTAAGTTGTTCAAAAGTTGCTGCATCAAACTGATGCTTCATCCATTCAGTCTCAGCTTCTATTGCACTCTGCGAAAAATCCTGAGGACTTGCGGTAGTAAAAAAACCACGTTGCTTAAAAAAGGATTCATAATTTAAAAAAGCTTTATTTTTAAGAAGCAAAACCTCATCTGGCATAAATCTAAAAAGTTCTGTTTCAAGTTCTTTATGAGCACCATAAGGCAAAAAAGTAGCGTGAAGTTGCGCCGTCAATAACTCTGAGAACAAAAGACCATATCCAGACTTTGTAGGAAAAAATGAAAATAAATAAGAATTTGATTTTGCATCTAAAAGATTATCTGAAATCAATGTCCCTGGTGTTAAAACATTGGTAACTCCTCGAGCAACCATTTTACCGGTTACAGCAACTTCTAGCTGATCACACAAGGCAATCTTAAATCCACCCTTAACCAATCGAGGAATATAATGATCTACAGCATGCACAGGAAACCCACATAAAGGAATTGGCTTATTCTGATATTCTCCACGCTTAGTAAGCGTAATGCCCAAAAATTGTGCTGCAGCTACGGCATCATCAAAAAATATCTCATAAAAATCACCTACCTGAAACAGGACCAAAGAATCTTGGTACTCTTTTTTAACCTCAATGTACTGCTTCATTAAAGGAGTTAATCCTTCTACGTTGGTAAAATCATGCATGTAGCAACCTTTTAAAAAATTAAATTATTGAATGAAAAATTATAACAATTCTATATTAATGCAGCAAATGTATATCTAACTACAAGCTAAAATATAATTATATACTTGATATTATTAAGATAAATCCTATCTTTAATATATCTAAAAAATCAATTTTGAGAAAAAAATGAAAAATATATTTTACTTTTTTGCACTTATTCTTTTTATAAATAATAATTTAAATAAAGCTTCAGATATTCCTCCTAAAATAAAATTTAATCAACCTCCTATTCTAGAGATAGAAATCAGGCCAAGCAATACGTTTGCATCCCAAGCTACGATAACAAATACTTCTTTATCTGCAAACAACCTTCCTTCTCTTTCATCTCACACTACCTCCATAAATGCATATCGTGCTCGATTAGCAAGAGAAAATCAGACTGCTCCTCAAGCACAAAATATGATCAAAAATCCATTAAAAGTGATAACACTTATTCCTGTGATACCATATATTGTAAACAATCAAATACATTATACTCAAACAGCAAATGTACCAAACATTATAATATTCTCTAATCAGCATACCTATGGGCTTATACCAGTAGTAGCACACATTGTAAATGGCAAGATTCAATGTTTTTTACATGAAATAAAATAGATTATAAGCAATCAAAATTTTATATGTAAAAAAATAGTCATGAATGCAAAGTTAAACAAATTTACAAACTACAAACTTAAACAGCTACAATAACGATCTAAGAATGCTATCTTCTGATCAAAAAGTTTTTCATATTCATAAACTACAGTAAAAAAACCTCTATTTTTCTTACTAAGTTCATTCCATTCATTTTTTGACATATTTAACATAACTTCAATCTGATCAAGAAATTGATTACTTATATCAATCAAATCAGAGACTCTTGCTTCTTCTTGACCTTTATAAATCTGAATAAAAGCAAGCATTCGAGTAAATTCTGTAATAAAAAGGTCACACAAAAATGCTATATCCATACGCAGTTGATTATCCCCATTAAAAAGATCTGTGTTACCTTCAAACAAATTTCTTTTTTTCTTAGAAAGAATTTGCGTAGCATATATTTGTAATTCATCTAAAGAGTTAAATTCATCTTTATACTTTTTTTCAAGATTTTTCATAATCGTTTGATAATAATTAACTTCTTTTAAGCTACTATTATTTTTAGATTCAGATAAATTTTGACAAATATCTGAGACAAATGCTTCCAAATGGACTTCTTTCTTTAAATGAGACATCTCTGAAGACAATAACTCACTATGTAAGTCATAACCTACAACCCTGTCTTTAATATCAGCAAAAATACTTTTCAATTTTGTTTGATGAAGAATAAACCAAGATATTGTTTCATCCTTATATATATCAACCATCTTTTTATGAACAAAATCATATAAAAAAGAAACAATTGTACCTGCAGCAAATATTGTACCGGCATCTGCCAAAAACTTCGAAGAATCCATTGCAAAATCGATTATAGAAATAGTTGAAAAGCAATTTAAAAATCCTTTATTCTCACTCATCTTTTCTTGAGGTTTTTCTTTGATATTATTTTTTGGAACAACTACAACATCTTGTCTTTGTAAAGCAACTTTGCGAATACAAGCCAAACCATACAAAACTGCTAACGTAGTTACAACTCCAGTCGACGTCATAATATATTTTTTATTTTTTCGTTCTTGAATTTCTATTTTTACAGCTTCAAGTGTAGAACTATCTGGAAAATGAATACGCCCTAAAATAAAATTAGTTGCAAAAGTTTTATGCATATCTAAAAAACAGAATAAAACAAAAATGCTATAAAAAAATCTTTTCCTTAAAAAAATCATAAAAATTACCTTAATACACTCTTAAAATATTTATTGCATAAAGATATACCAATAAACCTGGTCTAAGTAAATTTTAATAAAAATTTTTATTTCGCTAAATTATAAATATTTTTTCAAATATTTACCGGTATAACTCTTTGAATTTTGTGCAACAGCTTCAGGAACTCCTTGAGCAACTATCATACCTCCAGCAGCACCACCTTCAGGACCCAAATCAATAATATAATCAGCAACTTTTAAAACATCTAAATTGTGCTCAATAACAATGATTGAGTTTCCCTTATCAATTAAACGATTTAAAACTGTAAGAAGTTTGACAATATCATGCGTATGTAACCCTGTTGTTGGTTCATCTAAAATATAGAGCGTATTTTGCCCACGCTTTGCCAGCTCATTAACTAGTTTAATACGCTGCGCTTCACCACCAGAAAGGGTTGTTGCCGATTGTCCAAGTTTGATGTAATCAAGACCAACATCACATAAAAGCTGCAATCGCTTATTAATTGAACTATGAGCTTTAAAAAACTCAAGCGCTTCTAAGGCTGTCATTTCAAGGACATCAAAAATATTTTTGCCTTTATATAAAATTTGAAGTGTTTCTGCACTATACTTTTTTCCTTGACAAACCTTACAGGTCATAACAACATCAGGCAAGAAATGCATAGAAACAGTAATAATTCCTTCACCTTTGCATTTATAACAGCGACCCTTATCCACATTGAAGCTAAATTGACCTACATCATAACCACGAATTTTGCTTTCAGGAACTGTTGCAAAAATTTCTCTGATACCATTAAAAATTCCTATGTATGTTGCAGGATTCGAGCGCGAAGTTCTTCCAATAGGACTTTGATCAATCTGAACCATATCTTCTAAATGCTCAATACCTTTTATTTTTTTCTCATCAAAAAATTTCCATTTTGATTTTGAATCAAGCTCTTTTTGAAGCGTAGGAACTAGCTCTTCAAAAATTAAACTACTTTTCCCTGAACCAGAAACCCCTGACACCGCACATAAAACTTTTAACGGGAATGTAACTGAAACATCTTTAAGATTATTCTTTGTTGCATGATATAAATTTAAAAACTGATTTGTTGTTCTACGTTTTTCTGGTACTGCAATACCAAGCTTTCCTGATAAATATTTCCCAGTGAGTGATTTTGGATCTTTTTTGAGTTGCTCTGGAGTTCCTACAGCAGTCACCTGACCGCCATGAATACCTGCTGCAGGTCCCATATCAATCACATAATCTGCTATCATAATTGTATCAATATCATGCTCAACTACAACAACGGTGTTTTGTAACCCTTTAAGAGTCTTTAAAGTTTCAATTAATCGATCATTATCACGCTGATGAAGACCAATACTTGGTTCATCTAAAATATACAAAACACCACTCAATGCACAACCAACCTGCTTTGCAAGCCTAATACGCTGTCCTTCACCACCAGAAAGTGTTCGTGCAGTACGATTGAGTGAAAGATAAGCAAGACCAACATTAACTAAAAATTCAAGCCGCAAACAAGTTTCTTTTAAAATTCCTTGTGCAATTTCAGATTCAAACTCATCAAGTTTTAAATTATTTAAAAATTTAAGCGACTCATCAATTGACAGCTCACCTATTTCAAAAATATTTTTTCCGCCAATAGTAACTGAAAGAGCTTGTTTATTTAATCTTTTACCCTGACACTGACGACATAATTTCAACTCACGTCCCATGTACATCGCATACATATCTTCTTCTTGGCCATACTCTACTCCAAGTCCATCACAAACGGAACAAGCACCTACTGGAGAGTTGAATGAAAAAAAGCGTGGTTCAAGCTCAGGGAATCCAACCTGACAAGTTAAACACATGCGCTTTGAAGAATACAAAGTACTTTTTTCATCAACAGAAATTTTACAAAGACCATCAGTGAAATCAAAACTTTTTTGTACAGCTTCTTGAACACGAGCAAGACAATCATCATCAGAGTCAATCGTGATGCTATCTATAAGCACATCAATCGTATGTTTATATGTTTTTTTTAGATCTAATTTTTCAATATCTTTAACATGTGCAATTTTATGCATTGTTCCATCAATAAGGAACCTATAAAAACCTTTGCCTAAAAATTCTGCCAACTCTGATTTAAATTCACCCTTTTTTTGATTTGCAATCGGTGCCGCTATAGTTACCGTTTTTTGAGGATATGCAGACAAAATATACTGAGCTATCTGACTTGAACTATAAACTTTAATATTTTCTGAACAAAGAAAACAATGCGGAACCCCGATGCGAGCAAAAAGTACTCGAAGATAATCATATACCTCTGTAATCGTTCCTACGGTTGAACGTGGATTATGTCCCACTGTTTTTTGTTCAATTGCAATCGCTGGACAAAGTCCTTCAATTCGATCAAAGTCAGGCTTTTTTGAAATTCCTAAAAATTGACGAGCATACGATGAAAGTGACTCCATGTAACGCCGTTTACCTTCAACAAACAAAATATCTAAAGCTAAAGAACTTTTTCCTGATCCAGAAGGACCCGTAATAACAACTAAAGAATCTTTTGGAATAGAAACAGAAATGTTTTTTAAATTATGCTCACGAGCACCAAAGATTTTAATTTCATTTTTCATAAATATCCCTCAAAAAAATCAATATTAAATTCTTCTGATCCCTATAATATTATTTTTCTAAAGGATTTTTATTCATGAAAATAGTTTCAGAAGTAACTTAATTTCAGTATGACAAAAATATTATTTTTGACAAAAATTCTTTACTTAGAAAGTTAAAACTTTCTACTTTAGGCACTTATCGAAATTGTCTCGGAATTTTCCATTGTGGCAAAGGTGGAGGCAAAGAAGAACTAGCGGCGGCCGCAGCACCTAAACTCAAACTAGGCTGCTTACTATCAGACTGCTCTTTTAATGTTTTACCATCAGAATGTTCTTCTATCTCATAAAAAAGAAGGTCTAATTCTGGAAAGAGTACACACTGCATATAAGCTCCATCTTGCGCTGTACCACTTAAAACAAAAATATTATAGTTATAATTAGATATGTAACTTTGTGGATAATTTTTTGAAAAAACCAATATCTCTGGAACAGCTGAAAGTCTTAAAAAACCTTTACTAACAAAATGTTCTCCTAGGATTTTTGTATCAATACGCCCACTGACATTGTGATCATCATTCAACCTTCTATAATTAATTTTTAAAAAATTTTCAACTATATCAAAAATTTTGTTATGGCCTATGTTCTTCAAAGAAACTATACTTCCTGGTAAAAATTGAAAACAATTATGCAAAGAAATATTGTAATAAGCCCCTTCCTCAGGGCTTTTATCACCTTTGTAATTCATAATACCATCAATTAATCTTTTCTTGAAATTCTCTAACCTTTGTCGCCTTACTTGCTCCTGTTGGATGAGGCGTTCTTGCTCCAATCTTTGTAATCGTTCTTGCTCCAGTCTTTGTAATCGCTTTTGCTCAATCTCATTTAATCGCTGTTGTTCTGCCCTGTTAACGTTATTAATTATATTTTGTATACGATCAAGAGCCATTTCTTCTTCTGGTGATGGTAGTTCTGCTTGTTCATTGAAATAGAGATCATAAGCATTCTTAATCTGATTCAATAATCCAATATCCTGAAGTGTTATATTTTCAAGTAAATCAATATTTCGCTGAGTTTCTTGCCAAAGAGCTTTTTTAATAACAAAAATAACATCTTCTTCTAAAGAACAATTATTCAATAGATTCCATAAATGAAAAGCCAAAGAATCTTGCTGCCCCAATAGCTTACCATATGGTTGGGCTTTAAGTGCTTCCCTATATCCCTGAATAGCAAATCGATCTGCTTGATCAAATTTTTCATTAATTTCAGACTCTAAAGCCATTATGTACAATTTTTCAGCTTCTTTATTGGGCTTAATTTTATAAACTGTTTCTCCTAATAATTGAAGACGCTGATCCTCTAATAGAGATAATTTCTTCTTTGAAAGATTACCTGTTTTTAACTTAGGGCTTGGAAAAAACAACTGTAGCTGTTGATTATCAGATCTTTTATCTGCGCAATAAAAATAAATTTGATGAAAATTTGAAAATAACAAAGCGATAAAAAGAATTTTAAAATTCATAAAAAAACCAATCCCTAAACTTTAAACAAACACAATATATACCCTACTACTTTTCCCTAATTAATAAAATAATTTTAAAAAAAGTAAAATATCAAAGGAATCAATCTAGCTTTTTTCATGAATTACCGTATAATCTATAAATATATTTCTCTCTATTTGAAAATTATTTTGTGGTGAGCGTAGCTCAGTTGGTAGAGCACCAGGTTGTGGTTCTGGGGGTCGTGGGTTCAATCCCCACCGCTCACCCCATTAATTTTAAAATTCTTTTACATTTTTCTATTAAACTCTTACAAAAAGAGTCTAATTATATCGGGGCGTGGCGCAATTGGTAGCGCACTCGCTTTGGGAGCGAGGGGTTGTGAGTTCGAGTCTCGCCGCCCCGACCAGTCTTCGTTACTTCGTAACTCCGCCTGGCTTCGCCTGATGAAGCTGAAAGCGAAAACAGGCACGGCAAGCACAGAAGGCCTTAAAAATAAGTTAACATTCATTTAAAAATAAAAAACATTATGAACAATAAAATAAAGACAACGATCAAAGAATTATTGATGGCTGTATTTGTATCTAAAAAAATTAAATTTATACTTTAATATTGCTTCTTTCATTTTAAGGTTATTTTCACTTTTAAAATGAAAAAGTTAACACCCAAAAATATTAGCGCTAAATGTTTTCAACAAAAAACCGACTATAAATCTAAAATACCCACTATATCTTTATAATAATACTTCTATTCTGCTATTGTATAAATAATATTAATCTCAAAGGAGGTCAAGGAGGTCTATGCTAAAAAACATATGTATAATTTTTTTATTATCTTTTCAAAAGATTGCAACATCTGACAAAGAACACAAAAAAAGTAACTTATCTGCTTTAATCTTTTTGCATAATGACAATGCTGATAACATATCAAAGAAACCTGATACCCCTATGTCTCAAAGCATAATAGGCCAACCTGTAACTACACCTCAATGCAATAATGCATCGCCAGTCCAAGACGATGAAATGCTGGATGAAAAAGATCTTTTAAATACAGATTCAATGGAAAGAAAAAAAATAGATTATTCATCACGTTCACCTTATACAACTGCATCGGCAATCCAAGACGATGAAATGTTAGATGAAGATGATCCTTTTAATACAGACTCAATTGAACGAAAAAAAACAGATTATTCCTCAAGTTCGTCTTATGCAGCGCATCAAAAAACATCCTTAGCTCATGAGTATCAACCACGAATGCTCCATGAAAAAGATATGATCGGAGAATATAATGAAATGCTCGATGAAGATCATCTTTTTAATGCAGAGGCGATGGAACGAAAAAAAATAGATTATTCCTCACACTCACCTTATACAGCAGATCCAAAAACACCTTTAGATCATAAATATCGACCACGAATGCTCGATGAAAAAGATATGATGGGAACACATACAGATCTAGAGAAACAAAAAAAACACTCGCTTGGCAAACAGAACTAAATAAACCACGCTCTTTGTATAAAAATTACATGCTCTAAAAAGATTTTAATGATTTTAGAGCTACCTAAAAATCGTTGTTTTTTTTATATTTTTTGCTACTATAAAACTGTACTATTTACAGACTAATCACCCTTTAATCAAAGAAAGGGAAAAAAGTGACTTTATTTTGGTTTCTTCTTTCAGCAATATTTATCTTACTAGAGCTTATAAATCCAGGATTATTCTTCTTCTTAGCTTTATCTCTTGGGGCACTCATCACTATGTTGATGCAGTTTCAAGAAACATTATTTATTCATGAATATGTTCTTTTTTTCATCAGCTCAGGGATTATGTTTGTTTTTTTAAATATGCTCGTTAAAATCATCCTCAAAAAAAAGCAGTCCAAAACATACGATTCAAATATACATTTGCTTATTGGAAAAACTGTTGAAATTACTGAAATTATTTCGGATGAAACAGGATACACACAAGTAGATGGTGAAATCTGGATGATTAAAGTACACAACAACCAAAAGCTTCAAGTTGGCATGCATGCCTTGATAATCGGTGTTAAAGGCTGCCATTTACAAGTAGATCTGCTTAAAGAGATCTAATAGTTATTATTTTAAACACATACTAAAGAAAGGGACACTCATGATCTTTTTCGAAACATTAATCTTTTTCATAATACCACTTGCAATCATCATGATTTTGATTGCTATCAATACGGTCTTAGTAAAACAAGCTGAAACTGTTGTTATAGAGCGACTTGGTAAATTTGATCGTGTTCTTTCACCAGGTCTTCATTTTATAATTCCATTTATTGAACAAAAAAGATCTGTTTACTGGACTTTTACACACTTTGACCAACGACTTAATAATTACGTAAGTTACATGAAAGTTTTTTCTCGTATTGATCTTCGAGAATCGGTATATGATTTTCCAAAACAAAATGTTATCACAAAAGATAACGTCATGATGGAAATCAATGCATTACTATATTATCAAATCACTGATGTTAAAGCTGCAATGTATGAAGTTTCAAACTTACCAGAAGCGATTGAAAAAATAACACAAACAACGCTTCGCAACGTTATCGGTTCACTAGACTTGGATGAAACATTAATTTCACGCGATCAAATTAACGAAAAACTTCGTCTAATTTTAGATCAAGCAACTGATAAGTGGGGCGTTAAAGTCAATCGTGTTGAACTGCAAGAAGTAAATCCTCCAAGAGATATTCGTATCGCAATGGAAAAACAGATGCGCGCTGAACGTGATCGTCGTGCAATCATCCTTGAAGCAGAAGGTGCAAAACGCTCTGCAATTCTTCAAGCTGAAGGTGTCAAAGAAGCAGAAGTACTTCAAGCAGAAGGTCAAGCACAAGCAAAAATTATTGCTGCTGAGGCAGAAGCTACTTCAAAATTAAAAATTGCTCAAGCTGAAGCACAGACTCTTGAAATGATCAAAGCTGCAATCGGACCAAATTCAGATCCTACAGCATACGTTACAGCCCTCAAATATGTTCAAGCTCTTCCTGAAATGACCAAAGGAAAAGACAACAAGATGATTATCGTTCCTTACGAAGCATCAAGCTTAGCAAGCGCAGTAACATCAATCAAAAATATTTTTGAAACAAAATAAATGTATAAATAAAAGCTGGCTCTTGATTTAAGAGCCAGCTTTTATTTATTAGAAAATATTCTTGTAAAGATCCTAAAAATCGCTATATTGATTGCTATCAACCCTTTTTCAAATTTTTTCATATCGGGGCGTGGCGCAATTGGTAGCGCACTCGCTTTGGGAGCGAGGGGTTGTGAGTTCGAGTCTCGCCGCCCCGACCATATTTAAAAAAATCAGTCTTTACCATCAGCAAAATCAATATCTTAATCATACAATAAAAAAATCCCCGCATTTGATTTTTCAAAATCTATTTCAGCAGAGATCTTTTTTTATTTTTAAAATATTATCTTATTTTTTACACTTCAACATTAAATCTTGTTTTTAGCGCAGTTTTAATTTTTGCAACACGACTGCCTATGCTTGGATGAATTGGATCTAAAATATACTGTGTCATAGAATATGGAAGTTTCTTCAAATAATTTGGCATGAATACTTTTTGAAGTTTTTCAGCTTTATTAAAAAATTCAAGTCCACCAAGCAATGCTTCTTTATTAGCATGTTTATTCGCAAAATTATCAGCACGTCGTTCTTCTAATCTTAAAGCTGTACAGAAAAAAGCTGTTGGAATAGCAAGAGTTGCTAAAGCCTTAGAACCTATTTTTGTAATAATATTTTTATATGGTGCTTTTTTATGAAATCCCCATATAAAAGGTGTTATTATCGGTAATGCCTTTGTAATATTTAAAATACCTTCAACTATATAAGGTTTTTGTCCATGCCCTGCTTCATGAAGTAATCCCCATTCTAATTCAGGCTCAGTTAAATTCAATGCCTTTAAAAAAAGTGTTGATGCAATAACAAAAGGATAAGCCGTTTTTAAACTTTCAGTAAAGTTATTAATCTTTTCATATTCTTCTGTTTTTAGATTTTCATCATGTATATCTGGTATAGAAGATGACATTTCTTTTATACATAATCCTAAACCTAAAGGATTAAGCATTCCTAAATCAATTCTTGGAATACTAAGCTTATTGTATTTTGATCGAAAGACTTCTTCAAACTCTACAAATGTTTTTTCATTTGGAAATTTAAAATTTTGTTTTTCTTCATGACTATGTATTGGATCAACAGAAAGAAGATGCCTTGTTTCTTCATTAGAATATGTGCCATATTTAAAATTTTTTGCATAATTTTCTACATTTCTTAAACGACTATCTTTTTTAAAACTATCAACAACTTGAGTATTTATATGATCTGTAGCTCGCTCTTGCCTTAATGGAGCTAATAACTTACTTATATCAAAAACTGATTCAGAAGCATCATCAGTCCTTAAAGAGCCAACAACCAGCATTGCAAGCAATAATAATCTTTTCATAGTAAAATTCCCCCTTAAATATCGATTTTATCTATACTTTTAGTATGCCGCATATAAACTTTTTGTAAAAAGCATGACCCTGTTTTTATAGATCCAAAGTTAATTTTTACTGTTTTTCTTCAAGTTAAAAACAACTCATAAATATGAATACTTTAAATGCTACAGAGATTTCTTGCATTATAAATCAAGTAAAAATCAATAAATTTTCAGGCTAGGTTTAGCCATTTTGAGCAATTGATCCTTCAATTTTACCCATCCAAAGGTTCGAAGTGTGCACAGTAACTCCGACCAGCTTTCGCCAAGGCTTCAGATGGCACGGTCAGCACAGAAGGCCATACAAATAAATAAATATTGAAGTTTTGAATAGAAGACTGTCCGGCGAAGTAAATGAGCATAGCAAAATACGAAGCCTGGATAATAAACTCTATATATTCTGAAATCTATGCATTACGTTTACCTTATTAGATCCATCAATTTTCCTGATAAAACATAGGTTGACTTAACTGACAACCTTACAGAACGACTAAATGCAGATAATTATGGTAGTTCTTCACATACAAAAACATATCAATCTTGGCGCTTAGAAGTTTTCATTGCTTTTGATAATAGATTTAAAGCTGCTGCATTTGAAAAATATCTCAAATCACATTCTGATAGAAGTTTTGCCAATAAAAGATTCTGGTAAATTCCAACTCCATTTTATCGATCCAAAAGTTCAAAGCGTGAACACTGACTTCGACCAGCTTTCAAAAAAAAATACCTCAGAGATTACTCTGAGGTATCAATTAATTTTTAATTCAATTATTCAAATAATTAATCCCTAGAGATTAGTTATCATATTTTTTAAATGATGCATTAAATTTTCTTTAGGTTGTGCAGTAGTATATACTACAGTACCAAGAGTTGTCGCTAAGGCAGCTATAATAGAATAGCAACATTCTGTAGATTTACCTTGGTAGGCCATAATTCCTGCAAGAGCAGAACATACAGATGGAATCAATGCTTTTTTACTAAAAGCAGCAGGTTCTGAATTAGGTTTTATTACATTAATCATAGCTGATACAAGCACACTCGTTGCGATATAAGCAGTAGCTCCAAGTAAACCTTCTTGAATTTCATTTGAACTTGATCGTATTTGCGAGCCCATTATAAAAATAGACATAAATATAAACAATAATTTTTTCATATAATTTCCGTAACCCTAATATTTATACTAATTTTAATCAATATTTTAAGCTTATCAAAGGAACTAAAGCTTGCATAATGGTAGGGTCTATTTTACAAGGTATCTTTACTGACTAAATCGAGCAATTTTGAGCAATTGATCTTTCAATTTTGCCCATCCAAAATTTCGACTCTATACGACGTAGTTTTAACGAAGACGTACCGTGTCCGCCATAACAAATTACAAAGCAATGCGACGGCTGGAAGTGTGCAAAATGACTCCCGACCATTAATGCTATGAAAAATGCATGATTAAGAAGCTGACTATTTCAATACGCTTCTTTTTATTCCGTGCCTATGAGATAAGACATGCAGCCAAAGTAAACCATAATAAAAATAGAAACAAAAAATAAATACCTAACAACATTGTCATTAGGTATTTATTTTTTACAATCAACGAAAAAATCTTAGGATATAATTTAGTTGCTATTCAAGTAAATGAAACTTAAACAATAATTATTGTATTACGCAATTATTATTTTGTCTCGCACCTTGTAAGCCTATTGCTAGTGCAATAATGTGAGTATAAGCACCTATGTTATTATCTGACGTCTTAAACATATCTCCTGCTAACATAATAGCAGTAGTCGTCCCAGTAACTATTGCTACGTCAGTTGCACTTTTTTTAGAATTCAAAAGTGTTGCTAAAGCAACTGTACCGACAATCGCACCAGACCTTACATTGTCGTTAGTCCTTAATAAGTCAAAAGCAACTTCTGCTCTTCCTTTTTCTGCTTTAGACGTTTCTGGTACTGCGCTATTACTTGCTATTACTTGATTTTCTGAATCAGAAGAATAAATTTTTTCTTGTGATAATATAATAGCTGCTACAAATAAGAATTTTGTGATATTTTTGTACATAAACTGTTACCTATTAAGTATATGAATGATTATTTTTTATTAAAATATTTAACTTAATTAAAAGTATTATTATTTTATAACGCTTCATTAACCACTCTCATTAAATATAGTTTAAAAATATATTAATATAAATAGATTTTTTAAAAATTTATATTTCAAAACAACAAATTCTCAAGGATTAGTAAATTTTTAAACTTTGTTTAATAATTTGAAACAATTGATCCTTCAATTTTGCCCATCCAAAAGTTCGACTCTGTACGATGTAGTTTTAAGGAAGACGTACCATGTCCGCCATAGCAAATTGCAAAGCAATGCGACGGCTGAAAGTGTGCACAGTGACTCCGACCAGTCTTCGTTACTTCGTAACTTCGTCTGGCTTGGCGTGATGAAACTGAAAGCAAAAACTGGCACGGTAAGTCTTTTCAAATAAATCCTTTTATTAAGCGGCGTTGCCGCAAAATTATTAAGTTTCAAGTCAAATAAAAAATCCCCGCATTTGATTTTTTTAAAATCTATTTTTGCAGGGATTTTTATTTATTTTCAAAAAAATATTAGTTTCTTTTATGCTTCAAGATTAAATTTTGTTTTTAATGCAGTTTTAATTTTTGCAATACGACTATCCAAGCTTGGATGTAATGGATCTTTTAATTTCCATCCTATGCTAAATGGAAGAACTTTAGATAAAGTACTTGTAGAATATTCTTTTTGAAGCGTTTTCTTCACTTCTTGGAATTCCTGTATAGCTCCTTGAAGCATAGATGCATCAGAATGCTTAATAGCAAAATTATCCGCACGTCGTTCTTCTAATTGATATAAACCAAATTTTGCTAAATTTGATAATATACTTGCAGCAATAAATTTTGATCCGTATTTGGTAAATCTATTTTTATAAGGCGCTGACCCCATAATTTTTTTCCAATAATATGCTATCGAATAAAAGGCAAGCCCTGTAGATACGTTGAGTGCTGGTAGTAAATTAGGAAATTGAGAATGTCCAATTTCATGAGTTAACATAAATCGAGCTACATCATAATTCCATTCAGTAACTTTTTGCGGAATTAACAAATAATGTTCCATTTTTTCTTTTTGATCTAAAGATCCAGTTTCTGGATTTAATGTACGATAATTTACAAGCATTAATATTTTTTTACTGGTTCTTTTTTCAAACGCGCAGCAGCAATAATTAATTTACCTACCGAAGAATTATAAAATTGCGCCCTATTTCTTTGAATGTTTTTCTTTATTCCATCATAATAGTGCGTAATTTTTTGAGTAACACGCGTAATATTAAGAGTGTATGATTCCATATCTGCAGTCGCATATTTGGCTTCGTATGGTAAATGATGCTTTTGATAAAAACTATGAACCGCAGTTAAATATGCCTTCTGATCATCACGTACACCATACGCATGTTTTCCATGTAATTCAGCTAAATATACATTCTTAAATCCATTCTCTTTAAATGTTTTATACAACATCAAAGAATGTGCAAAAGGAATCACTGAATCATCTTGTGAATGTAATATTAAAATAGGTAAATCTTTATTTTTAATTAAAGGAATAAGTTTTTGACAAGAAAGAGATCCCGCTTGATAAGCAGGAAATAAGAATTTTGCAAAGCTTTCAGCATACTTAACTGAAAGACCATATGAAGATAACAACCCATAAAAAAGCTTAGGGTAACTAGCATATGCTCCTTCGATAACTAAAGCTTGTAAATGCTCTGGATTATGCTTAGCGATAGTATGGATTAAAGCACTTCCACCCCTACACATTCCATAGGCAACAAACGGCTTTTGAGGTATTTGTTTAAAAATTACCTCTACATCTTTATCATGACCCATATCAGAATCAATTCTATTGATATGCTTACCCCAAAAAGAAGAAACTAAGTATAACAATTTGCTAAAATTAACTCCTCTTACAGGCTTAGAATCAGGCAAGGCAGGTGCTATAACATGAGAGTCTTGCAAAATTGCGGGAACTAATTCTTGCCATCCATCAGGTTTACCTGTAAATCCATGCACATACAAAACGTTTTTATCCACTACTGGATCTAAACTTAATGCAAAAAAAGAATGAAAGCCAAAGAGTAATAAATTTAAAGCAAATAAAAATTTAATATTTTTATTCATAAAATAACCAAAAAACTGCATTATTAAAATAACGACACTATCTGAATAATACCATGCTTAAAGCCTCTTATCAAAAGCTACTATCTTTTTTTACCGAATAAACTTGCTTCTTTTTATTAAATAGTTAAAGTTTTTAAAAAATTATTCCTATAAAAAAATAAATCTTATGAAAAAATTGATATCAATATTCATTATTCTGATACATACATCACTATATTCATCGAGTCTTAATGATCCAAGATGGCAATCTTGGATTCCACGTACACCAAGACTTTGCCATGCAAACAGACAATCAGGATTTAATGAAGCCTATCGTAAAAAAATTGGTAATGAATACCTACAACAGATGATAGCCGATCAAAAACGAGAAGCCAAAGCTTCTTATGATGCTCAGCAAGCAAAACTTCAATCACAAGATATATCTCAAAACGCCAAACATAATCACACAGTTCTAATATTCCCTAATGCATCACAACTTCCTGTAACTCCTCGAAGAACTCCTCCTTCATGCACACACTTAAGAACCCCAAGAAATGCTACCGAAATACAAACTTTACTCACTATTTCAACAATATTTCCTCCTATTATCCAAAAACATAACTAGTCATTTTTTTTAACAGTCAAGGCTTTAGTATCTTGATAAAAATTAATAGTTATTTTTTTAAAAATTTTATTTTACATGAATCTTAAAGATGATACGATATTGATCATACCCAATTCACATAAAAACGATGTATATGAAAACAATACCTGATATTAAAAATTGCTTAGATTTTGCACGAAACATGCAAAAAAAAGCACTTTGCTCTTACTCTCATTTTGCAGTTGGAGCTGCCATTCAAACCAAAGAAAATCAAGTGATTGGTGGATTCAATATCGAATCCGCATCATATGGACTCACTATTTGTGCTGAACGCGTTGCTATTTTTTCTGCTCTAGTTCAAGGGTATACAGATTTCAACCATATTGTACTTGTTACAGATACTGCATCTTTTCCATGCGGCGCATGTCGACAAATTTTATATGAATTTTGTCCAGATGCTTACATTACTATTGCAACTTCTGATGAAATTTTAAATACTGTAACCATTAAAAGTTTAATGCCTTATGCATTTTGCGAGTCAGATTTAAATCAAAAAAAGGAGTACTAAAAAGTGAAGCAATATTTTCTATATTTACTAATATTTTTTACATGTTCAACATTCATATCACAATATTGCTGCTATCAAGAAATCATTCAAAATAATGCATTAATCTGGAAACAAAACAATATCGAAACATTAACTAATCCTGACCACTTGCAAACTATTATCGATATTATTCTTTTAAGTTATCAATTAGGACAAGAATCATGCTCTATGATTCTTGCAAAGCTTTCAATAGAAGAAGAGGTTTTAAAAATTTATACACCTTCTTTAATAGATTCTTGGCAAACTAATATGCAAGCTTTAACAAATGATACTAGTAAAATAGAATTAGCTCTTGAAACCATGAAAATAAGCCAACAAAAAATAAAACTAATCTTTGAAACCATTAAATTAACAATGTCTCGATTAATACAAATTAATCCACAACCAACACAAGCATTAATTTCTCATTTAAAAGATGGGCTTATTTTATGGACAAAACAACAGTGTAAGCTAGAAAATGAAATCGATATTATACAACAAGATTTTTTAACTGCTACAAGTACTATTAGTGACTTAAAAACTCTTTTTACTACTACTATCCAAAATCCAGAATTTAAAAATAATCAACTCAAACAAGCAGTAGGTTGTGTCTCAAAATCTTATAAAGATATAGAAAATTTTTTTAGTCATTTCGTAAAATTACGTAAAAAAACAATACATGAAATGAATCAATTTTTTACATTATTTTTTAAAATTTATTACAACATCGCCTATAACATTGCAAAAGAAAATAATTTTACAAATTTGAAAACAATTGCGTATGAAGAGGCAAAACTTCCAAACCCTGATGCAATTTTTTGTTTAAATTGATAAATTTATCATAGATAATTGTACTTTCTAATACAAAAGATTATTAAAATGAATAAAGCATTACTCAGTACTATTTTTCTATTATTTGGATATAGTTTATTAACTAATTTTCCTCCAGCAAAACAAACATACTTAGCCTTAAATGAACAAGAAAATTTTGTAGTAAGCATGGGAATTAGCCTTTCTCAAACTAAACCAAGTCAAAATACAATTCATCCTGAATTTGTATCGCAGCAACTTCAAGAACTGATGAAAAAAGCTAAAGATCCTATTGATTTTTTAAGTAATCCTCAACGAATCTGGTACGTTTTAAATAAATTTAAAACAATTAACTGTCAAAATTGCCATAGAAAATTATCAGCTCAAGAAATTCACAATAATCAATCTGCTCTACAAAAAATGCTCACAAACATAGCAAGCCAACGTGATGCTCAAGTACTGACAGTAACACAATGTCCGATTTGCTCTTCTTGTGATATTGCTGTTGAGTTAGAAGAAAAACCTGTTTTCACTCAAGAACATCAACAAACATTAACTACACAAATTAATTTTCTAGGTCTTAAAAATCAATTAGCAGCTCAAAATCTTCCGCCATATAGATTATCACTTGAAGCGTCTGATGTTATGAAACCAAACTCTATAGAACTTGATTTTGATAAAATACATCAGCAAGCTGCATGGCTTAAACAACTAGGTAATCCTTTTACTTTTTTCCATCATTATTCAAATCCACAAACAATTCCAAATTTATTTGAAGAAAACTGGCATACAGAGTGGTTTGCAAACTATTGCGCAGAAATTGTAAAAGCTTCTCCAGAGCTTAAATATTTTTGCCCAATCAGCCAACCTATTGCCTATGCTTTTCGCTTAGCTCAGCAAAATAACATTCCACCTTTCTTTTCTAGATTATCTGCTACAGAGTTATTTAAAAATGTTATTAAAGCACACATTGCAGCGCATGATGCAATAAAAACAATAAATCCTCAAGCAGAGATTTTTATTTCTCACCAGTATAAACCTTTCATTCCCATGCATAACAGTTCATTAGATCCACGCTATTATTTAGAAAAATTTATCTGTTCAATTGCAAGCAAAATGTATAATGATGCATTTATTGATGAATTAAAAAAACATAAAAATAAATTTGATGGCCTTGCCCTAAGTGTTTACCCACCAGTTACATTTAACATGTGGCAAGCAATTGGTGATAACTGTTCAGGAAAAATAGATGAAAAACATTCTCTTGAATGTATCATGAAAATGCATGAAGCTTTCCCTTCTAAAAAAATATTTATCGTCGAAACTGGATGCAATCACCCTGATCCAAAAGTACGTAAAAATTTTATTGATATGACTCTTTCAATTTGTCTTCAAGCAAAAAAGCTTGGGGCAAATGTGTGCGGAGTTTATTTCTGGGGACAAACAAATGACCCTGATTTTTATCTTGAATGGAATAACCCTCAAGGTTCATGCCATTTTGGTTTTTTTGATAAACTTGATGTGCAAAGTCCTACATCATCTGTAAATGATGCTGGACTTTATTTAAAAGAGATTTTACAAAACTAATTCCATCCGTATACTTTTTATGTTTTTAAAATTATTAATTATAGAAAATCATAAAAAATATGTTGTTTGTAAATCGAAGATACCTTTGTTACTTTGACTGGATAAGTCTTTCACTTGTTATAATTCTTTCTATGATCAGTCTTTGCTTTGTATTTAGTACAACGTGTAAAGGTGAAGATTTTTCTTTGTTTTTTAAAAAACAAACATTTGGTATTTTAAGTGGAATTTTAATCTATTTCTTTTGTAGCTTTATTGATTATCCAACTATCTGTCGTATTGGCTACTGGATGTATTGGGTAACTATTTTGCTTTTAATATTTACCCTAATTAAAGGATCAGTTGGTATGGGAGCACAACGCTGGGTAAATCTCGGGTTTATTAAATTTCAATCTTCAGATCTTGCCAAGCTTTTTTTTCCTATGTTTTTGTCTTACTATTTTTTACATGATACTGAAGAAACTGAACCCAAACCAATCACCTATAGCGTACCACTTGTTATCATTCTCTTGAGCTTTCTTTTAATCCTTAAACAACCTGATTTAGGAACTGCACTTATTTTACTAGGATCTGGATCGATCATGCTTTGGTTTATGGGTCTTCCTAACAAATTTTTTATGTACACCGCACTTTGTATAGTTATTACTGCACCAATTTCTTGGCATGTTTTAAAGCCCTATCAAAAAAAACGTATTTTAGTTTTTTTAGGACAAGGTGAACGAGATAAAGAACGATACCAAATAGAACAATCAAAAATTGCAGTAGGTTCTGGGGGATTTTTTGGAAAAGGATTTGGAAAAGGAACACAGAATAAATTATCATTCTTACCCGAAAGCAGAACTGATTTTATTTTTTCAGTAATTTGCGAAGAGTTAGGATTTGTAGGAGCATTTTTTGTTATTTTACTTTATATTTTATTATTTCTACAAATTTTAAATCTGATAACCAGCATACAATCGATATATTCGCAACTCATGTGCCTAGGTCTTTTAATGCCAATTATGCTTTCTGCAATTATTAACATTGGGATGGTACTTGACTTGATGCCGGTAGTCGGAATTCCACTTCCTTTTATGAGTTATGGAATTACTCATGTTTGGACAAGCTTTGCAAGCCTTGGTTGTATTAACAGTGTTACCTGCCAAAGATACGCTCAAGATTTAACAAAATAAGATGAAAAAAATAATCATGAACAACCATATTCCCAAAAATATTTTAACTGCACAAAAAGAACTTTATGACTTGTGTAATCTATCTTATGACAAACTCGACTTAGAAGACGAAAGTCAAGAGTACTCTGCTTGCACATTCAATCTCAATAATTTTTCTGTCAAATTTCGCCAAGCAAAAATAACTCCTACTAAAATAGGACAATTTGTAACCTGCTGGAAACGGTCTGCATCACAAGAAACAATGCCTTTTGAATCTTGCGACAATTTCGATTTTTTAATTATTGGTGTAAATTTTAATACAAATGTAGGACAATTTATTTTTCCAAAGTTAGCACTTATACAACATAAAATTATCTCAACCAATCAATCTGAAGGCAAACGTGGTTTTCGTGTATATCCAGCATGGGATAAACCTGATAATGCACAAGCAAAAAAAACTCAATTATGGCAACTTCAGTTTTTTTTTGATATACATTCAAAAGATCTTAATTGTGAAAAAATAAAAAAGTTATTTAGCTCTATAAAAAAATAGTTTAATTATGAATCATCCATCACCAGAAAATCCAATCGAACTTATCTCTCAACAAGTTGATCTTGAATATCAATATGAATTTATTCCTCAAACTTTTGATGATTACATTGGTCAAGACGAGCTGAAGAAAAAATTAAATATTTATGTTCAAGCATGCAAAAATCGCTCAGAAGCTTTTGATCATATGCTCCTATTTGGGCCTCCAGGCTTAGGTAAAACAACACTATGTCAAATTATGGCACAGATTATGAATGTACAAATAAAAATATGCAGCGGGCCTATGCTTGAGCGTACAGGAGATCTTGTCGCAATTCTTTCTGGTCTTGGCAAACACGATATTTTATTTATTGATGAAATACACAGAACACCTTCACATGTTGAAGAAGTGTTATATTCCGCAATGGAGCAGTTTAAGGTTGATGTGATCATCGGCCAAGGACCTGGTGCTAAAACAGTTACTCTGCCACTTCAGCCATTTACACTCATTGGCGCGACAACCCAAAGTGGCGCAATATCAGCACCACTACGAAGTCGATTTGGAATCATTGAATCACTTAATTTTTACAGCGATGATGAACTTACCCAAGTGATTTTACAAAACGCAACATACTTAAAAATAACCATGTGCCAAACAGCTGCTCAAATAATTGCAAAACGTTCACGAGGAACTCCTCGCATAGCAAAAAAATTACTACGAAGAGTCAGAGATTTTGCCCAAGTTGAAAATAATAATATTGCAACACCACAACTAACAGAATACGCAATGCAAGCACTTAATATCGACGAACATGGACTTACTGCAATCGATCATCTAATTCTTAAAAAAATATTAATTGATTACCGGGGTGGTCCAGTAGGCCTTGATACCATTGCATCCATCACTGGTCAAGACAAAGAAACCATAGAATCTGTCTACGAACCATACTTACTTCGTGAAGGATTTATTGAAAAAACTTCAAAGGGAAGACAAATCCCTCAAAGCAAAATGTTACTCATTCAAAAAAAAATTCTCGGACAAAACTCTGTTTTTTAAATCATAAACATATTAAAAATGACACATTTTGCAAAAAAACTAATGAAAATCTAGAAATTTTAAATAGATTTATCTTAGATTTATACAAGATATAACTTATATAAATCTAAGAAAGATGAACACTATGAAAAAATTATTCATTTTTTTTATGAATATTATCACTATACATTTTATACATACAGCTGCATTGATCCCAAAACATGTACAAGCTAAAACTTCTTACTATGCAACCAAAGCTTCTGAAAAAATTTTAGGTCAAACATTAACAGATAAATTACAAAGACATGCCGCAACAGGTATAGATTGGTTAAATTGGCATTTGAAACCGATTGTTCATCCAACTCAAAAAGAACTGAAACTGCATGGTTTATGGTATGGATTTAAATCCGGAACAACCCGCTCATTATATGGAGATGATCCTTTACATGAAATGTATAAACAATATCAAATAATAAAAAAACACTTACAAAAAGATGACTCTTATAAAAATAATATTAATAAAGAAGCGCTAGAAGATTTCCATAAAGCCTATACAGATCACTATTTAACACAAGATGAAGAAAGCAAAAAAATTATCCGAGAAAAAATATTCAAAACATTCAATGAAATATTTCTTCCAACACCAGAAGAAAAAGCAAAACCAATCAACACCGAAGAAATAAAGAATGAGCACTCTGCTTCATCATCATATGAAAGAAAAGCCAAAGAATTGGATGTTTTACTACTAAGAAAAGAAGAAGAAAAACATCCTACAACAAGATTTATTGCTTCTGAAGATCATTTTAAATAATCATATAAACGCTATCCTCAACATCGACAAAATATTAAAAAACGATAATCTAATATTATTGTGGTTTTAATTCAATTATATAATCAGGAGTATTTGGCATGGCAGGACATTCCAAGTGGGCCAATATTAAACATAAAAAAGCAAAAGAAGATGCAAAACGTGGTAAAGAGTTTACTAAACTCGTACGCGAAATAACTATTGCTGCAAAATCTGGTGGCGATCCTGCTGGAAACCCACGACTCAGACATTTAGTTGATAAAGCCAAAGATATCAATATGCCGCAAGATAATATCATGCGCGCAATCAAAAAAGGTACTGGTGAACTTCCTGGTGTCAGCTATGAAGCAATCACCTACGAAGGACATGGACCATCAGGCACTGCTATCATGATTGAAGTTTTAACTGATAATAAAAACCGTGCAGTTGCAGATCTTCGTGCAATATTTACCCGTAATGGTGGTCATATTGGAGAAACCGGCTCAGTAAACTGGATGTTTGAACATCTTGGTATTGTTCGAGCACAAGCTCCTGCAGGCATCACTGAAGATAAACTTTTTGAATCACTTATCGACCATGATATCAAAGATATTTCAATGCATGATGAAACTATCACCATTAGCATGCCAGTATCAAGCCTTCATGATGTTAGTGAAGCAGTTAAAAATATGGGTATTAAAGTTGATGAATCACAAATCGAATGGGTTGCAAAAAACCTTATCGAGCTTGATGCTGAAGCTGAAGAAAAAGCATTTAATCTTCTTGAAAAAATAGAAGAATACGATGATGTACAAAACGTTTTCACAAATGTTGGATAAAGGTAAAAATTAATGATACAAAGTATGACCGGGTTTGCTTCAGCTAATTTTGAAATTGAAACGTCAAAATCAGAAAAACTTTCTCTTGCTATTCATCTCAAGTCACTTAATTCTCGTTATTTTGAACTTACCTGCAAAGTTCCCTATCTTCTAACAAATCTTGAAGTAGCAATACATAAACTTTTGAAGAAAAATCTTGAACGCGGTCATGTATATATTTTTATCAAGATTCAACATAATCAAACTACACACGTTGTTGTTCCAGCGATAAATACCATCCAGCAATATTTAGATGCTATCAAAACTATTAAAAAAACATGCAAAATCAAAGACGAAATTAGCCTTGCAACACTTCTACAACTTCCAAACATTCTGCAAGTAGAAGAAGAAACTCTGACAAACACAACAGAAGAACAGATTTTAAATGCTATTGAAAAATTAGTTTTAAATCTAAAAGATACCCGAGAAAAAGAAGGAAAAGTACTCGCAATTGATATCAAAAAAAACATCAAAGATGTTGTAAAAAATATCAAAGCAATTAAAAAACAATCTACAATGGTTGCTGAACAAAAAAAGAAAACTCTGGATCAAGTTTTAACTAAACTTACAAAATTCGAATCTACAGATAATTCAATTGAAAAAACATTACTCGATCATCAAAAAATGACTCTGATATCTGAACTTGAAAAAATAGATATTCACGAAGAATTAGTTCGAGCAGAAATGCATTGCAATAATATTCAAGATTTAGTTGACCAAAAAGCTGAATCTCATGGAAAAAAGTTAGATTTTACACTGCAAGAATTAAACAGAGAAATAAATACTATAGCTTCAAAATGCTCTGATAGTGAAATTAGCTCACTGACCATCGATATAAAAACTTCTATAGAAAAAACAAGAGAACAAGCTCAAAATATTGTATGATTAAAAAAACAATTATATTTTACCTATTTTCTATTTTTTATCCTTTTTTCTACATTTCAGGATCAGATACTAATTCTTCCAAAAGAACAAATTGTTTAATAGAAATAGAAATAAAAATTACAAACAAAACTTCTTCAGAGGAAGAAAAAAATAAAAAGAGAGAGGATCTTTTTAATAATGTTAAATTTAAGGAAGAGATCGTAACATATTTTAAAAAAATGGCAGCCAATGTAGCTTTATCAAATTCCAAAAGTGATATCCAAAGAGCTGCTGAATTAATAGAGGAAGCAGATAAATTCTTATTTCCTGAAGAAATACTAAAAATCAATTTTTATGAAGAATTTAGAAATGTTTTTTTTACAGAATACAATCATCAACTTGCCAAGTTTTTGTCTCAAAATAACAGAAGATATCAACAAAGATCAAATAATAATTCTAATTTTTTTGAACTTTTTGATCCTAATGCTAACCCAGATAATAATGACTTTCCCATAGATCCATGGAATTAAGATATAATTTAACATATTTGCTGCACATAAAAACTTATAGTTTGAAGTCTATTTTTAAAAATTCTATTTGTTCAAAAAATTGAATATAGATTCAGAAAAAATTTTTATTAAAATAATAGAAAAAACTTAAACCGTTATATTTTTTAATTATCAAGTCATAAGATACGTGTAAATTAATTCATAACATGTTAAAATAATATACAGCGATAAAAATATATTTTATAAAGCGTAAATGATATATGTCTCAACACTTTACTCATCTTCACGTACATACAGAATATTCCCTTTTAGATGGAGCTATTACCCTTCCCAAGCTCATTGATCATGCAAAACAACAAGGTGCAAAAGCTCTTGCAATTACTGATCATGGAAATATTTTTGGTGCCGTAAAATTTTTTCAGCTTTGTAAAAAAGCTGGCATCAAACCTATTCTTGGCATGGAAGCGTATATGGCTGAAGATGTATCAGAACGAGTTGTAGATAAAAAATATTATCATTTAATTATTCTTGTTCAAAATGAAACAGGTTATAAAAATCTCTGCCAACTTATTGCTTATTCTTACAAAGATGGGTTTTATTTTAAACCGAGAATCGATTATAAAACATTAGAAAAATATAATGAAGGACTCATTATAACTTCTGCTTGCTTGGGTGGTCACATTGCACAACTTCTCAAATCTGACCAGGAAAATATTGCTCGAGAAAAAATTAATTGGTTTTTAAAAGTTTTTGGACCAGAACGTTTTTATTTTGAGCTACAACCAGAAGATCAAGCAGAACAAGCAGAACTCAATAAAAAACTTTTAGCCCTCAGCAAAGAAATGGGTGTTTCATGCGTAGTCACCACTGACTGCCATTACCTCAATTTACATGATCATGAAGCTCATGAAATTATGCTTGCTATTGGAACTGGAAAACGATTTGATGATCCTACTCGATTTAGTTTCAAAGACTGTCGTGCATACATGCGTTCACCTCAAGAACTTCTTGAAATCTTTAAAGATAATCCAGAAGTTGTATACAACACCGGTAAAATTGCTGATATGTGCAACTTTGAATTTCAAACAGGAAAATTATTTTTTCCAAAATTTCAAACTCCTGAAGGCAAAACTCCTGAACAACATTTTACAGATCTCTGTCATATTGGGCTTGAAAAGCTAGCTGATAATAAACGATTCCCAATCGAAGAAATTGAAAAATACAAAGCGCGGCTTAATCTTGAAATTGATCTAATTATAAAAATGGGTTTTGTAGGTTATTTTTTAATTGTCAGTGAATTTATTCGTTGGGCGCGAAGCACAGGAATTCCAGTTGGTCCTGGTCGTGGTTCTGCAGCAGGAGCTCTTGTTGCCTGGGCTCTTGAAATCACCAACATTGACCCTTTAAAGTATAATTTACTTTTTGAACGTTTTTTAAATCCAGAACGTGTATCGATGCCTGATATCGATATCGATTTTTGTATTGAAGGTCGTGAACATGTTATTAATTACATCAAAGATACCTATGGCCAAGATAAAGTTTGTCAAATTATTACTTTTGGAACCATGCTTGCAAAAGCTGTAATTAAAGACGTTGCACGCGCACTAGGACTTCCTTTTGAAGAATCAAACATGATCACAGGACTTGTTCCAGAGCAACTCAAAATTACCCTAAAGGAAGCACTTGAACAAGAACCAAAACTTCAAGAATTAATCAATAACAACAGCATGATCAGAAAAATTTTTGACGTTGCATTCAGACTTGAAGGAGTAACACGACACGCATCCAAACATGCTGCCGGAATTGTAATCACTCCTGAACCTGTTCATGAAATGCTTCCAATTTTTATCCCCCCAAAAGAACAAGTTATTGTTACTCAATATGCGATGACAGAACTTGAAGCTCTTGGATTTTTAAAGATCGATCTTCTTGGTCTTAAAAATTTAACGCTCATTCGAAATGCACTTCTTTCAATCGAAAAAAATTGCAACCTAAAAATAGATATTGACCACATTCCTCTTGATGATCCAATGACATTTAAACTTATACAAGAAGGCAAAACCTCTGGGGTATTTCAGCTTGAATCTGATGGGCTAAAAGAAGTTTTAAGAAAACTTAAGCCTGATAAGTTTGAAGATATTATTGCCGTTAACGCGTTATATCGTCCTGGACCTCTTGGTTCTGGGATGGTTGATGATTATATTCTAAGAAGACATGGTCAACAAGAAATAAATTACTTTTTTGATGAACTTAAAGATGTTCTTCAAGAAACATATGGTGTTATTGTTTATCAAGAACAGGTTATGAAAATTGCGTCAGTCATCGGCGGTTATTCACTTGGAGAAGCTGATATTCTACGGCGTGCAATGGGTAAGAAAAAAGCCGATGTTATGGCTGAACAAAAAAAACTATTTGTTGATCGCGCAATTGTTCGTGGTTATGATGAAAAAAAATCCGATGATCTCTTTGAACTCATGGCGTACTTTGCAGGATATGGATTTAATAAATCACACTCTGCTGCCTATGCTTTAATTGCCTATCAAACCGCTTATCTTAAAGCTAATTTCCCTGCAGAATTTGCTGCATGTCTTATATCTCTTGAATCAAGCAATGCTGAAAATATGGTTTTTTACCTCAAAGAAGCAAAAGATATGGGCATAGAAATTTTACCACCTGATATTAATCAATCAGAAATCGAATTTAGTATTGTTGATAACAAAATTTTATTTGGCCTTCAGGGTATTAAAAATATTGGTACAACTTCACTATCTAACATAATTGCACAACGCAAAAAAGATGGTCCATTTAAAGATCTTTTAAATCTTTGTGAACGAATTGATCTTCGCACATCCAATAAACGCGTGTTAGAAAATTTAATTTCTGCTGGAGCACTTGATAAATTACCTGGAAATCGTGCTCAAAAGTATCATGATCTTGCAAATGTTATTGAATTAGCACTGCAAAATAAGGAACATAAAGAAACAGGACAGATGCAGCTATTTAGCATATTTGAAAACCAACTTGATCAACAAAATCAAATATATGTTTTTTCAAATATAGCTGAATGGAGTAGCAAAGAAAAATTAGAAAAAGAAAAAGAAGTTATTGGTTTTTATATCAGTGCACATCCTCTACAAACATATGAAAAACAATTATCTTGGCTCACGCTTCAAACTATTCAAGAAATTATGGTTATACGACAAACACCAAATCCAACTCCACAGCAAGAACCTTATGTCACAACCATTGGATTGTTGACTGAAAAAAAAGTCATTTCAACTAAAAAAGGTGACAAGATGGCTTTCGCCCAAGTTGAAGATTTACATAATCATGCAGAAATTATCATTTTTCCAAAACTTTTTGCAAAAATAGAACCTTGGTTATATGATTATTCAATTTTTGTCATTAAAGGAAACTTAGATATGACCTCAACAGCAGGATGTAAGATTAAGGCACTTGAAATGGTTCCTTTAGATCTTTTATTTCATACCTGGAGCAAATTTTTTCAAGCGACGCTGCAATTACCTGAAAATATTTCATCTGAGACTATCAAAGAAGTTAAACAGTTACCAAATGGAAAAATTCCACTTCATATCGCATATCATGAACATGATAAAAACTTAAAAGTAATCACAAAAAAACAAATTGAACTCAATTTCGATATTCTTAAAAAACTTGATGAACAAGGAATTACAAGCAAGATAATACTTTAAATATTAAAATTTTGTTTATAAAAAATAAAAAGTCCTTGAATTACACAAGGACTTTTTATTTTTACTCTTATTTTTTCTTAAGCGAACCGAGCATCCATTTTGTTTTTTCATTTTGCTCAATTAAATCTTCAAGCATTTTTCGTGTTGCTACATCGTCCGTATTTTCAAGCTCTTTTACTGCTTGTTTCATATCATTAATCATTTTTTCATATTGCGCATGAAGATTTTTAATCATCTGTTCTGGCTTTGGAGTCGAACCTGTATCTTCTTTAAGCGTGGCGTATTTAATAAGATCTTTCATTGAACCAAGAGCTTTTCCATCAACTGCACGAATACGCTCTGCTATAAGATCTAAATTTGCAAATAACTGATTATATTGCTTATTAAACAAAAGATGATAATCATGAAACTCTTTGCCTTCAACGTTCCAATGATAATTTAATGTTTGAAATAATAATGTCGCATGATTAGCAAGAATTTTTTGAAGTAATTTCTCACTTTGTTTTGATTCAGATTTTGCTGCAACTAAACCTGATACCATAAAACATAAAGCTAATACTACAATATTTTTTTTAATCCTGTTTTGCACAAAATATCCTTTTTCTAGTATAAAAATTATAATTTTTTATTTTTCAGTTAAAGAACGAAGCATCCATGCTGTTTTTTCTCTGTCTGCTATCATCTCTTCAAGCATATTTAAAGTTCCAAAATCTTTTGATTTTTTCTCTAAAGTTTCAATACTATCACGCAAATGTTCTATGAGCGCTTCATATTGCTTAAGTAAATTGATAATCATTTTTTTAGGTTCTGGGGTAGATGCTGTATCTTCTTTTATAGTTGCATGAGCTACAAATGCTTTCATACTGCCAAGAGCTACACCTTCAACTGCTCGTATACGCTCTGCAATTTTATCCATATCCTCAAAAAGTTGTTTGTACTGACCATCAAATAAAATATGGTAATCATGAAACTCTTTACCAACAATATTCCAATGATAATTTAACGTCTGAAACAAAAGTACTCCATGATTACCCAATATTTCTTGCAAAAGCTTTTGGCTTACTTTAAAATCATGCTTTGCCATACCACTCCTTCATTTAAAAATTACGATTTTAAATATTTTTCAACTTTATAATATTCTTTTATATCCAAAACTTTTAAATCTGATAAAAATTTTTGAAACTCTTTTTCTAAAAATAAATCTATTTTTAAAGATTTTAAAAATAGATTTACACAATCCTCAATAGTTTCTGAAATCTTTTCAGTTTTAATACTGTACAATAAAATAGATCGAATATAAGTCATATATAAAACACAAAGAAAATTTAATGATAATGTTTCTTTGTATTGCAAAACTAAATCAATTAATGCTTCTTGATAATTATTTTTAAGGTATGTTTTTGATAATTTTGAAAAAATTTGAATAAAACCATTTATATTTTCTAATTCAATGTATAAATCAAGCAATCCCTTTAAAACAGTCTCATCTTCTAAAAAGATTACTACGTGCTCATACACAGCTATTGCTTGCTTTATTTGCCCAGATTTTTTATAAAAATGTGCTGCTTTATGATAACGATCCAATGCTGCTATATCGTCAAAAGCTAAAAGAATATCGCCTTCTAATTGATATGATATAGCTGGTTCTGGAACTGAATGCATAAGCAATCGATACATATGAAGCGCCCGTTCCTTTTCACCACGAGCTACAAAATCTGCTATTTTGAACCATGCAATCGTATACGATTCTGATGCAAAAGTCTTCATCACTCCATCCTTTTATACCTTTTATAAAAAATTAAACTACCCATTATAAATTACAATGGGTAGTTTATGCTTTTTTGACAAAAATCTAAAGAAAAGTTTTTAAACTTTTAAAATTTATTTTTTATCTGAATTTATTAAGGAATGCCAAGCAAATCCTGTTAAATATGCAGCTAATGATACTTTAGCACTACTTTTAAGCGCTAAGCGTAGTCCATAACCTTTATTATTGAAAGCTGATCGAGCTAAATCTGAATATTTAGCTTCTGGAACTACTTTAAATATACTTTTCGTAGACGTTATAGGATTTTTATAATTAAATCCTTTAACCCATAATCCAAAACCTGTCCATCCTAAAGCAGCAGGAATAACAACATCTGCACCATTAATATTAGATAATGGATTCGATACTTCTGACAAAGAAGGAGTTATTGTTTCTGATAAATTAGAATCTTCTAATTTTTTCAACCATAAATCTTTAACCCATGCTAAATCAGCACAAAAATCAGACCACGAAGAATTTTGTTTCACGCAAGAACCATTAATAGGCGATATAGCCAACATCGTAACAATCATTAAAAATGACTTAATTTTCATAAAAAACCTCCATTGAATCGATAATTTCGGCACTATACTAATAGTACCTTTTTTAGCCAAAATCAGCAAAAGGATAGCCTAGTTTTGTCTTGGATAAAACCCTTATTTTTTAAGAAATTAAATATAAACTACAAAAATCGATGCTTTCTAAAGCCTAATTGCTTCTCATGATTAACTCGGGTATTTCTTGACAATTATTCAAAAGGGCGTATTCTAAAAGACGTATTGATCAAAATTTTCATCATTTTTTCAAATTTGATCTAAAACAGTTATCAAACGATAACAAATTCTTGAAAGTCTTATAAAATGCCCAGGTAGCTCAGTGGTAGAGCATGCGCCTGAAGAGCGCAGTGTCGATGGTTCGATTCCGTCTCTGGGCACCATTCATTTTTTCAAAATGAATGGCAAGCCATTTTCCTTAAATGTCATTTTTATATGCGCCTTTGGCGCCTAATAGCTTATGTTTTACGTCTATATCCTTCAATCTACCAACTTTCCTGATCAAACCTATATTGGATATACCAATAACCTAACCCGCAGACTTCATGAACACAATGCTGGATATTGTACGCATAGCTCTAAATATGCTCCATGGACAATCATTACCTATACTGCTTTTATTGATCTTAATACTGCTATAAAATTTGAAAAATATCTAAAAACAAATTCTGGAAAAAAATTCATAAATCAAAGATTTTTAATTACAAAATAACCTTTTAAATGTTCGACCTGTTATTCATCATTCCAAAGGAATGTGAATAATTCCGTCTCTGGGCACCATTCATTTTTTCAAAATGAATGGCAAGCCATTTTCCT
>CAYNSS010000002.1:200003-223554 GCA_964400275.1 uncultured Pseudomonadota bacterium
TAAATGTCATTTTTATATGCGCCTTTGGCGCCTAATAGCTTATGTTTTACGTATATATCCTTCAATCTACTAAATTCCCTTTAATTCATTATTTTTTAATTTTAAAATTTTGTTATTATATATTCTGTCCCTTTGGGACATATTATTAAATAACCAAAAGAAAATAGGCCCGTCCTTCATTTCTTTTGGAAATGAAGGGACACAAATGAATTTAAAAAGTTTAGATACAATCAAAAACGATCTTTTAAAAAAATTAGAATCGATTACAACTGATGCTGAGCTTGAATCATTTCGCCTTGAATATCTTTCAAGACAAGGTCTTATTGCACAACATTTTGAACAATTAAAAACTCTTGATGCTGAGCAAAAACGTGAAGTAGGGCCTCGCTTAAATAGCCTTAAACAAGAAATACAATCAGCTTTTGATACAAAAAAAGAACAACTATTTGCACAAGCCCTAGAAAAAGAAAATCAAAAAAAACAAAATTTTGATGTTACGCTGTCAAAGTTAACGCAAAAAGGAACTCTTCACCCTTATACGCATTTAACACAACAAATTGAAGATATATTCATCTCTATGGGATTTGCTATCGCTGATGGACCAGAACTTGAAACAGAATTTTTTAACTTCACTGGACTTAACATCCCAGCAAATCATCCTGCACGAGAAGATTCTGACACCTTCTGGATTGATGATACACATCTGGTTCGTACTCAAACATCTACCGTTCAAATCCGCATGATGAAAAATCTAAAACCTCCAATGGCTCTTGTTGTACCTGGCCGCGTGATGCGCAATGAAGCTACCGATGCTTCGCATGATTTTATGTTTATGCAACTTGAAGGAATGTTGATTGATGAAAATATCTCAGTTTCAAATCTTCTTGCAACTCTTCAAACATTTTTAACTAAACTTTTTGAAAAAGAAGTAAAACTTCGTGTACGCCCAGGATATTTTCCTTTTGTCGAACCAGGACTAGAAATCGATGCTTCATGCCCATTCTGTAAAGATGGATGCTCAACTTGTAAAAAAACTGGCTGGATAGAACTACTTGGTGCTGGAATTATTCATCCTGAAGTTTTAAAGCATGGGGGTATTGATCATACTAAATATTCTGGATTTGCATTTGGTTGCGGACTCACGCGTATTGCAATGCTTAAGTATGGAATACCTGATATCAGACTTTTGCACAGCAGCAATATTAAATTTTTACAACAATTTTCATGATCATACAGTAAAACTATGCTTCCAAAAATAACCAAAATTATCATTCCTGCTGCAGGACTAGGGACTCGATTTTTACCAATTACCAAATCAATCCCTAAAGAAATGCTTCCGCTTGATAGCAAACCTGCTTTACACCACGTAATACAAGAAGCAGTTGATGCTGGTATCGATCAAGTTACTATGATTATTTCACCAGGAAAAGAATCTATTATAAATTACTTTTCAAGAAACATTCATCTTGAGAATCTTTTAGAAAAACAGAATAAAACAGATTTTTTATCAGAACTCAATCAAATTCTTAAAAGCACTACATTTCAATATAATATTCAAGATATACCCCGCGGTGTAGCTCATGCACTTTTACAAGTACAAAATTTTATAATGCCTCATGAATTTTTTGCTATGTCATATCCTGATGACATTATCACGGGCAAAACATCAGAGCTAGGACATTTAATTAAAGTTGCACAAGAACATAAGGCTTTGGTTTTTGCATTGACAGAAATACCAAAAGATAAAATATCCTCTTACGGTGTTGTAACTCCAGGAAATATAATCGATTCAAACACCATTGAAATAAAAGATTTCATAGAAAAACCAAGTCCTGATAATGCCCCATCAAATTTAGCAATCGTAGGAAGATTTATACTTCATCATGATCTTTTTGCGTACCTTCAAAAACTTACCTACAACAACAATCAAGAAACTATCTGGTTTGAAGCAATTAAAATGATGATTAAGGATGGATATAAAATTCTTGGTTTCAAAATTCAAGGACAGCGATTTGATACCGGAACACCTCATGGTTGGGCTAAATGCGTAGCTCATTTTCATGAAAAAATATAAACCATTGCTTTAATAAATACAGAGATGCTACAATCATAACATATAACAATGAACACAAAAGGGGGTGTTATGAAATATGTTATGACTCTTATTGCTACATTCTTTGTATTTTTCGATATTACAAGCTCTAATCTATGTTGGTTTTTTGAAAATAATAATAATCCAAGACTTACTCGAAGAACTATTTCTCATAATGCTGCTTGCTCATGCGAATGTTGGCAATATCCTCATACAAAAGGAACTAATAACCAATACAAATGTACAAATTGTAATCATCGCCTAACTCCACCTGATCCTTTATCTGCAGAAGGTCCTCAATTTATTCGGTATAATCAAAACCAAGAAGAAACAAATATCGATAGAGAATTAGAAATTAATAATGCAAAAGTACTTCCTGCTGCAAGAACCTTACAAAATCCGCTTAACCAACAATGGAGAGAAAAAGCATCCTTCCCTGATTTAGCTCGCGTAGATCAAAGAAGATCTGACTAACAAAGTTAATAAATTATTAAAAATAAAAAAGGCTTTAATTTTAAAGCCTTTTTTATTTTTAATACAAAATAGATTCACTTAACATATTGTTATTAAAGCACTACTGCTTAGAACCAAAAAACACCCTTAAAATGGGTACTACAAATGATACTGAAGAATCTTGAATAACTTCTACTTGTTCTTGCTCGCTACGCCTCTTAACTCGCCATAAATTTTTTTGATGAATCAATGCTATATTTATACCCTCTATTTGATCTCTAACTTTCTTTCCATCAGTATTATCATCTACTTCTTTTGTAAAATTAGGAATGCCATCTTCTTCATCTAATTTTTTTAATCGATTAGATAGATGATGTTCTGCGAAAGTAAATTCAAAATCAGAAAACATTTTTTTAGCTATATCTAATGCGGTCGAATAATCTTGACTAGTCAATGCTTCTTGAAACTGTTCTACATTTTTACGCTGCTGGTGAAATAGTCCCTGATGGTCATCAGATCCTTGTAAAGAAAAAATAAAAGAATTTAAAAAAACAATTATTAAAAATTTAAAATTCATAGCTTTTCCTGTCTATTAATTTTTATATATTTTTTAATAATTTTTTATATCTTTTCAAGATTACAATCATAAAAGAATGGTTTACCCTTTCTGATGCAAAAATTTATGATTTGTTAAATTTTTATACGTACAAAAATATAGCTATATTCCTGAAAGTTGATAAAAATAACAAAAAAAACTATACTTAATAATTATTACTTTGTATGTCTTTTACATAAGGTTTGAAAATGAAAGAATACTCAAAGATATCCACAAGAACAGTGGGTCTTGCTATCTTCACCATGCTTTTTGGTGCTGGAAATATTATCTATCCAATTAAAGCTGGCCTTGCTGCAGGAAGCAGTATTTATACCACAATTTTTGGATTTTTAATCACCAGTGTACTTCTCCCAATTATCGGCCTTGTAACGATGATTTTATTTGATGGAAATTATAAAGAATTTTTTGGTCGTATTGGAAAAATTCCTGGCGCAATTGCTATTGCATTCTGTATGTTCATCATAGGGCCACTTTTAGTTATGCCACGTTGCGTTACGGTTCCTTATGATATTTTAGCACCATTTTTCCCGAATATATCTATCTCTGTTTTCAGCTTTTTATTTTGTGCAATTGCCTTTATTCTTGCATATAAAGAATCAAAAATTCTTGATCTTATGTCAAAATATATCAGCTGGATTCTTTTAGGATCTATCGGATTTATTATCGCTTGCGGAATTTGGTTTGCAGAAACAATGCAGCCTCAAACATTACCGACTATGGCTATCTTTAAAAACCAACTATTACAAGGGTTTCAGACTCTTGATCTTATTGGTTCACTCTTTTTTGCATATATCATTGTACGACTTATCAAGCTCAATGCTTCCAAAGAGCTTTCTCAAAAACGCATTGCTTTAATCTGCCTAAAAGGTGGTCTTCTTTGCGGGCTTTTCATGACTTGTTTTTATATTGGACTTGGATTTTTAGGTGCGTATTATGGTCATATCGTTGATGCATCAATGAATGGCGCAGAAATTTTTAGAACAATAACAATGTATGTCATTGGTAACTATGGCATTATTGTTCTTGTTAGTGGAGTTTTAATGGCTTGCCTTTCAACTCTTGTTGCTCTTGCTGCAGTATTTTCTGAATATTTACGCACAGAACTTTTAAAAAATAAAATAAGCTATATTCAAAGCTTACTAATCACACTAAGTGCAACAACAATAATTTCTAACTTTGGATTAAGCAATATTTTAAAATTTAGTGAACCTATCATTAATTTTGGATATCCAATTATTGTAGTTATTACTCTTTGTAATGCTGCATATAAATTGTGCAATTTTCAAATGATTAGACTTCCTGTTCTTATCACAACAATTGCTATGGCTTGGAAATATATTGTTCCATTATTTGTGTAATAACATAAAGCAAAATGCATAATTTTATTGTTTATATGCTTGAATGTAATGATAAAAGCTTTTACGTAGGCCAAACTGACAATATTGAAAAACGTTTATATGAACATCAAATTGGATTAATACCTGGCTACACATCGAAAAGATTGCCTATACAGCTTGTATTTATGCAAAACTTTAGAACACGCGCAGAAGCTTTAATCTGTGAGCAAAAAATAAAAAAATGGACACGTGCCAAAAAAAAAGCATTAAGTAATCATGATTGGAATCTTTTAACTTCGTTGAGTAAGAAAAAATTTTAATTTTGCTTTACCCTTCGATACAAAATCGCTTCGCGATTTTACTCAGGGCGAACGCAATGTAAGATAAGAAACATTCACATGAAAAAAAATTATAATAAATTCGTTCGTACTGAGTGTTTTGCGATGTTTCCATCGAAGCTTTTAAGCGAAGATGAAAGCAAAATGTATCGAAGTATGATCCTTATAAAACTTTAAAAGGACTATCATGTTCAATGAACTATTATTCATCATTCAAATCATAATTGTTTGCTTGAGTACAATTGGTTTTACCCTTTTAGGCAAAGAAGCATTAACGGGATTTATCGGGCTATTATTTGTTATGGCAAATATTTTTGTCATTCAACAGATCAGCCTTTTTGGTTGGACTGTCACCAGCGCTGATATTTTTATTATTGGAATCAGTTTTGGCAGCAATCTTTTACAAGAATTTTGGGGCAAAGAACATGCCAAGAAAGCCGTATGGATAAGCTTTGCTCTTTCTGTATTTTATCTTTTACTTGGTAAATGCATAATTTTATATTCTCCTGCACTCATTGACGATGCGCATGTCCATCTTGCATTTATCATGGAAAATACATCACGCATTGTCATAGCTTCATTTATTTCTTATTTAATTACGCAATTTATTGATATTCAAATCTATAGCTACCTAAAAGAAAAAACTGAAGGAAAATATTTTACACTACGAAACTATTTTTCACTCTCTTTTTCACAACTCATTGATACTATTTTATTTAGCTTCTTAGGTCTTTATGGTATCGTTGCACAGATAAGTGATATCATTTTTCTAAGCTATAGTATTAAACTTTTAACAATATTTTTTATGTCACCTTTTTTAATTTTTGCCAAAACTTTTATAGCAAAGTATAAAAATTATATTAAATAATTTTTATCAACTTTTTAAAAAGGAGTTATTAATGGTAAAAAATAGATTATATCTATGGTTACTACTATGCACACCATATACGATGGATTCTGCAAATTCAAATTCCAAAATAAAAGTAAATTGGCAAAAAGCAAAAGCTGAACAAAAAGCAGCAAGAGAAGCAAAAAAATCAAACAAGCGACATGCCAAAAAAGGTGAAGAAGGTACTATTCGAGTATTAGAAACGCCACTTGATGGATCTCGGGACTATGATCAAGATGATACAAACTTTTTATCACCTAAGAACAAAAGACGTGCTGCTTTACAAGGCGAAATTGATTCTATTAAGAAAGTAACAACAAAACCTATCGTGCTTGTCAATTCTCATGGAACTGATGAACTATACTTAGGACCAGCTATTTCTGGAGAATTTGTCAGTGGAAAACATCGTACACTTAACTGGGGATGTTCGTTAGAAGATGCTGATACAATGATTAAACATCAATTAGCTTTACATGAAAGCCTTGCATTACCACTTGTATGGAGCGGAAATAGATATAGAACTCATGTTACCTTTACCATTATTCCTGCCGGAACTGAAATAGAATTCAAAAAAGGTGAAGCTGCTGCTCAAAAAAAAGATGAAGACTATCGTCCAGGAGGTGGTCAACAAATACGCATGAAATATATCCCTGCTCATGCAATTACCATTACAAAAAAATTATTACCTGATAATAAAGAAGCTATTGCATCACAAAAAGGTATGAAATCTATAGACTTTAGACAATTACTTGAAGATGGAATTAATGAGTATAATAGTATGCATCCTCATCTTAATCAGTTTGATGCTAAACAACTAGCAAGAGAGTCATATTACAGTAAAAATTTTGAAGAGAGCTTATCTGAAATAACAGAAAATATTTCACCTCATGAAGAAAATCTAGAAAAAGGTCTTTTCGATAGTGATACACAGAATCAAAACACTGGCATGCAAAGAGCAAATGCTTTTGATAATTCAGAATCTGAATCAAAAGATTCTGCAATGCGTGCAAAACAAATATTAATATCAAGTAGAAACGAAACCGATGAAGTAAAAAAAATTGCTGATCAAGCACGACTTAAAGCTATCAAAGAGCAAGCAGAACAAGAAGAAGAACAAAGACAAAATGAATTAGCAGAACATGAACAAAGAGCAAGAAAAGAAAGCGACCGAGCATAACATTTGCAAATACATATATAAAATTATTTTTAGATAGATTGTAATTATACCAAGATAAGATAACTTTCAATACAGTTATCTCATTATAAAAAAGGATATCTATGCTCTACGAAATAGCACTACAACAAAAGGAAAATTTTTTAAACTATCTTGAAATTGAACGTAACGTTGCTCTTAATACTTATAAATCATATGAATATGATTTAAATCAATTTTTTAGATTTTGGGAAAAGCAACAAAAAACAGAACGAAAAAAAATAGATATACAGATCATCCTTGAAAAATTTTTCTTACACCTTTATCATCAAAAAATTCAAAAGAGTTCCATTGCCCGAAAAATTGCTTGTTTTCAGTCCTTTGCCAAATACTTACAAAGTTGTAATATTTCTATAAATTTTAAACTTACAACACCGCGCGTTGAAAAAAAATTACCGGTTTATCTTTCTATTGAAGAAATATCTTACATTCTTGAACAAATGCCTGATGATGCCTTTCCTTCTAAACGCCCTATTCGGGATCGTGCTCTTATTGAACTTTTTTATGCAAGCGGCATTCGATGTTCTGAGCTTACATCCATTACATTAACCGATATCAATTTTGATCAAAAAACTATTTTGATTATGGGAAAAGGAAGTAAAGAACGTATTGTACTTTTTGGAAACAAAGCAAAAGAGGCAATTTTAAAATATATTCAAACAGAGCGTGCTCAAGATCTAAAAAAACAGGAACAAATATCTCTTTTTTTAACACAAATTGGCACACCACTGACCAACAGAATCGTACAACAAACTTTACAGAAAATTAGCAAAAATTTGCCGTTTAAGAAAGTTTTAACTCCTCATAAGCTCAGACACTCATTTGCAACACACTTGCTCAATGCAGGCATGAATTTACGCGCGCTTCAAGAACTTTTAGGACACGCATCACTGGGAACCACTGAACGGTATACCCATATCACGCCAAAAGATTTGCATGATTTATATAAAAATATGAATCCCATGGATATGTTGAAATAGATTTCTTTTTTAAGAAATCAAAATTTTAATTTTTTAAGTAAATTTTTAGGCATAAAGCATTTGATGTCATGATTTTAACAATCATTCAGCTTCGTCCCCTCAGGCCGGGGACTTGGCTGTTAAGTATGTTTGTGCATACTTAACAATCACACATCAAAGAGGGAAACCCTCTTTGATATCGCCCACGCGAATAACAACCCGTTCACATACGGCATTACATGCCTCGTTAGAACGGGTAAGGATCAGCTTACTTCCAAATTTTTTCAAGGAACTCATTTTTTGTCATTTTTAGAAATTAAGTCATTGTTGCTCTTAAAATTATGTGAAAAAATTTGGCGCTGATCAGACCAGATTCGCTCATAAGGCCTTTAATTATTAATCAGAGTAAGAATTGTAAAAAAAATTATAAAATCGTTCGTGCTAAGTTTTTTGCATCGCAAAAAGTAAGGATGACAAGAAAAGAAGAAATAATTTTATTTAAAATATAAAGCCTTGTTATTCCGGACTCGATCCGAAATCCAGAAATAAAATAAAAAATACCTCATTAGCGCAAGTGGTCCGATTTGCGCCAAATTTTTTCAATGCCCATAAATAGTACAATTTATTTGCAATGTAAAAGAAACAAAATGAAGTTTTACTTGAAAAAATTTGGAAGTTAGCAAATCCAGACACGTTCTAGCCGATAGGCGAACGTGGCCGTTTTGCGCGTCTGAGGATACATAAGGATACTTCCTTATGTGCATGATTCCAAAGTATGGGCAATCATACTTTGGCCCCTTCCCCGGGTAGGGGTGAATGATTTTGAAAATATTGAAATGCTAAAGTCGCAGCATCAGGCGACATAAAATCCTTAATCATTATTTTGTACAAAATAAAAATGTTTTTTAGCCTTTTTTTAAAAAGCATAGTACTTTAATGTTGCATTCTTCCATTTAAAAAAATTAAAAATAAATTATTTAATATGTTTATCATTAATAAAATCGCTTTTAAAAAAATATCTACTCTAATATGGGCAGTTGTTTTTTATTTTTTTATCATACTTATCAGATTGATACAGTTTCAAATTATTGAACATGAAAAATTTGCAAACTCTGGTAAAAAAAATTTTTTAAGAATGAAAGTTATTCCAGCACAACGAGGAAATATTTTAGATTGTAACGGGATTCCTCTTGCAACTAACCAACCTGTAACAAAACTCATTTGGAAAGGAACAGGAAATATCCGCCTTTCACTAGCACAAGAACAAGCAATTGATAAAATTTATACTATTTTACAAAAAAATCCTGATACAAAAAATCATATCAAACGTGCTGAAAAATATTCACTTGAAATAACGATAGCACCTCGAATTTCTCAGATAGAATTATCCCAAATTGCAGAACAATGCAGTGATATTGAAAATATATACTTTACTACCTCATACGATAGATTTTATCCCTATGGATCTGTCGCATGCCATTTACTAGGATATCTAGGAGATCTGAGTTCCTCCCCTGAAGGAAAAATGGGTCTTGAAAAAATCTGCCAAGAAACACTCCAGGGAGATCCTGGAATTTTGATGCAATCAACCAACTCATTTGGATCTCTTCTTGAAAGCCAAGAACTTAAACAGCAAATATCTGGTGACGATATTAAAACGAGCCTTGATCTCGATTTACAACTTATAGTTGAAAAAACATTAGAAAATGAAATTTCAGGTTGCTGTTTATTATTTGACCCAAAAAATGGTTATATTAAAGCCCTTGTTTCCAAACCTACTTTTAGCCCATCACTATTTTCTGAAAAAATAGATGATCAAACGTGGGAAAATTTAAAAAAAGAAAAAGTATTCTTAAATCGCTGTTTTAATTCAAGCTATCCACCTGCATCTATTTTTAAATTAGTTACTATTTCTGCAGCGCTTGAAGAAAAAATTATTACCCAAGATTCACACTTTTTCTGTAAAGGCTATACAACATTTAAAGGCCGTGATTATTATTGCAACAAACATAGCGGACATGGCCGTGTTTCAACAGAAGATTCACTTGCTATGTCATGCAATATTCCTTTTTTTGAAATCGCAAAAAAAATTCATATCGATACTCTTGCAAACTATGCCTTCAGATTTGGCCTTGGAAATAAAACAAATATTCCATTTTCTGAACAAACAGGGCTTATCCCAACCAATAAATGGAAAATGAAACATAAAGGTGAAAGATGGTGGATGGGAGAAACACTTTCTGCATGTATTGGCCAAAGCTTTCTTTTAGCTACGCCGATTCAAATTGCCTGCATGATAAGCGCAATATTCCATGGATACCTTATTAAACCGCGTATTCTTTTAGATCAACCACTTGAAAAAACTCCTATCAATATCCAAAGCTCAACACGCCACTTCCTGCAACTTTGCATGAAATCTGCCTCAAGCAGTACCGGAACAGCATGTCGCGTTGGACGCATCGGAAATATGACAATCTATGCAAAAACAGGAACTGCTCAAACAAAGACAAGAAAAAATAATGAATTACCTAGTAAAGTTGCTACAGCAAACAGAGAAGACCTTGAACACGCCTGGTTTGTAGGATATTTTTATACCGACAACTCAGAACCACTGGTAATCGTCATGCTCCTAGAACACGTCGGACGATCTACCTACACCACCAAAGTAGCTGCTAAGTTTTTTATGCAATATCGAGATTTACTCAAAAAAAAGACCCCTGCATAATTGCAAGGGCCCTTTTTAAAATCGATTTTTAATTTATTTTTTAAAAGGAACTAAAAGCCATCTTCAAGTGCGCCTATTTCTTCCGCTCCTCCTACTGATACTGATTCTTTTGTCATCAGAGGAACACTCGTGCCTTCATTATCTTTTTTAGATCTCATCGACCATATACTCGGCTTGTTGTTAGATTTCTTCTTCTTAAACCAGACATTTGTACGTTTTGACGTATCCTTACCTAAATCATCTACTGCTGTATTTTGAGGAGCTCTCATGCCTTCATTATCATCTTCTTCAGGCTTATTCTTAGATGAAACAACCGCAGCAAGATCAAGCGCACGAGCTGTTCGTTCTTTAACAGATGGTACAAAATCATGCCCGGTTATTTCTTCATGCTCAGATGCTTCAAGCGTCTTGTTATTTACAGCAAAAGCAAGATCAAGCGCAGCAGCTGTTTGAGCAACTTCGTCTCTACGTTGACGACGCTTACGATCTTCAAAACCTCTACCTTGACGTTTATTTTCTTTTTCAATTTCACGAGATAAAAGAAGTGCTCGAGAGATTTTTCTTTGATTACTACTTAAAGCTTTATTAATTCTATCAATTAATATATTCTTATCTGTTTCGCTTAATTTTTTTAATTTATTTATATATGTTGATTCTGCACCAAAAAGTCTGGCTGCACGTACTATAATATTAGAAAAATTATTAATTTTTTTAAGATCGTTATCGTTTACAAAACTATTTATAACCCTCTCAAACATTTTTTCATGTTTTAGTGCTTTTAATTCTTTATGTAAAAATCCATTTACAACGCCAAGCATATAAGCTATATCAACTTCTTTAAATGCTTTTTCTGGAATTTCAGCATGATGTTGTTCATAATCATTTAAATCCGCTTCAGAAATAGAATATACGCCAATTTTTGAAAAATCTTTTGCTATTTTTTCACCATATTTTTGTGCCCATTGAGAATTATTTGACTCATCCGGTGACATAGTGCTTTGATCTTCGATTGGACTTTCATCAAAATCTTCTTCTACCTTACCCATGGTATTCATATTTAAAACGCTTACCATCAGCAAGCTAGAAAAAAGTAACATATAATTTTTTTGATTCATATAAAAAACTCCTCTTTAAAAAAAGACAACTATGCGACAATCTTAGTCAGGAATCATAAAAAAAATCAAGAGTTGATTTTAAAATCAACTCTTGAAATAACGCTATCTAATTTTAGATTTTATAAAACCATTGTTTGCAAGAAACCATTAATATATAAAACTTGCGCTTCATCATATTTTTTATCTGCTACTACTTTTGCAACATCATCAAGTCGAATCATACCTGTTTTATTTGATAATTTATTGAACCAAGAAGCAGCATTTTTTGCAACCTCATCCATAAATGGTTTAGTTAATGGCTTTTTAGCTTCTTGGGGCACATTTTTCGCTGCTGCCGAGATATTTTGTTTTTGTGATTGAGCATCATCCTGACCCTGAATTTTTCTTTGTTCCTGCGTATTCATACCTGCTGATCCTTGCTCAACTACATTCTTGATCTGACGTACAACACGTCTCTGTTCTTCTTCTAATACATGTACTGCTTGAGAAAGATCTTCTCTTTTTTGTCCAACTGCTGAAGTTAAGCCTTGAGAACTATCATCCGATGGTACATTATTTTTTATATTCAAAATTGTATTTTGCAACGCTATATCTTTTAATGCTAAAACTGCCACACCTAAAGTATCCTCCGGACTTAATCGTCCTACTGATGTTGATGAAACTTCTGCACTGCGCGCAACTAACGCACCCGGGACATTTGATTCACCTATTCTGACAGGAAGAGCTTCAGGTGATTGAGAAATAATTCCGCCAAGCAGGTTTGCAGATGTAAGTGATCGTTCTATTTGCAACGCTGCAATGCCAGCTTCTAAAGCAAGTTGCTTACTTTCTGGTTGCAATGTATCAAAATTATCATTCAATAAACCTAATAAATCTAATCTTGCATTATGCATAGATACTATTAATTTGATGATTTTATATCTATTTAATAAAACAGCAACAGCATCAGGCTTTGCTGCTCTATAAAGATCAAGTTTTTCATCAAAATCAGCTCTTGCCATATCAACTGAATTCATATCTAGTTCATCTAAAGCAACTAATATTTTACCAACAGAAAAACTTATTAACGACGTATTCGTCTTATGCAATACATCAGCATTTGCTAAAACATCTGTTTCATTAAAGTCTCCTGTTTTAAATTGAACTGCTGATCTAACTTGAGATAATAATCGATCAGCGTTTTTTTGCATTCCTTGATAATCTCGCTGTTCAAACAATGTCACTACAGCAACAGCATTTTCTAGTACACTATCAGCTGCTGATGGAGGTAATAATTCCACTACTTGTGACAATGGAGTCCTGCCAAGCGAAACTAAATCTTGTGTGCTTAAAGCGTTAACGTCTGATAACAATAATGATCTACCCGTTACTGTATAAAATAAAGCTTTATTCTCAGGATTAATAAAAAGTTGCTTTAAAACTTTTGAAAAAATAGTTGCTGCCTCAAGATGTAGCATATTACGTAATGCATCTTGAGATCTTGTAGCTCCCATGAAAATATCTCGAATAGTGCGCGTACCTGATGGATTTTTATCTAAACTTGCAAATAGTACCAAACTATTTGCAACGGCAGGAGAAACTAAATACGGTCTTTTTGGTACCAACGCTAACTGTAAAGATGCTAACTCAAGAGCTGTAGAATCAGTGAATACCTCTGTTGCAAGTCGTGCTCTATCTGATGGACTTAATGCACGCATTTCATCTGCTCGCATATTTAAATCAGACACTAATGAATTTCCCAAAGCTAATAAACGTGGTATATCAAGCTTTTGCAAAGATTGCTCTTGAGATTGTTGTTCTGAAAGATCTTTGTATGCCGATGAAATAGCCTCACTGGAAGCAGCACCTAAACGTTCGCGTTTCTCACGCATAATTTCGCTATATTTTTTAAAATTTCTGCCAGCAAGTGCTTGTTTTGCTGAAGATTTTGCACCCTTACTCTCTAACGTTTGCAAAGCAGCTAATTCTTTTGCCAAATTTCTAACGTATGAAGATTGAGCATTCTTAGCTAAGTTTTCTAATACTGATATAAACCAAAAGCCTGATAACATTGTTTTTACCGTATCCTTAAGAGATGGATTTTTGATAAAGTCGGTATCAGTATAACGACGTAATCTTTCAACATCATCTAAGCCTGTTGATGAATGTGCTTGAGTAACAGAAGAATCTGTCCCTGATTTAGCAGAAGAGACAGCTGATTGATCACCCGATTGACCTTTATCATCATGACTAGCTTGAGCAGCTATCGATCTATCTAAATCAGTCAATACTATCGTTATTAACCCCTGACATTTTTGATATAATTCTTCTGAGTTTCTCTTTAAACTTTGAATCCCTGCTTCTAGATCTTGTTTATTAGTAACAAACATTTTCCTCCAAACAACTTCAGTAAAATTATTTTTTATCTTTTTAACATCTTCGTCAATTTTTGTTACTAAAGCTCTGATTTCATCTTTTATTTTATTTATTGTATTTCTTACTTCTGTAGATGTATATGATATATCATTAGTGCGTTTAATAAATTCATTTTCTATAAAACTCTTAAAATTATCCACTAAAGTATAAAGTCCTGCGAGGTCTTTTTCAGTTATGTTATCAAGATTTTCACCATTTAATTCATCAATTTTTTTTTTCAAATGTTCTTGATAAAGATTATCAAAGTTTTTCTTTTCTTGATCGAAACGTTTTTTATAATCTGTAAAAGTTCGTAAGTTTAACATCTCATTAACCACTACTTCATCTGATCGAGCTGCACCTAAGACAACTTGCGTTATAAACAACGTCAAGCACAAAAAACATGAAATTTTCTTTTGCTCCATTATTTCTCCTTATTTTTTACTAAACACTTTTTACAAGCTAAATAAAATAAACTTTTTAATACAATATTATTTTAAAAAAATAAAAACTGTCCTCGATAAAGATTTATTTTTATCAAGGACAGCTCTAAATGTAATTTACAAAGCCTTAACAGCCTCAAATGTATTTTATAATTTCATCGCTTGTAAAAAGCCATTAACATATAAAACTTGAGCATCTGTAGCATCTTTTTCTAATAATTTTCTAACCGCAGCCTGAGTAACTTGTTCACCCTTTGGCAATTTCGTGATCCAGCTTGAAGCATTTTTTACAACCTTATCCATAAATGGCTTGTCAATTGATTGCTGTTCTAAAGTCGCAAGTTCCTCTTCGATATCTTGTTGCTGATCAGAAGTCCTTTCATCCGATTTTCTCATCTCAATGTCTTTTAATTCTTGTTCTAATTGAGCTCTCATTTTAGCCATTTCTGCTTCAAGTTTATTTTGTTCAATAATTGATCGTGATTCTTGTTCTTCTGTCTGTAACTGTACTAATTTTCTTTGCAACTCTTCTCTATTTTTTTTGAAATCGTCATCTACTGATTTTTTTTGGTCTTTGCCTTTGGCTTCTTCAGATTTTAATTGCTCTTCAATACCATCAAGAATAATCTTTCTAATATTGTCATCTTTAATTGGATAAAAATCTCCCAATTCTTCGTCTTCTTGATAGCTCTGAGATAACTCTTGTTCCGCTTCGTCTAATTTTTTTCCTAATGTAATTTTGTTTTGGTTTCCTTTAATTGTAATTATTATATGTATTAATTGGAAAATGTTTTCTTTCTGCGTTTCACCAATATTCATTTCATCTAATTTTTTAGATACATGAGTCCAAAAGTCCGCATTTGTAATGTCATGTTTATTAACATAATCTAGAGCTAGTTGTGCATCTTTTACTGTATATTTTCCTGGTTGAGCAGATGAAGCAATAGCTCCAGTGCTTGATTGAGCAGAGGAAACAGCTGCAGAAGCCCCTTTAGCTGATAATCCAGATTCTGCTGATTCCTCTTTTTTCGAATCAGCTTGTAGTTCTTGCCGAGCTATGAAAAATAAATCCTGATACTTGGAATGTAATTGTCGTAAATTTTGTTGTAAAGATTCAAGACCATCTATTTCACCTTGTGAATTAGCAAGCCAACCACTTTTCGCTTTTTGTATGGATGCAATATCCTGCTCAATATTCTTTATTAATTTTGAGATTGATGCTTCTATATCCTTTAGATTATTCACGGAAGAAAATTGTATTATTGGATCAATAATCGTCTTCTGATTGTTTATCAACTCTTTCAATTCATTTACTTTTTCATAAACTTCTTCTATATGGAATCGTCTGTAATCAGATTTATTTTTGCATTCTATAATATCGCTCCGCAAACTCATGTACTGATCATGAAACTTACCTAATTCTTTTGCAAGCGAATTTTCTGCTGCTTGAGTTACAGATTTTCCTTGAGATGGGACAGTAACAAGAGGTACTAACAACAAAGATAATAATAATTTATTATACAATTTCATTACTTTTTCCTTTTTTTGTTTTAAACAATAATATCTACTCTATTCAAATTAAACTACATCAATACATATCAAATAAGTTTTTTTAATACACGATTGATAATAACCAAAATAAATTTAAAAAATCAACTATCTGTTATGATTTAGTAACAAATGCTGATTTAAAAATCAAAATATTTTTTACCACACTTCTTTTGAACCCTAAAATCAAACACCAGGATTATCTTGCTCATATCAAGTTCAAGCAAAATAACCCTGGTACATAATATTCTTATCTCTTATCTTCCGTAAACTTAAGCTGTAGGCTATAGTCTTTAGGCAATAGCTGGAAGGCAGATTCTATGATCAATTCCAAAAAAACTGGTATCTTTGATGAAATATATTTTGAGTATGCTTTTATAAGTTTCAGAAAAAATCTAGTAAATAATTTCTATTCTATAATTTCATCGCTTGTAAAAAGCCATTGATATATAAAACTTGCGCATCGGTAAGATTTTTTGCTGATGCAGCATCCTTTTCTAATAATTTTCTAACTGCAGCCTGAGTAACTTGTTTATCCCCTGACAATTTCGTGATCCAGCTTGAAGCATTTTTTGCCACTTTATCCATAAACGACTTGTCAATTGATTGCTGTTCTAATTGAGATCTTAGTTGAGCTTGTTGTTCTTCAAGTGCTTCTCTTTGAGCCTTTGATTTTGCTTTTGCCATTTCTTGCTTTATCATTGCTAATTCATTTTCTAATCCAGATTCTAATTCAGATTCTAATTCAGATCTCATTCGAGCTTCTTCTTGTTCTAGTGCATCTCTTTGAGCATTTGATGTTGCTTTTGATTCTTCTTCCTCTAACTGTGCCAAATTTCTTCGGAAATCTTCGTCGGCTTTTTGATAAGATAATTGCTCTTTAATACCATCAAGAATAATTTTTTCAATCTTAGTACCTATAATTTTAACATTACTATTACGTTCTGCTACTTCTAATTTTTCTTCTAGTGATGAATCAGTTTTGTTTGCTTTAACATCGTTAATTACATTTACTAATTCCATAATCTTACTTACTTGATCTTCACTCAATAAACTTCCTAAGAATCTTTTTGTTTCGTCTATGTTTCTCTTTGCTCTCGTTGATTCACTTAGAGCGAAATTTGCTTCTGCTTCTGTATATTTTTTTGGTTGAACTGAAGAAGAAGCAGCAGCAGCTTTTTGTGATGCATTTTGGCTAGATTTTTCCGATGTTTCTTCAGGATTTATAAAATCTCGAATAATAATATCCTGAACCCTTAGATTATCAACTCCATTTTTTTCAAAAAAGTCCTCGTACATTGCCTCTCTAGCCTCTTCAGACAGTTCTGTAAATTTCTTTTTAAAATTTTGAATTATAGTTACTAATTTGTAAATTTTTCGTTTTTCTATATTTGAATAATTATTATTATTTTGAAGTTTCGTATCTATCTCTTCTATCTTTTCTTTTTTAGCTAATATTACAGCTTCTTTTGCTTCTTTTTCTGTATATTTTCCTGTTATAGCTGAAACAGTAGCTCCAGTGCTTGGTTGGCCAGAGGAAGCAGCTGGAAGAGCCACTTTTTCTGATTCTATTCTATTTATATATAATTTAGATTCATTATAATCTCTTTGCATAACATCTATTCTATTTTCTCTTTCTTTAAAATTCTTTTTTGTATTAAAACTTAAATCAGATAAGAATTCATTAGCAGTATTTGAAGAATTCTTATCTGATTTAAGTTTTTTACGTTTTTCATACTCATTAGGAAAATTTTCTAACGCAACCGTATTTTCAGCAAGGTCACCAATATTTTTTTTAATTTTTACTAAATATTCATTTAACTTATCTACTTCTTCTTTCGATAAAGTATCAATTTTTAATAAATTTTTAGCTTTATTTTTTAATTGATTATATTGGTGTATTAATGTATCTGATTGTCTAATCACCCTTGTGAAATTCTCACGAGAAATAATATCATAAAATGAATTTTCTTTTTGTGCACTATTTACAATTTGAGACTGATTAAAAATTAAAAACAACCCTAAAAAATATAGTGTTTTATACTGCTTCATTTTTTATCCTTATTTTAAATAAATTATACTACCAAAAGAATAATCAAAATAAATTTTAAAAAGCAACTTTATCTAAAAAAAGAAAAGACCCATGATTTCTCATGAGTCTTTTTTTATATTCTATTTTTCTAACAAGCTAAAACAGAAATATTGAGCAAAGCTTCTTCAAGCAAAAAAAACTTAAAATATTTATTTTTTAGCTTTTTTTGCAGGAGCTTTTTTTGCTACCTTAACTTCTTCTGCTGGCTTTGCAAAATGGTTGTTAATTTTTTGAGCTAAACGGCTTACTTTACGAGCTGCTGTTTTATGATGTAAAGTTCCTTTACCTTTTGCACGAGCACATTTTGATTGCGCTTCATTAAAAAGAGCTTGTACTTCTGCTGGATTTTTTCCATCTTGTAAAGCTATTACTACTTTTTTCATTGCAGTTTTAATCGAAGTCTTACGCGCTACATTGATTGCTTGACGTTTAACTGATTTGCGAGCTGCTTTTTTTGCTGATTTTATATTTGCCATAGGATTTATAACCTTTTAAATCTTAAAAAACTTTTTGAATTTTACCAGCTTTTACACATTTTGTGCAAACTGCATCATAATGAACTGGAACGCGTTTCTTGTGAGTTTCTTCAACTTTGATGAATCTCATTTTGTGCGTGTTAGGATATACCCAGCGTTTTGTTTTATTATTCGCATGGCTGACAAGATTGCCAACTTTTGGACTTTTATCACAGATAGAACAAATTCGTGACATGATAACCTTTTATTTCTATTAATTTTGGATTCTTACTTTTAAAGAATCTATTTGCTTAAAAAAACTAGATTTTTTGACCTACCAAATTATCTTTATTCTACCCTATTTTTTTACCTTTATCAAATAGATTTCTTTTGAAAAGATAAATTAATAGCCAAAAAATAACTTCTATAAATAAGATTCTCTTGATTACCAAAAGAAATCCAATTGTTTTTTATAAAATTACTCTATTATAAAAATCTTCCATCAAGAATTTGGGTGCATATTGTTCGATTTCCGGCTATCAAAGTCTTAAAAGATCCATCTACAAGCTTATTTTGATAGTCAGATACATGTCCACCGGCTTCTGCTACTAACAAAATTCCTGCTGCTGCATCCCACCATTGTAAATTTTCAAAAAGTACCGCATCATACACGCCTATCGCAGTATAGGCCAAATCAACTGCAGCTGCTCCACAAGCTCGAAATCGAACTCCATGCTCAAGATGATGCAAAGCTTGCTTAATACTCAACGATAGATCACGCTTACCACGTTTAATAGATCCACTGACAATCAATGCACCCTCCTGTTGATAGCGTGTAAAATCGGGCGAAAATTTTTGCCCATTGAGCCACAAGCCCATACCTTTTTGAGCACTGACCATATCATGCATAGCTGGCATATACACCACACCTGCAATTACCTCTTGATCCTGCATAAGCGCTACACTGATACCAAAATAAGGCATTCCCCTGACAAAATTTCTAGTCCCATCAATCGGGTCTATTACCCAAGTAAATTCTTTTTTATCATACACATCAAGCTCTTCTGCTATGTATCCTGAACCTGGAATTAAGCTTTGTAATTTTTCTTGAAGCATTTTTTGACTCAAGAGATCAACCTCTGAATAAAAGCTCCAAGGATTTTTTTGGATAATTTTAAATGCTGTTCGATAATGTCGCATCACTTCATCACCCACTGACTGAACAATAGGTATCATTTTTTCCATGTAGTTCATAGGCTTATCCTTTTTTTAAAACTTACCTAGCCTAAACAATTTTTTCATCAATATTAGTTTTTATATCTTTATCAGAAGCGCAAATCGATGATTTATAAGAAATATATCCTATACAAAAACCACTCACTAATATTGCTACAATAGCTTTTATAATGTTTTTTTTATTTTCAATAATAGTACCTAAAATTATTGATCTATTTTCTAACCTCGTAAGTCTTTGTTCTATACTGGATTCAACAGATTCTTGAGAGGTAGAATTTATAATTATTGATGTCAAAAACACTAAACAAAGAAATATGATTTTAAAATTTTTCATAAAATAAATCCTAAACTTAAATTCCCTATTATTTAATAAAAAAGAGGCCCTTTTTGCAGACCTCTTTTTTATTTTATTTATTTTACTAAACGTAAATCAGCTCTTGGCTCAATTCCAAGAAGTTCATAAATTTCTGCTGCATACAATGTTTCTTTATCAAGAAGCGCATATGAAAGCTTATCAAGCTTATCTCTATGTTCAGCTAAAAGTTTCATTGCAACATCATACTGTTCATTAAGTATCTTGGTTATTTCAGAATCAATTAATTCAAATGTTTTTTCTGAAAATCCACCTTTGCGATCATAGCTATCAATGTACACTCGTTTACCAAGCGCATCTGACATACCATAATTACATACCATAGCACGAGCAATATCGGTTGCATGACTAAAGTCACTTGAAGCACCTGTTGAAATTTCATTAAATACCAACTCTTCAGCTGCACGACCACCAAGTGATGACGCAATACTTGCTAAAAGTTCTTCTTTTGTTCGTAAATATTTTTCACGTTCAGGCAAGAAATGAGTAACTCCAAGAGCTCCACCACGAGGGATAATCGTAACCTTATGGAGCGGATCAGTATCTTTTGGCATTAAAAGACGAATTAATGCGTGTCCTGCTTCATGGAAAGCAGTAACTTTTTTATCATAATCTGTTAAAATCTTAGTTTTCGATTCTTTACCAAGCATAATTTTGTCACGAGCTTCTTCAAAATCAAACATCGTTACTTCTTCTTGATTTTTCTTAGATGCAATAATTGCAGCTTCGTTAACTAAGTTTGCTAAATCAGCTCCTGTAAAACCAGGCGTACCACGAGCAAGACCTTTTATATCCAAGTTTTCTACATGCTTGATAGATTTCAGGTGAACAGCCAAAATCTCTTCACGGCTTACTAAATCTGGAATTGGAACTACAATCTGACGATCAAAACGACCAGGTCTGACTAATGCTTTATCCAAAATATCTGCACGATTCGTTGCCGCAAGAACAATTACTGGCTCTTTGCTTGTTTCAAATCCATCCATTTCAGTTAAAAGCTGGTTAAGCGTCTGTTCACGCTCTTCGTTACCACCGCCAACAGAAGCACTTCTTTGGCGACCAATTGCATCGATTTCATCGATAAACACAATACATGGAGCTTTCTTTTTTGCTTCTGCAAAAAGATCACGTACACGAGATGCACCAACACCAACAAAAACTTCAATAAAATCTGAACCACTTACACTAAAGAATGGACAGTTAGCTTCACCTGCAACAGCACGCGCAAGAAGCGTCTTACCTGTTCCTGGTTCACCAACTAACAACGCTCCACGTGTAATTTTTGCACCAAGGCGTTGATATTTTGGAGCGTCTCTTAAGAAGTCAATAATGTCTTGTAAGTCTTCCTTAGCTTCATGAGCACCTGCAACTGATGAAAAACGTTCTTTAATCATAGAAGGAAGGAACATTTTTGCCTTGCTTTTGCCAATATTAAATAGCCCACCAGAAGCTCCACCTTTGCCACCATTTTTCATCTGACGCACAAAATATAGCCCAGATGCAATAGCAAGAAGCATTAAAACACCAATGATCATCATCAAATGCCATCCACCAGTTGACATTGCTGGTGTTGAAACTGAAAAATCAACATTGTGTTTTTCCATTAAATCAAAATCAGCCGGACGTTCAGCAACAACTGTTTCAAATCGTTGATTATCCTTAGTCAATCCTTCTAAAAACTGTCCTGATTTATGAACTTTTTTAACTTGATCTTGACGTACTTTATCTAAAAACTCTTTATAAGATATTGTGCCTATATCTTTTGCTGCATCATTTAATGTTATTAATACTGCAAAAAGACCTACTACAACAATGATCGCTATTAATATACCCTTAGGGCCAAATGAATTAAATGGTTTATTCGGTTTCATAATGCCTTTTTATTATTTAGTTTAGTTATTGCAAATATTTAAATTCGTATTATAAATATGTTTAAATATCGTACTATAAAACTCTTGTTCTGTCGATGAAAAACTTATCAGATATCAACCAACTATCTGTTTTTTTTAAAAAAACACATTTATCATTTGCAATTATAACCAAACATGTAATACTTAATAATGTTAGTATAGTTTCACAACTGATATTTCTTAAACATAAAGCTTTAAGAAATCAGTAGCCCTACAAAGGTCATATTTTATGAATAGCCCAGAACAAAACACAGTTTTCATTGGAAATCTTCCATTCAGCACAACAAAAACAGATTTACAAGCTTTATTTGAAACATTTGGTACTATTACCAATATTCACATTCCTGTAAATAAAGAAACAGGCCAAGCTCGCGGATTTGCTTTTGTTAGCTTTGAAGGAACAGAACAAGCTGAAGCAGCTTTATCAATCAACGGCCAAGATATCAAAGGTCGTTCAATTAAAGTTCACTTAGCTCACAACAATTCACAAAATGGCGGCGGCGCTCCTCGTAGCGGCGGCGATCGCGGTCCTCGTCGTTCATTCGGCGGCGGCGGCAACCGTTTTGGCGGTGAAGGTCGTGGTGGTTTTAACCGCAACCGTCAATAATTAATTAGTTATTGAATATAAAAGGCTAGGATTTATTCCTAGCCTTTTTCATTTTTAAATATTTATTTTTATATTGCTCAAGCTATAGCGGCTAAATTATATTTTAAACAGTGCACCATGAAAGAAAAGATAAATCCCTCAAATGAGGTTTCTATCTTTTCTTTTTAAATTATCTCTAATACTTTTAATAACCCAGGGTAATTTTTTTCAAAAAACTCTCTGCCCCCTAATCTTGTAAGTGCATCTTTGTGTATTCTCAAAGAAGTAAGTCCTGTACAATCTTTAAGAAAATACTCTTCAATTTTTGTAATCGAGTCAGGAAGTGTAAGACTTGTTAGCCCTGTGCAACCTCGAAGAAAATAGTTTCCAACTTGAGTAAGTCCAGCAGGAAGTGTAAGACTTGTTAGCCCTTTGCAAAAAAGAAGAAAGAAATCTCCTGTTTTTGTAAGTCCAGCAGGAAGCGTAAGACTTGTTAGCCCTGTGCAATCAGCAAGAAAGAGTCTTCCAACTTGAGTAAGTCCAGCAGGAAGCGTAAGACTTGTTAACCTCCAACAAACATGAAGAAACGAATCTCCAATTTTAGTAATCGAGTCAGGAAGCGTAAGACTTATTAGATTTCTATGATACCTAAGAAACCAATCTCCAACTTGAGTAATATTTATTCCTGCAATAATCAATTGCTCAATAGCAGGAGAGACTCGAAAATAATCTTCTATTTTAGTTAAGCTATCATCAAAAGCTACTATTACTTTCAAT
>CAYNSS010000003.1:0-75510 GCA_964400275.1 uncultured Pseudomonadota bacterium
ATTACAAAATAGAACTAAAACTAATATTTTTTTCATACATTATCCCCTTTTGAAGGAAAATAACATATTCTAAAATTATATTTCAATAGTTATATTTCTTAATAAGCCATTAACAAAAAACTTTCGTGCTACCATTTTCTAAAAAATCAACTCACTGATTTTTTAAATTAATTCAAAAAATCAGCGAGTTACATAGTATGAATATTCTAAATTTTGCCAAATTTTGAAACTAAAACTTCTTATTATTTTGAATATTAAGAATAGTTTATTTACTCAATTAAGGTTAATTATTGAAATTCTGGAAAGGCGGTCATTATTTCCCAAGTATCACTTTTTTGACGTTTATATAAAACTAAACGAGCTATAAATTCAGGATTATTTTTGTAAGAAATTTTTACCCTCATAACTTGACGATCTTTTACGATCTCTGATTGCTGATTATCTAGTAATGTTGCTGTAATAATAGCTGCATAAACATCCTCAGGAGTCCATCCTTGAGGAAATATTGTTTTATAAAATCTTTTACCTGTAAAATTATCTACCCCATCAATTAACCAACAGTTAGTATTCGGATCTTTATAAAAAACATCCTGGCAAAGACCTCCCTGATTTTTAAAAGATGCTATTGTCTTATAAGTATGCCCACCCTGTAGTGTTATTTCTCCTGATGATCCAATTTCTGGAACTATATTAACTATATGATCAATAATTACAGCAACTTTTTTTCCAAATAATACCCGAGGCTTGCCAGCTTTAAAAAAAAGACCTTCATCTATAGTATGCGATGATGCTTTTATTTTTTCATATAAGGCATCTTTTAATTCTTTTGATGTTGCTGCAAAAGAAGGTTTTTTAAAAAAAGATTTTGGTTGGGCAGATATAATTTGATTGCTCTTAGATACATCATTTTTATTTTGCTGTATAGGTAAGAGGTTTATAGAATCTTTAATACTATCTTCTAAGCTGACATCTATAGATTGATCTACTATTGAAGTTTGATCAACCTGTTTTAACTGACTAATTTTTTTGGCAGAAATATTTTTTTTAATACCATTTTCTGATAGATATAACTCTTGAAATACCAATAAACTCAAGATAACACTTATTATTTTTTTCATTTAATACCTTCTATTATCACAATTATAAAATATAAGTCTTGGGTTAACTACTGTAACAAAAGAAATATTAAATGCAAATTAATAACTAGTTTTATACAATATAATAAAAATATTTAATTTTTAACGTTATATATTTAATTACTTTTGCAGTATTCCTAAGTTTTCTTGATAAATCGGCGAACACGTTGGATAGGTACAATTGTCTTCTTTAGCTGTAAGATATTTCATAGTTTTAGTTGGTAAATGAAATTGGGCAATTCTGCTATCCATACCTTGGTTAATTCCAAAAAGAATATAATTACCACAAGCTGACCAACAGCCTTCTTCTTTACTTCCTGGTGAATTAGTTAATTGAGTATGTTCTTTTGTTTTAAAATCATATAAAAACAATTGCATTGCAGACCCCATCATTTTTGAATAAACTAACTGATTTTTGACCGGGCTATAACTTGGACAAGCGCAATATCCCCCATCAGTTAAGGGTTCAACAATTTTTGATTTTAAATCGAGTATAAATATTTGAGGTTTATTGCCTGTTTTATAATCTGAAACAAATACTACATGATTTTTATCTACAAAGCACGGTGCTATATTTTCTCCGGAATTATATGTTAAACGATCAAAATGGCGCTTACCGCTAACATCATCAATATAGGAGAGATATAATTGACTTGCTCCATCTTTAGATAAACAAAATACAATTTTTTTACCATCTTCAGAAAAAGTTGGTTGCATATTCAGTCCATCAAAAGAACATATAATTCTTCGTTTACCATACATATTACTCATAACTAATTGTACGTTTGAAAGTGTATTTTCAGAGTAAAAAAGTAACGGAGTTGCTGGATCATTACTCCATCGTGGCGCAAAGCTTACCGTGGGAGTATCAATAAAAAGTCTTGGATTTGACCCATCAAAATCTGCTATCCATATTTGTTTGTACGGCTTTTCTTTTCCATGTTTTTTACGCCAAATTTGCTTTGAATAGGCAATTTTTGAACGAAAAGAACTTCCTGTTCCAAAAAGCTGTGGCCATAATTGATCTGCCATCGTATGGGCTATATAAGATATATTATCAGCCCACTGCTCAATTTTTTTGCCTACAATCATCTGAACAGATGCTAGATCATATAATCGCCATGCATACCCATGCTTTTCCTGTGTCACAATTACTGCAACACCTACCTGACTTTCAAATAGTTGTTTAAGTTCATGTTCATATTTTAAAGTTTGCAAATGCCGTTGCTCAACAGAACATTGACCACTCCACTCTAAATCTTTAATAAGTCGATCAACACAATGTTTCAAATTTGTATCTACACTGCCTAGAGTAACTAATCCAATCACAACTTTTTTAGTTTTTTTAGCCTGTACTGAAAGTTGCAAGTCAGATGATGATTTATCAGAAGAAAAAATATTTCCAAAAAATAACGTGGTACTGAAAAATATTTTTATATACATACGAAACCTTTTCGTGATGAAAATTTTTAATTTCCTAAAACAATTCGAATAACCTTGCCATACACTTCTTGTGGAAACTCAACCTGAGATAAGGCTGTCCGAGCAGAAGTATCGTATACTAAAATTCCTGATCCTTTGATGATTTCAACAGCATCGGCCGTACCCTGTGAAGATACTTTTATTTTCAATTCACAAGAAGTTCCTACATCTATTCCAACAGGAGGAGTCCATGTTTGAACAACAGCTTGTTGAATTTTTGAACTAATTACACACTCATCAAACTGCTCATACCCGACAAAAATGACCTCATCGAGCAATCCATCCTCTGACTGAGGCTGCTGAGTATCATTATTTTTTTCCAAATCTATTTGTTGTTGATTTTCTAATGGTGTATCATTTTGAACTACCGGTTGTTTTAGTTCTTGTAATTCTAATTCTTTTTGGTCAATTACTGGATCTGGAACTTTTACTTGTTCTTGATGCATTTTCTTCTCTTGCATCAATTTTATTTTCTTGTGTTTATCATTTTTTTTATTTTTAATTTTTTCTTTTGCAGAAGCTGCAATTGTTGTTGCTTTAGATTTGGATATAAGTTTCATGGTAGATTTTGAATTCTTATGCAAATAATCAATTTTAGATTTCTTAGAGCCTAAAGATTTTTTTGCATCTAAAGAAATCTTAGCTGCTTGAACAGAACTTCTTTTGTTTTTTTGAGATTTTTTTTTATGAAGATAATCTTCATAATTAAGAACTTGAGATTTTTTTGAAACTGAAGAACTTTTATATCGAGCTGATATATTTTTTTGATCAATTTTTTTTTGAAGCGGCATCAAAACATACGTTGCTCCAGCTTGGTGCATTAAAATAGTAAATTTATCTTCTTTTTTAGAAAAAGCTGATAATAAAATTATAGATCCAAAAAGAATAATATGAGCTAAAAAAACTAATAAAATTATTCTTTGTAAAAAAAATTGACGTTCAGATAATTGATTAAAAGGTAGTACTTTGCTAAAGAGCACGCTTGGTAGCAAGTGCAACATACTTAATTCCTCCAGAAATTTTTATTGTATCTACCAAATCAATGACAATACCATAAGAAACACCTTGATCAGCTTTTACAAAAACCACTTCATCACTGTCTTTTTTAACCGTCTTTTGAAGGACTTTTAAAAGATTATCTAAAGAATATTCTTTGCCATTAAGGTATATCTTTTTATTTTTATCGATATACACGGTAAGATCTTGCTGCGTATGGGCTTGAACAGCTCCATCATCAATTCTACTTGATGGTAATTCAACCTTAATAACATTGTTCATCATCGGTGTTGCAACCATAAAAATAATCAGCAATGTTAATGCAACGTCAACCAAAGGCATTACGTTAATTTCTTGCATTTTATGCTCACGATTTGCCAATCTACGTCCACGCAATCTTCTCATAAATTTTCCTTAATTTTTGATGACCATTTAAATATGGGCTAACACTAACGTGTTAATTTTGATAACGACTATGATCTACTGAACTTACCGAAGAAGTAAAATGCTCAACTGGTGCCTGCTGTATAATTGATAAACGAGTAATCATAGAAACTTTATCAATCAACATCATCAAATTATATTCTAAAGATTTCATTTTAGTTGCAATATATTGTGAAAAAATAAGTGCCGGAATTGCAACAAAAAGTCCTGCTATGGTTGTGATCAAAGCCTCTGAAATACCTGGAGCAACTGCAACTATATCTGCTGATTGTTTTTCACTGATACGCACAAATGCATGAATAAGTCCCCAAACAGTACCAAAAAGCCCCAAAAGTGTCGCAATCGATGCACTAATACTTAAAATAGATGTATATGATTCTTCATGATACATTGTATCATCTAAAATAGATCCTGCCTGAACATCAAAAATTTCCACATTCTTCGCTTCTTTTGCTTGCTTTGATGCTGCAAGAAGTTGCACCAAAATGTATCCTGGCATTGTTTTTTTATGCTCTTGCGCAACTAAAAGTAGTTCTGAATAATTAGAAGTAATTTTAATAGTTTTTAAAACATCATCACATTCTTTTTGCTTAATTTTTAAAAGAATTAATTTGTATAATGCAATAGCCCAACAAACTACCGACATTCCAAATAAAACCACCATTGTCAATTGCGTTATAAAATCACTTTGTACAATTAAATTCCAAATTACTGATCCCTGCATTTGCATAGTATCCACCTTTTATTTATATTCAAATTTAACTAAATTATTTTTAATATAAAATACTACTATAAAAGTTTTAATATTTTACCAATAAAGAATAATTTAATGAAAAATTTACGAAAAATAATTTTTATAATAGTTAGCATAACAAGCTTAATAGCAGAGTGTCAAAATAATCTTGCTCAAGCAACTGATAATGCTTTCCAAAATGCCCAAAAACTTCGCAATAAACTAGATACTATCTCCCTTGAAAATCAGACACAAAATACAAATCTATCAGTTGAACAAATTATCTCTTTACTACTATTACCAACAACATTGAAACATTCTGCGCTTGCAAAAACTTTAGATGAAAGAAAAAAATCTGGCGAGCAACTTAAAATTGCTGCTACTTGGTTTCAAGCAACTCACGAGATCGAAAGCTGGATTGGTTACTTAGCAGTGCATAATCAAATGTTTATAGCAATACAAAAAGAGTTTAAGCAATTAGAATCTAGCTCACAGCATCATGATTTTTTAAAAAAAATAGGAGAAATAATTCTTTTTTCTTTGCGTAATGCAATTATACAATTACAAAATGACACTAAAAGTTCAAAAGATGATATTACCTCTTTAATTCACACGTACCAAGATTATGAAAATTTATTTAACGGTATAACATGTTAACAAAATTTTAAATAAAGAAAGCTTATCATGATAACATATCAACAGTTTTCTGATGTAAAAATTATAGTCGGGACTATTACTAAAGCGGAAACATTTCCAAAGGCTAAAAATCCTTCTTATAAAGTTTGGGTCGACTTTGGCCCTGAAATAGGAATTTTACAAACATCTGCTCAAATTACCGTAAACTATACTCCAGAACAACTGATTAATACGCAAGTAGTAGGATGCGTTAACCTCGGTGAAAAAAATATTGCTGGATTTATTTCCCAATTTTTACTTTTGGGTTTCACTGATAAACATGGTGCTATTGTATTAGCTCGACCAGAAACATCTGTTCCTAATGGATCCAAATTACATTAATTTTTTTCTTTGAGTACTATATCAAGCAGCTGTTGCTTATCATAAATCGATTTTTCAAGCTGAATATCATATGCTTGTTTTAAAAGATCTCCCAATTCCTTACCTTGAGCATACGGCATCATATCTTTTCCACTTAAAAGTGGCTCAATTGGATGATATAAAACTTTTGCATGGCGTGCTTGATGAATAAATGTTTCAATGGTTTGCTGATCATACCAACAAACTGCAATATCACTAAGCTCTTGAAGGCTAATTTCTTCTGAAAGAAAAGATGCCAATTTTTTATATTCTATATCTTGCCCATTTTTTACAACAAGTGGTATATAACGCAAATACCAGCTCAACAAAGAAATTCTATGAATTTGATCGTGCGATGCAATATATTTTTTTAAAAAATCAGTAAAAAACTTTAATTGTACTGAAGATATTTTTTCTTTGACTGACAAATTAGAAACTATAGAGCCCGTGTTTTTTTGCATCAAGAATGCCCATAATCCCAGTATTTTACGCTCAGGAAGAATACTATCCTGACTTGCAAGACAGTCTAAACTATCATATAAATCTTGATCAAAATTGATTCCTGGAAAGATTTCATCTAACCGTTTAATATGGGCAAGCCACTTAAAACCTAATGATGGTTTTTGTGATTTTAAAAACAATTTTGAAAATTCTTGCCATATTCTTTCAGGTGAAATACCACTAATATCCATAGTTTCACATACCTGATTCAATGATTGATCAACATTCATTTCAAAGCGAGCTACAAACTGCATAACCCTAAATAAACGAAGTGGATCTTGAACAAAAAAAGCAAGATCAGGACTTTTGATAGTCTTATTTTGTAAATCAAAAATTCCATTATACGGATCAATTAATTCAAAGCTATGTACATCAAGTCCCATAGAATTAATCGTAATATCACGTCTCCTGAATGCATCTTTAAAACTCATATTAGGATTTAACGTAACTTCAGGCTTTCTTCCATAACTATCTAAACGCGGAATTGACCAATCGGCATCTAGTTTATGCAACCGTAAAACACCAAATGATTTCCCAACAAAACTTACTTTGCCAAACTTTTGCAAAATATCCTGAAGTTGATTAAAAGTTAAATGATATACTTCAAAATCTAAGTCTGATCCTATGCAACCCATAAGACAGTCACGAACTGCTCCTCCAACCAATAAAACGCGTCCCCCTTGTTGATAAATTTCTTCAAAAATATTTTTTAGTTCTCTATTATGCTGTATAATCTTTGCAATACATATTTGAATTCGGTCCTGAAATTGATTCATATTTAAAATCCAAGGAACATTATAATGCGTACAAACGTTATCAAAATAGCCTTAATCTTTTTTACTATACCGATAGCAGCAAAAAATTCTATATCTACTATATCTTCTTTTTTTAAAAGAAATAAACAAGAAATCGTTCATCAAGAGTTCAATGATCTCAAAAAATTAGATTTATCTAATCTTTATGGTGATATTTACGTAGAAACATGGAAACAAAATTGCGTCATGATAGAACTTCAAAAAAAAGGCTCTTTTGAGTTTTGTAAAAAAAGCATCCTTAAGCATAGCGTAAAGAATCATGCGCTATCAGCCCAAACTGAAACTTCAGCTGATCTAAAGGGCCAATTGAATATACGTATATTGGTACCTGAAAATTTTCCTCTCAAATTAAACAGTAATGCTGGAAAAATTAATATCAAAGGAAGCACAGGAGCTCTTGATATAACTACTGACTCTGGTGATATTTTTATTACTTTAGGAAATAATACAGTTATTGCTCAAAGCAATAAAGGTCATATTACGGTACAAAGAAAAATGATCAAAGCTCATAATTGTCTCAATCTCAATTCAGTACATGGAGATATTACTCTTATGATACCTCAGGACCTAGAAGCTGATCTTGAAGCCCATAATAAATATGGTAAAATTCTTTCAGATCTTTTTATAACATTGCATCCTAAAACAGTACAAATCAATGAAGAAACATTTAAAGATATGAAACATCATATTCATGGATGGATAGGACAACCAAGTGAAGAGGAAAATCCTGTAACAATACTTTTAAATTCTGATTTTGGAATCATTCATGTCACTGCTTATTCAAACAAATCATTAAAGAAATAAAGGAAACATTATGTATAAAAAAACATTGGTATTTGCAGCATTTTTCTGGAGTATGATCTCACTAAGTTATCATATTTCATTTGATCAACAAGAACATAATGGCTCTCCAGAAAAACTGAATATTTCTATAGAACTTACACAAAGTGAAATAATTTTAAAACAAACAATGAATATTTCTATAGATAATCCTCATGTTCAAATTACACAACTTCATTACCCTGCTAGTGAAAAAAAATATATTCCTGAATTCGCTGATTCAAAAGAAATTTTTGAAAAAAATGTTTTAATCTCTGCTGATTTAAAAGCAAACAATAAACAACCAATTGATGCACATGTTCATATTAGTTTTTTAACATTACCTGATAACACTATGCATCAAGAAATGCATAAACTATCTTTTTCTTCTGATAGTTCAGAAAAAACTAATTTTTCTGCTGATTATAGCTCAAATCCTGCAATTGCTGCACAAGTTCCAAAACATAAAGAACAGAAATCATTTACTCAAAAAATTCAAGATCTCATGCAAACTACAGACGCTCTTTGGATTCGTTTACTATTTGCACTTCTTTTAGGGCTTCTTTTAAGCTTAACTCCATGCATTTATCCAATGATTCCTATAACCATAGGTGTACTTCAAAATAATCAAAATAAAACATTTTGGGCTAATCTATTTGGATCACTTTGCTATTCATTTGGATTATCAACAACATTTGCTTGCTTGGGACTTTTAGCTGCATTTGCAGGAGCATCATTTGGAGGTCTTCTTTCAAATCCAATTTTTGTACTTATCTTAGTTGTATTTATTGGATACATGTCACTGACTATGATTGGTATTATTGATTTAACGCTGCCTGCATTTTTACAACGTGGCGCAAATATAAATTCATCAATTAATCCTTATCTATCTGCATTTCTTTTTGGTCTTATTAGCGGTAGCGTTGCATCACCATGCGTATCTCCTGGGTTGGCACTTCTTTTAACCATCGTTGCAACTATGGGAAATATCTTTTCAGGATTCTTACTCTTATTCTTCTTTGGAATTGGTCTAAGCGTTCCATTAATTATCATTGGAACATTCTCATCTTCAATGAATATGATGCCACAAGCTGGCCTTTGGATGGTTGAAGTAAAAAAAGCTCTAGGCTTTGTAATGCTTGCAACTTGCTTGTATTACCTAAATAACATTACACCAGCTTATATATTTAACTGGTTATTAGTTGGATTCATTCTTTTTGCTGCACTATTTTATATTCTTGATGCACAAAAAGATTTTGATAAAAAACAAAAAACTATCAAAAGCCTGATTGGAATTATCTTACTTGCTTTTGCAGTTGTCATGGGTCTTCGTGCATACGATCGTATAGGATCTATACAACAAGATTCAACTGAACAAGGTGTTGATTGGGCACACAGCTATGAAGCTGCACGTGCAACAGCTCAAGCTGAAGGCAAATTATTAGTTCTTGATTTTTGGGCAAATCATTGTACTATTTGCAAAGCAATTGACAAGAAAATATTCCATAAAGATATGGTATATGCTTCTTTAAAAGATCATTTTATTTTTGTAAAAGTTGATTGCACCAGCAGCTCAAATCAAGAAGCTAATAATTTAAAAGAACAATTCAAAGTCTATGCACAACCAGCAATTCTTATCGTTAAACCAGATAGCCAAGACATTATTAAAAAATGGTCTTCAGAACCATACAGCATGACTCCTGAAAAATTCATAGCAACAATGCTTGAAATAGATTTCAACAAGAAATCCAATTAAATAAGATATGAGATCTTCTGTACTCGAAGAATAAAAAGGGGGACTGTAAAAACAGTCCCCCTTTTTATTCTATTTATAAATATTTTTCATGAGTTATTTTTAAAGATTCTTCGTTTTTGTCATCGTCATCATTTTTATCTTATTTTTCTTCTTCTCTCTTTTCTTTAGATTTTTCATCTTGTTTTTTTTCTGCTTCTTCTAATAATTGAATAAGTCCTGGATAATCTTCTAAAACATAATCTACAGGTTTTTTACCTTTATTATCTTTTATAGTTACGTCAGCTCCAGCACGTAATAATGCTTCTACTGTGCTGATATCATTGTTTTTTCCAGCTAAATGCAAAGGCGTCTGTCCTTCTTTATTTTTTGCATCTATCATTATTTCAGGATTAATTTTAATAAGTTCTTCTACTATCTTAGTACTACCAGCATTTGCAGCATGATGTAAAACTGTATTATGTTCATTATCTACTGCTTGTATATTTGCTTTATAATCAAGTAATAATTGGAACATACTCAAATCTTTTTCTACTGCTAATAAAATTGGAGTAATTCCATATTTATCAACACAATTTTTATCAGCTCCTTTACTTAAAAGTAATTTTGCAACATTATATTGTCCCTTACTAATAGCATGATGTAGAGCTGTTCTATCATTACTATCCTTCATATCAATATCTACATCATGCTTTAAATATTCGTTAACCATATCATCTTTTCCTAATTGAGCTGCTATATGATATCCTGTTAAACGAGGATAATTCTGGTTATAAGCAGGAGCTTTTTCTTTAATAGTCATATCAGATTTATGATCTAATAATTCTTTTAAACAAGCTACATCACTAGCTCTCACAGCAAAGATTAATGAATTAAGATCATCAGAGGTATCTAACCAATCAGGATTTGCTCCATTATCCAGCAATATCTTAACAACTTCAGAGTTTCTATATTCTAAGGCTCGATAAAGAGAATATATATCATTACCGAAGTTACGCTCAACTGCATGAATATCTGCCCCATGCTTTAGCAATATATTAATTATTTCAGGGTTGCCGTACTCTGCTGCACTATGAAGCAAAGGATAAGATTCCGCCGAAATTTTTAATCCAGCATTCAATAACATTTGAAGAATTTCAGGATTCTGACTTCTAACAGCTTCATATAAAATTCTTTCATCTTGTGTAGCATCTCTATTAATATCTATACCTGCAGCAATAACTTTTTGAATTTCTTGAATATTTTGTTCTTGAATAGCTTTAATCAATAAATCAATATGCTCTGCCTTTTTCTTTAATTCTTTCATGAATAACTCATATAGAGAGTTGTTATCTTTATTCATTTTTGCATGAGATTTTTTATTTTGATCAGAAGCCTGTGTACTAGCACTAGCTGCACTTACAGCTGCTGGTGCCTGTGAATTTTGTTTAGAAGCCTTTTTTTCAGGCTTTTCTTCAACTTTTTGCTTTTCGCTTATTTTTTTCTTAGATGAAGATTCTTTTTGAGAATTTTTATTCGGATTCTGTTTTTCACTTGCTATTATATAAGATACATTTGGAATTTGTAATAATAGTATTTGTAGTAATAAAATATTGTAATTTAATATTTTTTTCATAATTCTCCTTTATTTTAAAAAAATATTTATATAATAATATTCTATAATTTAATTTCATAACAAAATCTATATAAAATTAACCACCTTAAAAAGTAACTACCAGCTTAAACATTATAGCTTACTACAATCGTTTGGCCCATTCATTCCCATCCTTAAATGGTATGTGATTTTCCGGACTGAAGAATAAAAATAAATAACTATAATAACTTTAAACAAAAGAAGGGAATTATTTTAAATAATTCCCTTCTAAATCAATTAAAACACAATCAGCTAAAACAATAGTTTGATAACTAATTAGCAACATTTTTTACGCTGTCTTAAATCATCCACACTACGTTGCTTTTTCTTTTGTAGCTCATTTTCAACAGCTTTCATAGTTGCATCAATTAACGGATACATCTCTTGGCCTTCTTTTTTCATGATAATATCAAAATCCTGTGATTTAATACGTACTTCAACCGACATCATATGATGATTGTGATGCCCTTCTAAAACAACATGCACAAATGCTGACTCTGGATCTTGCTTGTGCATATATTTTTTAAATTTTTCAACGTACTTAATAACATAATTTTCTACAGCAGCAGAAGGCTCTGTGCCTCTAAATATCATTTCTAATTTCATCGTAATCCTTTTTATTTTAAAAATAAATTCTTACATAAATTACCATGAGCAGATCACAAGCTCAAGCAAATAAAAAAAGCCTTCGATTTTTTCGAAGGCTTTAATTTTAATGTTAATCCCAAATTTAATCTGGGATGGAAAAAATAATTTTTCTTAACTTTTATTTTTATAGGTCCACAATATCGGACAACTTTTAAGATTTACTGCTTTACGTAAAACATTCTCAAAAAATGCACGATGTGAATCTTCAAAAATAACTATATTTCGTAAAATCAATTCAATACGCATTGGTGCATTACCAACTTGCTTTGCTTTATGTAAATAAACCTGTGTCTGATTTTTAAATAAAGGTCTTTTAGAAATTGCTTGTACAAAAAGATCTGTCAAATAACGATCTGCTAATTTCATTTGGAAGCGTTCCCAAACTTCTTGAACAAGCGGTAAAACTTTACCTATGTTTTTTCCTGTAAGACAAGAAATATTGAGTGTCTCAACTTTATCTAAAACATGTTTATATTCAGACAATGACATTTCAAACTGAGTTTTATTATCGTCATTGAGTAAATCTACTTTATTAAATAAAACAATTACTGCACATCCGCTTTCAAGTGCATATGAAGTTAATTTTAATTCTTGTGCAGTTACTTCTGGCTCTTGTACATCCATAACTAACAAAACAACATGTGCTCGTTTTGCTGCTTGAAGCGAGTTAGTTACCATCATCTCTTCAAGTTCAGTATCAACACTGCTTTTTTTTCTAACTCCAGCAGTATCAATCAATTCAATAACGGTTTTATTAAAAGCCATGCGCTTTCTTAAAGCTTCACGCGTTGTTCCTGCCATAGGTGAGACAATTGAAAATTCTTGACGTACAAGCTGGTTCATCAATGATGATTTTCCAGCATTTGGTCTTCCCAAAAGAGCTACACGAAATTCAGGTTTTTCTGAGACTACTTTTTCTTTTAATGGAACTGTTTTTAAAACTTCAATAACTTCATCCAGCAAATCTGCAATGATACGACCATGAATTGCCGATACTCCAAAAATATGCTCAAATCCAAGTTGATAAAAATCATGAATAGTATCTTCTTGGTGCTTAGAGTCAACTTTATTAACCAGGACAATCGTTGGAGTATCAAATTCATGAAGTAATCGCGCAATACGCATATCCTGATCAGTGATACCAGTTTTACAATCAACCACCATCAAAAATAATGATGCTTGTTCTAAAACTTGTCGTACGCGCTGAGTAACGGTTGCTGTCATTTCATCAGTGTTTTTTAAAAGATCAATACCACCGGTATCAACTAACTCAAATGCATGTCCATTCCACTCTGCAAAGTCAGTCACCATATCACGAGTGACACCTTCTTGATCAAACGCAAGACTTTTTACTTTTGGTGCAATACGGTTAAACAATGATGACTTACCAACATTTGTTCTTCCCACAAGCACAACTTTATGCATTAAATTCATCTGTTGTATCCTTTATAATTTCTCGCACACTGCCTCCAAAATTTTCTAGAAGCATATGAGTAATTTTCCATTTATTTCTATCAGCCACATCCACTGTTCGTTCATTTTTATTGCATACCTCAGGTGGTTGATAACGCTGCACTTTTCTTAATCCAAACTGCCCTGATACTGTAGCCTTTTGTTTATCTTGTCCAACCATTTGGCGAGCTACAGGTTTCTGAGATGTCGGTTGTGCGGCATTCACAATTTTTTGATCTATAGGTTTTAAACCTTCCCCTAATGTATTAACTTTTTCAACTACTATCTCTTCTTTAGTAAATTGCACAATCAATGTTGCCTGATAGCCAAATACCTGATCCAAATATTTTTGATATATTTTTTTCTGTTCCACGAATAAATCTTGAAACAAGATAAATTTTTTCAAAGTATTAATCTCAACAATTTGCCGTTCTTTATCAAATTGAATTAAATCAGTTGCATATAACATTGACGCAAGTACAGGATCAATATGTGCTGCAGACATAGTCACAAATTGCTTAAATAACTGTTCGTGACTATCCGTTTTTAAATCAGTTACTATATTTTTTTTTTTGTCACCTTCTAAGTGTTCTACCTGATGAGCATTAGTAATCAATCTCAGCAAAGTCGCCTCAAAAAGAAGCTGTTTTTTACTTGTCTTAGCAATAACAGGATCAAGCTGCGTTAAATGTTCAAACCAATATAACAACCTAGTTAAATTCATATCCAAAAGCTGTTTTTTACATATATCAGGAATATTTTTCGTATATTTTGGTGCTGCATTATATTTAAATAAAATAAAATCATAAACTATTTCAAGTATACGCTTTAAAACATAATCTATCGAAATAGTTTTACCTTCAAATTTTTTAACTATTTCAAAAAACGATTCTACTTTACCATCCATCATCACTGACAAAAGTTCATATAAAAACTGATCATCAATATAGCCTAATACTGACATTACTGATGATTTAGTTACCGCAGATTCTGCAAAACGCGCTTGCTCTAATAAATTAATAGCATCCCGTAGTGATCCTTGAGTTGCATGAGATATTACTTCAAGACCTTGTATGTCATATGCTATATTTTCTTTCTGACAGATCATTTCCAAGTGATGCACTACCTGAGTATCAACAACCGGATTAAACAAAAGCTGAAAACATCGAGAACGCACGGTATCTGGAATCTTTTGTGTTTCTGTAGTTGCCAAAATAAATAAAACTGATTTTGATGGTTCCTCTAAAATTTTTAAAAGCGCATTAAATGCAGCCTTACTAAGCATATGAACTTCATCAATTAAATAAATTTTTTTATGTCCAAGTACCGGCAAAAATGATGATGTATCAATAATATTTCGAATATTATCAACCCCAGTATACGATGCTGCATCTATTTCAATAAAATCAGGATGTTGTCCTTTTTTCATAGATAAGCATGAATCACATGAAAGACATGGTACAGATATTTTCGGATCTTTTTGAAAATCAGCCAATTTAAAACAATTTACTGCTGCTGCAAAAACACGCGCTGTCGAAGTTTTTCCACATCCTCGCTGACCAGATAAAAGATATACAGGAAAAAACTGGTTTTTAAAAAGACTATTTTGCAAAATACGAACAACTAAATCTTGTCCAATAATTTCAGAAAATTTCGATGATCGCCATTTTCTAGCTAAATTTAAAGATGTTGGATTTAATGTAACCAAATCTACTTGTTCCATAATATAATCCCGAAAAACAGACTTTTTATAAAAACCGGCTGTTCTGCTAATAAAAAATATAATTTTTTATACTAATGCTATCGTAAGTCATTCTAAGTTTTAAAAGAAGCCCCAATATAAAAATTGACGCCTTTTAAGTATATCTTAAAAAACGTCAATTTAAAAATAAAACGAGAGAAGTTACTACAAACTTATAACTATGCCTGCTGCTTTCTTCCGAACCTGACAGATTTCATAGTATAAACCTTAATAACTTCTCTCAATTTTTATATCAATCAAGTATCTACTTAAATGAATGGCGGAGAGAGAGGGATTCGAACCCTCGATACCTTTTTCAAAGTATACATGATTTCCAATCATGCTCTTTCGACCACTCAGACATCTCTCCAAACAAATTGCTTATGCGCGTTGTTTTCTTGGAGATTTTTTATTAAACGTTGGTTTTCCACGCTTAGCAGCAGACTTAGAATCTTCTTCATCTCGCTCTAACACAGATAAATCAACTGTTTTATGTGATGTCAATTTTTGAGCTTTTTGTTCTTCAGCTTTTTTAATAGCAGCTTCTGATCTTTGTGCTAAGCCGCGTAAAACGCCTTCTTTTAAGAACTCAAGCACAAATGAAATACCTTTTACTGAATCATCATTTCCTGGAATAACGTAAGAAATTCCGCTTGGATCTGCATTAGTATCAACTAATGCTACAACTGGAATATGAGCAGCTAAAGCTTCTAGTAATGCTGTATGCTCTTTGCGAACATCAACCATTACAACAGCACCAATTGGCATGCTCAATGCTTTAAGACCACCAAATGTTCTGCGTAAACGCTCTGCTAACTTTTGAATTCTTACAACTTCTTTTTTTGTGTAAGGTGAATTTTCTTTTGTAGATTTTTCTATAACATCTTCATAATGAAGTAATTTCGTTACAGCTTTTTTAACTTGTGCATAATTAGTAATTGTTCCACCAACCCAACGATAATCAACATAAGGCATGCCTGTTGCAAGACCTACTTGAACAATCGCTTCTTTTGCTGGTTTCTTAGTTCCAACCCACAACACTGTTTCACCGCGTGCTACAACAGCTTCTAAAAATGCTGATGATTTTTGTAATGCATGCGCTGTTTTTGATATGTCGATCAGGTGTATTCCACCTCTATGTCCCCAAATATATGGTTCCATTTTAGGACACCATCTTGATTTTTGATGACCAAAATGTAGACCAACGTCAATCAACTGTCTGAAATCTATCATAGATATTACCTTCTTAGGCCCTTTAAATTTTTTAGTACGAATGAAACAATGCTATTGAAATATATTTATTATCGTACCTGAAATAGAAAAAAATACAAATTTTAAACAATTATTTTGCCCCAATAGCTTCACCTTTTTTAATTACAGAAACATATTTTCTGCCTAAAAGATAAGCCACTAAAGTCCATAGAATGATTATAACAGCAAAAAAGGAAGAAAATAATGTTATATACAGTGGTGACCCTATAATTGCTATTTTTTGAATTGTACCAATAACACCTGATCCGCATGCCTTTGCAAATCTTTGTCCAAATGACTCAATCCATGCTTTAGACTTAAAGCGAATATCTTTAACCGTTGGAATATACAATGCCTCTCTTAGTGGCGATGAGAATGCATAATTGAGCATACCAAGCGCCATAAATACAAACAATACAGCTTGTTCATTATAAGCTAACATAAAGTATAACAACAATGCTCCTGTCAACAGAGGAATCATAATTAAACAAACTTGCTCACCAAGTCTTTTAATAAGAACACGTGTTCCAAAGAAAGATAAAATAAGACCCGCAAAATGCATCCAAAATCTTTGCTTAAACATTTCACCTGAAAAAGATGCTGCGTCTTTTGAGACTGTTTGTAAAATCACAGTACGCTGAATACCCAACACAACATTTACCAATTCATAAAAAAACATCATTCCAAAGATACCTAAAATATATGGATGCTTAAGCATCATCAAAAGGCCTGACAACATTCCTGTTTCAGATTCACCTTTTTCTTCTTGTTCTTTTTCATGTTCATATGAAGCTTCATACCCATGTAAACTTTTCTTTTGAGCTGTTTGCATAAGCACATAAATAATTGCAGGTGAAGCCGCAAGAAGCAATGATGAACACACTAAAAGAAATTGGTGCATAAAGACAGAACTCCATCCAAGACCGCCAAGAAAACTTGTCGGCATAAAAAGAGCCCAGGCAAGACCTGCTGTAAACATTCCACCAATCTTAGATCCTGCAATCAAAAGAGTGTAACCCTTTTTTGCTGTTTCTGGACCAGTAATAGAGTTTGCAAATGACCAAAAAACACTTACCACAAAAGGCACAACGCCTTCATAAAATAAGTAAATAATCCAACCAAGAGTTCTATCTGGGCTTGGAACAGTATTTGCAAGGCCCATAACTGGATCTTGCAGATAATAAGAAATAACGATTCCACCAACACCATACAAAAGGCTATAAAAAACCAATAAAGAAAAACGACTTAAATAATCAACCAGTTTTGCATATAAAAGTGTCGCAGGAAGCAAAACAAACATTGAAAGAAATTTAACTTTATACAGATATTGAGATCCAACAATTTGTGCAAAAAGAACATCTTTCATTTCTTTAAGAACAGTATATGATCCAATCACACAAAAAAATGCGAGCGTAAGCCATAAAATCTTGTTTTTTTCTTGCTCATCTAAATCAAAGGATAACCCTATCCTTTGTAAAATAGATTCTTTCATGAAAGCCCTTTCATTTAGTTTTATTATTTTCTACAAACTAGAATTTCTATAAATCACTACCTAATATAAATTATTTTATAAAACAGGACTCCTATATCAGGAGCCCTGCTAAAATCTCAATTTTTAAAAATAACGAATTACTGACCTTCTCCAATAATTTCATTGTTTTTAATAGCCTTATCATATTTTTTACCTAATAACCATGAAGTAATAAACCATAATAAGATCATTACACTAAAAAATACTCCATAGACTACAGAAAGTAAACTAGAACCTACAGCCATGCGACCAGTAATATTTGCAAAAAGACTACCAAATCCTTTTGAAAACTTAGTACCAAAAGTATCAATCCAAGCCTTCGCTTTAAACTTCATGTCTTTAGTTGCAGGTATATATAATGACTCTCTGAGAGGATATGACAATGAATGATTAATAGCTCCAAGACCTATAAATACATACAATATCGATTCTGCGCTATACGTAACCACAAAGAACATCAATAAAAATGCTACAGAAATTGGCACCAACAAAAGACATCTTCTAACATCAAATTTCTTTAATAAGTATTGCACTCCAAAAAACGATATCACCATAGTCCAAATATGCATTTGAATGCGTTGCCAGAACATTGCTGCGGTAAATCCTGCAATAGAAACTGATGCTTCTTTAAGCATTCCAATACGTTGAAAATTCAATAAAACATTTAAAGTTTCATAGAAGAAAACTAATCCAAATATACCTAAAACATAGGGCGATTCCAAGAGAAGACGTACACCTGAAAAAATACTTGAAGTCGTACTTTTTTCATCATACTGCTGTTTTTTTTCCATTTGATAAACAGCTTCATATCCATGCAGATAATTACCCGGAACTAATTTGATCAATGCTATTAAGATAACTGGTACACACAGCAACATCAATGAAACAAGTCCTAATAAAATTTGATGCGAGACAACGTCATGATTTAAAGAACCAAAACAATTAAGACAATTAACATGGTCAAGCAAATACCACGCAAACAACGCAGTAATAATACCGCCAAGCTTAGAGCCAGCAACTATCATCGGATAAGTTTTTTTTGCCTCATCTGGACTTGAGATAGAGTTTAAAAATGCCCAAAAAACACTTACCACAAAAGGCGCATACCCTTCTAGCACAATATAAAAAAGCCAACCAAAAATCCTTGATGATTCAGGTTGGGTATTATAAAGACCAATAGTCGAATGACCTAAAAACAATGAAAACAAAGCCAAAATAACTCCATACAGCATGCTATAAAAGGCAAGTAGTTGATATCGTCTAAATATATCAACAAGCCAAGAGTACAACAAAGCTGCTGGAATCAATAAAAAAATCACTAAAAATTTGGCTGTCGGTAAATATTCTTTACCCACAATACTGACAAAAATAGAATCTTTAAGCTCTTTTGCTATGGTATAAGACCCAATAACAAAAGCAAAAGCTAACGTTAAAAGAAAAAACTTAAGTTTTTCATGTCTATTTTCAAATTGAATAAAAAAGAAACTTGCTATTGCAGCATAAATCTTATTGAACATACCCCCAAGAGAAGCCATATCATATCCTTTATAAACGAAATTATTTCTTTAAAGTTTTTAAAAAAATGCTAAAAAACGCTTTCTGTGTCATTTCTGACTCAAGGCTTATTAGGTTATAAAAGATGAAAATACATCACAAAAATATTTTTTTTCTTGCACTAAATAAGTAGTCATAGCCCTACCACTACGTATCATACGACCTCTATATAAAATATTTAAATTATATGTCTAAAAAAAGATTCTTTTTGAAAAGATTTGTTCCTAGTATAGCACGAGTAATATTTCCAGCAAAGAAATATTCTATTCTATATGAAAATTTAACAAAACATCATAGCTAGCCTCTTAGAAGCAGATTCTTAAAAATCTTGTCAAAATCAAGCCAAAAAATAATCGATTTATAACAAATTATAATTTACGAAAACCTTTTTTTTTGGTATATTTCTTATAGAGAATTTTCTAATTTAAAAATGGACCTGGTTATACTTCACTATAGGACTTTAAAATTATGATCGAAGAACAAAAAATAAACGATTTGAAGCCTATTTCAGCCCCAGAAATATTACAAAAACCTACATCTGAAAATATACTTCCTGTTTTACCCTTAAAAAACATTGTGGTTTTACCATCTAGCATCATACCAATAATTGTAGGCCGAAAATCATCTGTAAAAGCCGTAGAACATGCTATTAAAATGCATGCTAAAACAATTTTTGTTACTGCTCAAAAACGAGCTGAGACAGAAAATCCCTCTGAACAAGATTTATACGCTTATGGGACTAAGGCTACTATTATTCAAATGATGAAAATGCCTAACAATTCTTTAAAAATTCTTGTTGAGGGAGTATCTCGGGCAAAGATAGTTGAAACCTATCAATCAGAGTTATTTACTACAGCGCTTATTGAAGAGCAAAAAACGCTTTTAAGCCCCAAAGTAGACCTTGTTGCTGCTTGGAGAAATCTAAAGCAAATTTATCAAGAATACACAAAGTTAAACACTAAATTACCAACTGACCTAATAGGTCTTGCAGAAACTACAGACGATCAGGAAACTATTACCGATACTATAGCTGTTCATGCAAATATTTCCTTTGAAGATCGTCAAAAAATTCTTGAAATTAAAGACCTTGAAGAAAGAATGATCCTTTTAAGCTCTTTAATTCAACAAGAAATTGAAATTATTCAAGCTGAAGAACGCATCAAAGGTCGTGTACAAAATCAGGTAGAAAAAAATCAGCGAGAATATTATCTCAATGAGCAAATCAAAGCTATTAATAAAGAACTTGGTCGGGATGATCAATTTATTGAGATCGATAATCTTCGTCAAAAAATCAAAAATCTGCATCTTCCAAAGGAAGTTCTAGAAAAAACAGAGCGTGAGCTCAGTCGCCTTGAACAAATGCCTGGCATGTCAGCAGAAGCTGCAATTAGCAAGCATTACATTGATTGGATATTAGCTTTACCTTGGCACAAGAAAAGTAAAGATACTATCACCCTTGCATCAGCTGAACAAATTATGAATAAAGAACATGCTGGCCTTCAAAAGGTAAAAGATAGAATTCTTGAATTCGTTGCTGCTCAAAAATACGCCCAAGAACTTAAAAAAACTCCGACTATTTGCCTTGTTGGACCTCCTGGGGTAGGTAAAACTTCTCTTGCTAAATCAATTGCAAAAAGCTTAGCTCGAGAGTTCACTAGAATATCTCTTGGTGGCGTCAAGGATGAAGCGGAAATTCGTGGCCATAGAAGAACCTATATCGGTGCTTTGCCTGGTAAGATTTTGCATGCTCTTAGAAAAACAAAAACTATTAACCCTGTTATCTTGCTTGATGAAATTGATAAATTAGCTCATGATATAACAGGAGACCCAGCAGCTGCACTTCTTGAGGTCTTGGATCCAGAACAAAACAAAACATTTGTAGATCATTTCCTTGATACAGAATATGATCTTTCCAACGTTATGTTTATCGCAACTGCAAACAGTACAGAAAATATTCCTTACGCTTTATATGATCGCATGGAAGTTATTAATCTTTCTGGATATACCGATAAAGAAAAAATTAATATTGCGCAAAGCTTTTTAATCCCAAAAATGCTTAAAGAATATAATCTTAAAAAATCTCAGGTTAAAATCACCCAAGAAAACTTAACCCAGATAATTCAGGATTACACGAAAGAAGCTGGAGTTCGCCAACTTGAACGATTAATTGGCAAAATCATGCGTAAATCAATCCAAGAATTTTTACATACTCCAAACCTAAAATCGGTAACGCTCACTCCTGAAAAAATAAAATCATGGCTTGGAAACGATACTTTCAAAAAAACCGAACTCTGGAAAAATCCTGATGTAATTGGTATAGGAACAGGTCTTGCCTGGACAGAGTTAGGTGGCGATGTTTTAGAAATAGAAGTCAGCATTATTCCTGGAAAAGGTGGATTAACGCTTACTGGGCAATTGGGTGAAATTATGCAAGAATCAGCACAAACTGCATACAGCTATGTTCGCGCAAGAGCTCCTAAATTAGGAATTAAAAAAACTGATTTTTCAAATAATGATATTCATATTCATTTCCCTGATGGAGCTACTCCAAAAGATGGTTCTTCTGCTGGTATCACAATTGCATCAGCACTTGTTTCAGCTCTTACAGAAATTCCATTCAAAAATCATATCGCAATGACCGGTGAAGTTACACTTCGAGGCCGCGTACTTGCAATTGGTGGACTAAAAGAAAAACTACTAGCTGCTCAACATCATGGAATTAAATCAGTCATTATTCCAAAAGCAAATGAAACAGATTTACTTGATTTTAAACAAGATATAACTACATTAAATATTATACTTGCTGATCAAATGGATTTTATTTTAAAACAAGTTCTTGCAAAAGATCCTTTTAAACGTAGAATTCCTATGGCAAACAAAAGAAAATATACAAAAAAAACAAAAAAATAATCTCTTCAAAACTATATAAATCTAACTAAAGGATTTTTATGAAAAAAATGTTTTTCGCATTAGTTGCAGTGCTTCCTTTCTTTGCTGGTTGTTGGCCATTTTCAAAAAAAGAAGAAGCTAAACATGAAATGACAGAAGCTGTTGTTCCTGCTGCTGAAGAATCAGCATCTCATTCAGAAGAAAATATGACTGAAGAATCAGCTCAAGAAGAATCTGAAGCTGAATCAGACGAAAAATAAACTTTTCGACTTTTAGAAAATAAAAATGAGCTAGATGTTAAACTCTAGCTCATTTTTATTTTTCATTAAACTTTCAATTGATTTATAGCAAAGAATGCGCTTCTCTATTTTCATTATGTAGACGTTGAGACAATTTCTCATTTTCTAATAAATACCTGTTTAAATTACGATTAATCTGATCTTTTTGCCAATAAGGCTTTGCTTGTATTGATGCATGATGGTTAATCATAATCTCATCTTTATATTCTGAATCACCTTCTTTGTCAGCAATAGCCATATTTTGACTTGTTCTTTGAGCAGGTAATACTAAATCCGGATGATGTTCTAATATCTCATCTTTGACCAAAGAATGAAATTTAGATTTTGTTTCACGATGAACAGGAATATCTATTTTTTTATCTTTGACAAGTGCTGCTACTTCTTTTTGAATCATAGTCTCTAATTCTTCTGTTGTTTTAATATTTGAAAGATCAAAATCTTTAAAATCTAATAAATTTAATAAAGCATTATTATTTGTACGATCATAGGTAAACATCATGTGCTGATATTTAGTAGTAAGCATAGGTTCTAAAGCAAATAAAATATCATGACAGTTTTTCAAAATTATATAGGTATGAGAATCTCTTGATGTTTTCGCTTGTAAGGTTGCTGCCATCTCTTTATGCATGATATCTTCAAGATCCTGCTCTTTTTTCATTTCAGCGTCTTTATATTCTTTTGATGAATGATCTAATTTTTCAGAGACTATATTAAAACGCGATTCTATTTCTTCTTGTTCAATCTTATACTTTCCTACCATAGCCTGATGAATTGTTACATCAGTCTTTGTTAACATATCCAATGTTACTTTTTCTAATTTCTTAAGAACAGCTTGCTTTTGATCTTGTGATAGATTTTTTAAAGCAGCAGCTTTTTCTTTAATTTTTGCTAAAGCATCTTTATTTCCAGCTAATGCTTCATGAAATAATTCGTCCATGCTTTTCTCTGTAAATATTCCTGCAAATCGATCTAATAATGTTTTTTCATTCTTAGGAAATGAATGATCTTGTTTAACCAATGTTTTTGTTTCTTCTATAAACCGTTCCACTTCTGGTAATGTTTTCATATTAGTTGCCATCGTTATATTCAAAGTGTGTATAAAAAAATCTCTTTCATCTTTGGTTGGAAAACTATTAATAGCTTTATTAAACAAATCGATTATCTTTTTTTTCTCTAAAACAGGCTTAAATTCTTCTATGAAATATTGAATATTTTGAGATAGCTTATATTTTCCTTGGAAAAAACTAGGACTCCAATTAATAGGTATTGAATGATCAATAGCAAAAACATATATATGGAATAAACTAGATATCAACAATACATTTTTAACAAAAACCATATTAACTCCTTTTTTAGTATTTATAGCTCATCATGTAATCTATCTGAAAATTGCAAATTTCTGCAAGTTTATCGCTTCATCTATATAGCATGTTAAGAAATTCTTATTAATAAATACGAGGAATCTTTAAAGGGTCAACAGATCTATTTTATCAGTCATATCTTTTTTACTATTTAATACAATGAGCTAGAATTAATTTCTAGCTCATTGTATTTTAATCGAATTTATTAATTATGATTAATTCATAATATTTAATTATCTTCTGATGTATCGCCATCATAACGAAATTCAGAATTCGGATATGGGCCAAAATTTTGATTTGATTTTACCCCTGTTTCATCAATAGTCATATAATATGTATATCTAAATTCATCTAATTTCTCCCTATCATAAACAATGTAACGACCGTCATATAATTTATAACGAATACAGACAGGACAATCTAAAGGCCCCGATACTAAAGCTGTTTGCCATCCTAAGCATCTTGAACCACGAACCCAATAAATATCTTCCACATTGAAATTTTTTAATGTTACTCTTTCAACACGAAATTTAGAATAATCATTCCAATTGAGCTCAGAACCAAAAAATGGTCTATTAATAAACAATGATGCTGAAAGAAAAAGAACCTTAAATATTTTCACGAAATATCCCTAACTTTGTAATATTTATATAAAAAAATACATTTTATTTACCTATTAAAACAACCCCACTAATTAAAGTAATACTTAATTATTTAATTTATTTATCAACTAATCACAAAATTTTATTTGTTTAAATAACAAAAAACTTATCTTTTGAAGTATTTTCCTACTTCATTTAAGGCATACTTCAAAAGTTCTTCCGATGTATATTTACTAGAATCTAAAACAATAGCTCCTTGAGGAACTTGTAAAGGATCAATTAAGCGATTCTTATCAGCCATATCTCTTTTTTCTATTTGCTCAACCGCATGAGCATAATGAATTTCTTTTCCTCGCTTCATCTGATCATTTTGTAAACGATGAGCACGAATTTCAACAGGCGCATCAATATAAAATTTGATTTCCGCTTGTGGATACATTGAAGAACCACAAGCTCGTCCTTCGACAATACTATCCCTAGAAGATACCAATTTCTTTTCATACCATTTAATTGCAGCCCGCGTTGCATCATTTTGTGCTAACATCGCAGAAGCTTTAGATATTTCTACATCTTTTAAAAATTGAGTAATATTATCAATCCAATATATTTTTATAATACCATATTCATATTCATATCTAAAATTATTATTATTCAATATTGCTTGTACATCATCAATATTTGGATTTTTAATACGTATATCATCATAGCTGTAAAAGTTTTTTAAAATATATGCAACACCACGATATAAATAACCACTACTCATACAAAAAAAATGTAACTGCTTTGCTAAATTAATTGCCAATGTTGTCTTACCACTGCCACTTGGACCATCTATCGTGATAATCATATTTAATCCTTCAATCCAATAATATCAATACCTTGTAGCTCAATTGTATATGATCCATTCCAATAATTATGCATAACCTGCGCAACAAGATCAAAAGGTTGATCCGACTGCGCAACTAATTTTTCAAAAAGTTCTGGCCTATTAAAAAACATAACTGATTTTAAAACTCCATCAGCAGAAATTCTACACTTTACATGTAAATCTTTTAGTAAAATTGGCTGCTGTACAAGCACTACATTTTTAACATAAAAATATGGTTGCGGATTTTCATGACCAAATGGTTCAAAATATTTTAACTGTTGCATCATGTTATCTGAAAAATCAGATAGCTCTGCAATTGCATCAACTTTTAATTTCTGTTTAAGGTCAAATTCAGTTAATGTACGAGCTATTTCTTCTTGCATTCTTTTTTCAAGCTCAGGTAAATTCTCAAGCTTTAAAGAAAGACCTGCTGCATGAGCATGTCCACCAAAAGCTATTAAAAGATCTTTAGATTTTTCAAGCGCTTGAAAAACATTAAATTCATGAATCGATCGACAAGAACCTTTTGCAAGACCATCTGACGTGATATGAAATAATAACGTTGGCTTTCCATATAACCCTACAATACGAGAAGCTACAAGCCCAATAACCCCAGCAGGCCAATTATTACTTGCGGCAATAACTACATTTTTAGAAATATCTATTTTGCCTGATTCAACTTGAGCAACAATGTCAGCAATAATTTTTTTCTCAACCTCTTTTCTAGATTGATTTAATTCAAGTAATACTTTACCAACGCGATCAACTTCATCAGTATTATTCCCCACTAAAAATTGAACTCCCTGACGAGGATCATCTAATCTTCCTAATGCATTAATTTGTGGAGTAATTGAAAAACCAATATCAGTTGAAAAAAGCTCTGGTTTTACCACATTGCTATTTTGCTTTAAAACTTGCATGCAGTAACTTTCATACTGATTAATATGTTCAAGCCCTACACGAACCCAATATCGGTTCTCTCCTGTCAAAGGAACAACGTCAGCTACTGTTCCAAGCAATAAAAGCTCTATCATTTTATCAGGAATTTTTTGGCCTTTTTTTTCAAATAATAATGTCAGTAATTTAAATGCCACACCAACACCTGCAAAATATTTAAAAGGATACGGACAATCATGCTGATGAGGATTAACAATTGCATAAGCATCTGGTACATGATCATGAGGTTGGTGATGATCAGTAATAATAACATCTACGCCAAGTTGCTTTGCAAGATCAACAGGCTTGAATGCTGTAATTCCATTATCAACAGTGATAATTAATGAATATTTATTTTCAGCTGCTTTTTGTACAATTTTTGTTGAAAGACCATATCCATCTTTAACTCGATTTGGTAAATAAAAGTTAACTTTTGCACCAAGAGATAATAACCCTATCATCATTAAAGAAGAGGAAGTAATTCCATCAACATCATAATCTCCAAAGACTAAAATCTTTTCACCTTTTTCTATGGCTTGAAAAATCCTATCAACAGATTTTAATGCGTCTTTTAAAAGTTTAGGATCATGCACATCTTTGTCATAACTTGTTTGAAGATAATTTGAAATCTGATCAATCTCCTGCATATCGCGTGCAAGAAGCACTGTTGCAAGAGTCGGTAAAATATTAAAATGCTCTGAAATTTGCTTTGCTTCTTGCTGAGAAACGACAGGAATACCTATTAAATATTTGCTGCCCTGAATGTATGAATAATCCATATTTATACCAATATTTATTTTACAAAGTTACGTTTAATAATATATAAAAAAGCCTTTTTTTACAAAATATTTACAAAAAAGAGAAGAAAACTATTACATTTTCTTCTCTTAAAAATATACTCTATTTTATTTTTCTAAATTAATAAAATTATATAAATTTTATTCTGTACGTTTTAATCTTTTATTCTTTCTAACATCACTATCATACTTTTTTTTCACAAACCGACCTGAAGAAACTGATTGAACCCTAGAATTTCTTGCTTGTGCAACTTTTTGCATAATTTCTTTAATTTCATCTAAGTGAAATTCAAAATTATCCTGAACTGTACCCATCAAATCTTGAATTGTATCTTTTGTATATTTAAAATTTGATGTAGCAAATGGAGGATTACTTACATCTACTTTAGTTGGGAAATAAATAAATGTTGGCTGCGCTGCATCATAATTTCTTTTATCACGAGGATCATTATACACTCTCCATGGAAAATCACCGTATGTTAGATCTGCTTTTCTTAAACCTTTTGAGAATGATGGCATCTTAATGCCTTTACGTACAAAATAATTATCTGCTGATTTAAGCGTATCAAAATCTCCTGGATTTGAATCATACATAAAAACTAAATCTACAGCTCTGTTTTGACGATCAATTACTAAAGGAAGTGGAATATTAAATGCTATACCACCATCGAATAATCCTATATATTTATTTTTTAAAGAACTAGAATTTTGATCATTTGAAAAATTATATAATTGAGCATGTATTTTTCCAGAACGTTTACTAGTTGTCCCTAAATCAGTGCTACTAACTGCCATAGATTTAACCCAAGTAGCTACTGGAACTGTTGTTGAAATACCAAAAACATCAATCGTTGGATTCTTTAATCCTTTTTCAACTAAATCATTAATAGTAAGTGAAAATGCAGATCCATATATACCCAAATAAAAACTCATTGGATATTCAGGACATACCAACTCTTTAATTAATTTTCCACGAACAAAAGGAGAACCAAAATATTGGATCGGTACATATCCTAAAACAATGCTACCTGCTTCAAAAGGTCCTGTTTCAAGCCAATCATATTCTGATCCAACATCCTTATATGCAGAATTAGAAACATCAGCACGTGCATCAAAAGCTGCTGAGCAAAGCGGCATTGGTAAATCAGCATTAATAATAGCTCCAGCCATTTCAGACCAACATGACTCTAATTTAAAAGGAGTTTTAGACAAACTTAAAGCATAGTTACCAACCAAAGCACCCCAAACATCTACCAATGAAATATTCTGTTCATACCCAAATCGATCCATTAATTGATTTGAAAGAACAACTGAAGCTTGATTTTGCAACATTGGCGGAGTAAAAGCTCCATTACCAAGAGGATCTAACATACCTTGACCACTTAAAGCTGCAATAAAACTATTTTTTAAAGATTCAAGAGATTTTATATAATCTTTGCTTCCCAAAAAACCTTTAGAATATAAATAAGTCCATGGCGCAATAGTCCAAGTTGAACCAGAAAGTCCTACTATATAGGTTGTTGCTTGCAAAATATTATGCTTTGCAGCAGCGCTAAAAAATCCTAAAGTCCCAATCATTGCCCTATTACCGCCTCCACTACAGCACATCGCTATGCGCAAAGGCATATCAATACCAAACTCTTTTTCAAGAATCGGCTGAATTTTTTTATTTCTATTCTGTAAGTAACTCTTTTCTTTGGATGATAAATCTAAACTTGTCTTTACAGTAACATCTGACGCTGGTGGAATAACTCTGTCTTTAGATCGAATAGCCTTGCGCAATAACACCATAGATACATCAGATAATTTATTATCCTGCAAATCATTAATCTTATCTTGTCGTAATTCATTAGATAACCCACCTATTTTTTTCATTACAACTGAATTAATATCAATGCCACCTTTTTTAGCAGATTGCTTTTTACCAATAGTACTTATTTGTTTTGAAATTGCTTTTGCTATAGCAGTTCCCGCATGCTTCATAAATAATTCACAAAAACTACTCCCTGATTCCTTTAAATCACGCCATTTATTCTTATTCATCTTTTCTTGATTTTTTTTCAATTGCTCTTCATATAACATTTGAGCATGAATCTCTGACTCAAAAAATCCTTGCGTAAGATCAAAACTTAATTTCTGCTTTTTTACATCTGCGGATAAATCCAAAATTAAACTTTGAGCCAAAACTATAGATTCAGTCGTTATATCATGTACTCCTTGAACAAAATTTTGTTCATAGGTCGACAATTGGCTATTATATGTAAAATCAGGATCAATTTGCTTTAAAATTTTATAATACTTACTAATCATATAGTCACGTTTTTCATGCACCCAGACCCTAAATCCTACGATCCCTACATTTTGATCAGCGGTCCCTTCTACCTGATCATTAAAAAATGTAAATAAATCATCCACTGTCACCTTTGAAAAATCTTTAAGTCCATCTATCTTATCTTTTAAGATAGTTACAAAGCTATTCTGAAGTTGAATTATGTAATTTTCTAAGTCCTTGTATAAAACCTTTGTCTCTGCTTGCAATTGTTCAATTTGTGCTTTTTTCAAATTATGAGTACTAAATTCTTTAGTAAGATTATCTGCTATTATAGCCCCATTAAAAACCAACAAAAAAGCCTGTATTAATCGATATTTCAGTGAATTCATAGATTCTCCTTAGTATTTTAAAAAATCACTTACCATACCTTAAATCAAGATTTTAAAAAAAACAAAAATTTATCCCTACCTATAGAAAAAAATCTATAAACTGCTACTATGATTACTAAGTATATTTTATGATTCCAAAAAGGATTTTTTATGATTTCTAAAAAGTTTTCTTTATTAGCCCTTTTGTTTATAAGCTTAACACCAAGCTTTATCTCTTTATCAGTATCTGATGCTGCTCAAGCAGAAGCTTATCAAGGTAAAGATGCCGAATGGAAATATTTAGAAGCTAAATTTATAGTAGAACCATCAAAAAAATTACACTCTCAAGTTCAACAAATACGTACTATTGGTTTATTAGCAACAGCTATTGGTATTCTTTCTACACAAATTCAAGCTGTTCAAGAATTTACATTCGATGCTAAAAAACTTGCTTTAAATAACCTAGTAACTATTTCTGCTATCGGATTACCTTTATTGGCAGTTGAAACTTGTACTAACTACCTCGATGCTCGCATTAAACATGATACTCTTGTAAAATTCATTAAAAACTGGGAATTTCATAAAAAATACGTTCCAACTTCTTTGATTCCTGCATTTGATGAACTTGCTGCAGCGTTCAATGCTTCAACAAGAAAAAGCTTTGAAGCTGATGAAGTAACCCAAATTTTTGAAGTTATCCAACATTTACTTGAACATACATTTGCATCTCGTTATAAACCACAAGAAGAGAAAAAAGAAAGCTTATTTGCAACATTTAAAACAATAACTGATATTAGCAAAAACTTAGCTCCAGAAGCACCAAAAAATAAATAAGTTAAAAAATATAAAAAAAGAGTCTTGGATTTTTCCAAGACTCTTTTTTTATTGTAAAACTAGTAAAAATTAAATCTTATTTTTTCTTAAGCGTTGGGAATAAAATCACATCTTTAATCGATGTAGTTCCCGTCAAAAGCATCACAAAACGATCAATACCTATACCAAAGCCAACCGTTGGTGGCAATGCATGCTCAAGTGCAAGAATGTAATCAGCATCAAATGCATGTGCTTCAGCATCGCCTGCTTCTTTTGCTGCTACTTGCCCATGAAAACGCTCTGCTTGATCAAATGGATCATTGAGCTCATCAAATAAGTTTGCTATTTCAAGTCCAGCTATAAAAAGCTCTGACCTATTAGCAAGATCAACATTTTCAGGATCACGTTTTGCTAGTGGTGATACTTCAATAGGAAAACCGGTAATAAATGTTGGGTTAATTAATTCTTTTTCAACTGTTTCAGAAAACAATAAATAAATCTTTTCAGCAAGCGACATACCTGTTTTTGGTAATTTAATTTTATGCTGCATTAAAAGTTCATCTATTTTTGCTTCACGCATTAATTCTGCATCTGAAAGCTTATGAACTGATTTCACTGCATCATACAAGCTCATACGAACAAATTTCTTTGAAAAATCAATTGAATATGGACCAAATGAAACTTCAGAATTTAAGTTAACTTTTGCAATTACAAAACGAACCAACTCTTCAATGATATCCATAGCATAATCAACATCCTGATGCGCTGTGTAACATTCCAGCATAGTAAATTCAGGATTGTGTTTAGTTGAAATACCTTCGTTTCTAAAATTTCTATTAATTTCATACACTCTATCAAGACCACCTACGATGAGTCGCTTTAAGTACAATTCTGGCGCAATACGCAGATAAAAATCTTGACCCAAAGCATTATGATGGGTTGCAAAAGGTTTTGCTGCAGCTCCTCCTGCAATAGGATGAAGCATCGGAGTTTCAACTTCAAGATATTCTTTGCTTGCAAAAAATTCACGAATAGCTTGTACCATTAATGAACGCTGCACTAATAATTTTTTACTATCAGGATTACAAATTAAATCTAAATAACGTTGACGATAACGAACTTCAACATCATGAAGTCCATGAAACTTTTCTGGAAGTGGATGTAAACATTTACTTTGTAAAATATATTGAACCGCACGAAGCGAAATTTCGCCACGCTGGGTTTTAAATGTTGTTCCACGAATCCAAATAATATCACCAATATCAACAAAACGCTCAAAGTGTCTAAAAGAATCAGTGCCAATTAAATCTTCTTTAATATACACCTGAATCTTGCCAGAATTATCCTGAAGATGAACAAAAGCAGCTTTACCATGAAGCCGAATGCTCATAACTCGACCTACGAGTTGATATTCTTTTTCATCATTTTCTTTATAATTTTCAAGAACTAATGCTGACTCTGCAGTTTGAGCACGAACCTTTGGCCAAGCCTCTATACCTGCTTCACGCATTTCTTTAACTTTTTGGACACGAACCTGATGTTCTTCTGAAACATGCCCTAAAAAGTCCTGTAAATTAGTATCTTTTGGTTTAGATTCCATTATGTATTTCCTGGATTTTAAAATAATTTTTAAAAATGGATCCCCGTATCAAGTACGAGGACAACAAGAGCCAGGATATTTTGTCCAGCTCTGGTCATATTCAAATAGCATAGCACAAGCTGAATATTTTTCCGAATTTACCAACCAAACTACAATATCTTTCCATACACCCCATCATACCCAGGCTCAACAGAGACTTTACCGTTTCGAATACGTTCAATAAACTTTGCAACACCTGGCGTTGAAGCGACAGCAATTTTTTCAAATGGAGCTTCCAGAAGAATATAAAATTCAGGACCAACATCAGATAAAAGTTTATGATAGGCTGCTAATAATTTTTTACTTGTTTGAGCTAAGCCCATCTCTTGCTCGAGGATATCAAACAACGGCACAACCTGGTAACAAGAACGTTGTACTTTTTTAGCTTGTTCAATAGTCCGATCAGCCAACTGCTGAACCCTATTTAAGACACCAATCGTAACCGGCTTACCACACTTAGGACACAATCCACTAAACTTTGCTGTTTGATCAGGCATCAAACAGACATCGCATGCTCTATGTCCATCGGCAAAATATTTACCCCGTTCTGGAAAAAACTCTATTCCGGCCAAAAGCGAACAAGGATCATTTTTGCGCAAAGCAGTAATCACAGAATCGTAAGACATATCTATATTCATCAAGTTTGCTTCGCGGCCCAAATTTTGGGCACTATGAGCATCAGAATTACAGAGCACAGCAACTGAATCAAGCTCACTGATCATGGCATTCATCATAAAATTTGAGGATAATCCCTTTTCTACGGCATAAACATGAGGCCTCAATTCTTCAAAAGCGGCATCCAGCGAATTAAATCCTGACTTAGAACCAAGCAAGCCAAACCACGGAGTCCAAATATGAGCAGGAATCAGCATACAATCAGGCGATGCATCAAGCACAATTTTTAAGAGATCCTTAACATCCATCCCTAAAATTGGCCGTCCATCATGAACTAAATTCCCAATCTTTGCAAGCGCTGCGGTGATTTTAAAAACTGCCTGAAAATCAGGTGCCAACAAAATGCTGTGAACCCTATAACATTTTCTATTGCGCTTAAAGATCGTGCTGATTTCACTGGTCAACATAAAGCGCTGATCAGATTTGCAACTTTGATACACTAAACCATCAACCTTTTGTTCAAGTTCAGGTCTTAATTTCCAGAGATTTCCATCTACAGGCTCAAGCTGCTCATATAGTTCTTTGCTCCACTGCGGATGTGTAAAATCTCCAGTACCCATCAAACCAATACCCTTAAACTGTCCCCAAACAGAAAGAGCTTCAAGATCCATAAATTTTGAAGTTGCATGAGAATATTTTGAATGAATATGAAAATCAGCAATAACTTTTGGCATAGTAATTAAACAATCAGTTTATGATAACGCTCCTCAATAAATTCCCAATTCACGACATTCCACCAAGCAAGAATATAGTCAGGACGACGATTTTGGTAATTCAAATAATATGCATGCTCCCAAACATCAAGACCCAAAAGAGGAACATCGCCCGTCATAAGTGGCGCATCTTGATTTGCTGTTGAATAGATTTTCATTTTGCCATGTTTATCTAAAACAAGCCATGCCCAGCCACTGCCAAACCGAGTCTTTGCTGCGTTTTCAAACTGAGCAACAAACGCTTCACGTGAACCAAATTGCTTAACAAGTTCTTGTTCAAATTTGCCCTGCACAATAGAGCTCTTTGGTGCCATCATTTGCCAAAAAAGTGTATGGTTATAATGACCTCCACCATGGTTTTGAACTACATTGCGAATGTCTTCTGGCACATCCTTAATATCAGAAAGTAATTTTTCCAACGACCAAGATGATAACTCTGGATGTTTTTCTAATGCTTTATTTAAATTATCAATGTATGCCTGATGATGCTTGGTCAAATGAATTTCCATGGTTTTTGCATCAATGTATGGTGCAAGCGCATCATACGAATAGTTAAGTTCTGGAAGCTTAAACATAATTTTTTACCTTAATATTTTACAAAATAAACTTTTTCATCTTCACGTTTCATCATTAAAACTTCTCGCGCTAACTTTTCCTTAGAAAAATCAGTTTTATGAAACTCAATCTGATCTAAAAGTTTTTTATTTTCTTGTTCAAGATCTACAATCTCACGCTCAATCTTGTCTTTTTCTTTATAAATATCATAGAGCGTTTTAATACTTTTTGGACCGAAACAATATATCACAAAAAATATAGTAACTTCAAATACCAAAAAAAAGATAATACAACGACGAATAAAAAAGGTCATAATTTTACTACTCCCTTGCGTAATGAAATAGTTATAATTTTAAGCCAACTGTACCAAAAAAAACAAAAAAAATATCGGGCACTTTTACATGCCCAATATTTTAAAAACTATCTTGTATGGTTAATCACCATTAAGACAATTTCTCCATTTGATCTATTTTCTTTGCAACGACTTTCAATTTGTTTGCATGGAATTCTTTACTGTGTAAAGCCTTTTTTGTTTTCTGTAAAGAATGTAAAGCTTCCTGTTTAACCTTTTCAGGATACAAAGCAGCCTCTGCATCATTTGCTAAATCTCTTAATTGATAAGCTCGTGCATTATCATAGTTTTTGCTTTCCAATATCTTTTCTATATCACTAATTCTTGCAATCAATGACTGTGTATCGGCTTGAGCTAAAGCTTCATCTCCAGACTTTAATCGAGCATCCATCTGAAATGAAGCAACTAATCCAACTAACAATAATGAACTATATAATAACTTTTTCATAACTAATCTCCATTAGTTTTATTTAATTAATACTCTCTTTTTTGGACATTTTTATATGGTTTTACAACCATTAAACAGAACCTGATTTACGCTTCAACTCATTAATAAGTTTTTGAACTTTATCCTGAGCTTTAAAAACGAAATCGTTCGTTCTTGAATTTAAAGTACTTGGAGCTTTTGAAACTGCTTGCGTTGTAATATTTTGCATATTTTCCATCTTTACAGCAGCCTTTTGAGCATTTGTATCTCCAGGATTATATCTACTCTTATCTGCTTCTCCTGATTTTCTATTGCTTGGATCTACTTGTTCCTGAAGTGAACGTTGTACTCTTTTTACTGACTCATAAGCCATTTTAAGCATATTGTATTCTGTTGCAGAAATATGTTCACCTCTTGCAGCTACTAATTGTCCAAGTCCTTGAACTGAAGAATGCAAATCCTCAAGTTTTTCTCGAGCTGATTTAGACTCATGCTCTGTTCTAGAAGTAGTTGGTGTGTATGTAGATGAATTACCACCCAACCAAGCACCCGCCTTATGTCCAGTACTTCGCATTGAATCTCCAGCGAACGAATATGCACTCATTAATGCCATTGCAAGCATTGTACTATATAACATCTTTTTCATGACTAAACCTCCTTTAGGTTTTTAATTATTAATACTCTTTTTAAATTATCAATTTTAACTTCTATTTTCTAAATTACGCTTAAGCTTTCGTCGGTACAGGTTGAGCTACAGATGGATTATAACTTCTTGCTTGATTAGATATTGATCCTGTAGGTAGTTGTACTTGAGTTGATCCTGGCACTCCATATCCTGCTACAGGAGTAGACTCATTTGATGATGTTGATGATGATGGCGTTGGTGCTTTTGCATAAGGTGAAAATTGAGATAAATAAGACTGCAAAGAACCAATAACTTGAGTAATATTTGCTAAACTATTTTGTACATACTGAATTTCTTGCACTGAAGGAACTCTTGCTATAGATTCTGCTGATTGCACTGCAGAATAATTTGCAAATATTACTGAAAATAATCCAATATATAAAATCTTTTTCATGACTAAACCTCCTTTAGGTTTTTAATTATTAATACTCTTTTTTAAAAATACTCTTTATTTCAATTATTCATAAAATATTGGTGTACTTTCTGTGTTTATCACTCGGGCATAACCTTTTTTATCAATCGTATACAATCCTTTTTCCAAATGCTTATATACTTGATACAATGCTGCATTCTGCGCCTTAGTCTCAAATTTTTTATCTTTAAACTTTTTCAACAAAGCTTGTAAATTTTCTAACCTGATTTTCAACCGTTCCTGCTTTGAATGCCCAACATCCAGGTGCTGCAACTTTGCTCTTTGGTCTGCCTTTAACTTTAATCTATGCTCAACTGCATGAGCATCATGTATCGCTTTAACCAACTCATGATATGCAACATGATTTAAGTTAAAATTTTTATTTGATGCAATTTTTTTAAATTCAGCTAATTTTTCAAGCATACACTCAAGACGCTTAGATAACGGTAACGCATTAAATTCAGATTTTTTATAATCATATGGTTCATACGTTATGTCCTTAGGCTCAAATAATGACGTTACTCCATGCATATTCAAGCAAAAAATTGTGGCAAGGAATAATGATGTATTTTTTATATTTCTCATAATATTCATATCTAAATTTAATTTTAACATCTTCTAAGCTACTATCGGAATTGAATTAACTAAAGGAAAATAAGGCTCTAAATGTTTCATAAGTATAGATATTTGACCTTCTAAATAATTAATTTCCAATTTTTTATTTTCCAATCTTTTTTCCAATGCTTCAGGAATAGATTTATTTATTTTATTTCGTATATCTCGCTCTTGTTTTTGCAACTTCGTAATTTTACTTTGAACAGTAGATAATTTTCTTTTATCGCTTCTTGAAATAGACTGATCAATTTTTTCCTGAATTTCTTTCAAATCAGCTTTTGCTTGCTTCAATCTTGCATTCAAACCATTTATATTATTTTGCGCTGTTAAAGCTTGCGTTGTTTTTACAATACTTTTTCTTTTTGCACTAACGGCATATGAAACAGTCAAGCAACCAACAAACAATAAACTACCTACCACTTTTTTCATAATAAACCTTGATTAATTAATACTTTTAATATTTTTATTCACTTATTTCATTTTTATGCGGATGTTCAAAATATTTTCTAAAAGTTGCATAATCAGCCATTCTCAAATTTCTAAGTCCTGTTCGAAGAAATTCTAATTCACCAATAAGACGACTTAACATGTTTTCAGCTTCAGATGGCGCAAAAGTAGCAGAACTGCCACCAACTTTTTTAGTCATTTCCATAGCAGATTTACTTGTTGTTATTTTAGGCTCAGTTGGTGCCATGAGACTATCATAACTAGGCTGACCAACGATATTATCATCAAAGGATCCTGAATAGCCAGACCCAAAACGCATTGGAGCAAATGTTTTAGGATCCATCCCCGTTGTAAAAACAGCTTGAGATCCGAGTGATAGAACTGCTAACGTTACTAACAATTTATTTTTCATAGTTACTCTCCATTAAAAATCTTTTTTCTTTACTTTGAATTTCTTTGCATTGAACCTTGAACAATATTTTCTATAGCGCTTAAATACTTAGACGCTTTTTGTTGTTCAGATTTTGATAAAGGTTTATTTTTAAGTAATGCTGTAACTTCTAAAACCTTATTTTCTATATGCTTTTTCTTTTCTTGAGTTGTTTTATTTTTAAATAAACGTTCGTCTCTATCTTCGTTTAAATCTTGCAAATCATCTAAGTTTTCATAAACAACTTGAACTTGTTTATCAGTCAAATTTGCTACTTGTAAATTAGTATGAATACGCAACAATCTTCCTGTTGTATTATTCTTTTCTACTGGTTTAACATAAGCCTCTGCCATAGTAACCTGCTCAACAGTAATAATTTTACCGGGCATAGACTGCATACACATAGCAAGCAAAACAAGACTTCTATTTACTCTCTTCTTCATTTTTACCTCCATTATATAAACTTATTGTTTACATATTAAATATAAAATACCTTATTTATTAAATAAAAATCAATAGTTTTTATATGTTTTTTTATAAATTTTAAAGATTTATTATAATCTCATGAATTAATGGTTTAAATCAACTCAAAAAATGCCAAGAAACGCTGCTTTTTATAAAACAACTAGAAATACCTGATATCTTTAATCGCAAAAAACATAAATACTCAAGCCAAGCAAAATCCAAAACCCTCAAGAACTGAACATTCTTTACAAAAATATTGTTCAAATAAGTTGTAAATATTTTGACGTTTTAAATAAATACACAAAAATAAAAACAGGCGCTTTTTTACGAACACCCGTCTTTAATTTTTAATCTTTTATAGGTCAAAAATAAGCAATAACCAATTTTAAATGCTTAATCCTTGTGTTTAATGCCTAAACTTTTTTCCATCTCTTCAGCAGCCTTTTCTGTTAGTTCTTCTGCTTTTGCTGATAAATCTTTTGCCTTAAGATGTAATTCAGACTCAAGCTTATCCCCCAAATCAAATCCAAGCTTTTGAATTGCTAACATCAGCTCAAAAACACTTCCTGCATTTTTATAAGCATGCTCTACATTGTGAAGCAATTGAGTTAACTCTACAACATTTACCTCTTTACCCAGTTCAGATCCTTGCAATGCTGCCCATACTTTTTGAATATTTCCTGCAAGCTCTTTATATCTTTCTGCTGTTTTTTCATGCTTTTCGATAATTTCATGTAAATCCTTAGTTGTTAATTTTGAAAATCCGGCAACATCTGCATCTTTAGATTTTACTGTTGCATCAGACACAACTGGTTCATGATGTTCTTTTAAAAAACTTTCAGATTCATGAGTGTTTTCATCATCAATGCTTTTATCGGATTCTAAATCATTTTCATTATCAACAGCCTTATGAGTATCATCTAACATATCGTCTTCTGACTCATGATCCTTATCGTTCATCACCTCATCATTTTTAAACAAATCTTGATCATCTACAACCTCTGGATCATGTAAATCAGATGAACGCTCAGAATCAATAGGATCTAATGAATTTTTACCTTCAAATAAATTCTCTGATGAATTCATTAAAGCTGGTATTTCATCTTCTAAACCTATTATTACCGAATATGAAGCAACTAAAAAACCACACAGTCCCAAACTATAAATTATTTTTTTCATTGAAAAACCTCCATTTTTCATTCTATATATAGAAATAGTACAATTAAATAACAGCTCAAATCAATAGTTTTACAAAAAACTTAAACTAAAGTCTTAGGGTGCTCTTGATTTTAAAGAGCCTCTTCAAGTGGCGATATTTCTTGTCTTTGATGCGAAACATAATCATCATCTAAAGATCCATCCGAAGATACCCCTTCTGCTTGAACAACACCCTTAGTCACATCACCAGAAGATCGATCTTCATCGGATCCTTCAGAAAAAGATTGAGAACCAAGAGAAGAAACACTATTCCTTAAATTTTTTAATTCTTTGGTATCTACACCTATAGATCGTTGCTGAGTTAATTCTACAACAGGCGATTCTACTTGAGTTGCTTTTGATAAACGACTTGGTGAATAAAAATATGTTCTTATATTTTCATATTTATTTGACAACGAATTAGCCCAATTACTATTTGAAAGATAACCCATAATATCACTACCCAATAAAGCATAATTCGGTGAATACATATGTTTTTCATTTTGATATAGTTCTGCCCGTAGAAATAAAATGTCTTGTTGTTCTGTTGGTAACAACATCAATAATCCACTAGGCATATTAGATCTTACCAATGAACTAATTACTGGCGCTACATACTTTCTTACTATTGTTTCATGTTTAAATTTAATTTCTTTATAATACTTCATTATTCCTTCAAAAAATTCATTATATACATGAAATCCTGAGGCTAATATAATTGACCTCCAATCATGAGGAGTCCACCTTACCCCTTCTAATGCAAATGAAGTAATATCAACAGTGTCAAAGTTACCAAAATAAGCTGCATATAAATCCCATATTGTTGCAACAGAAGATAAAACTTCAACTATATCTTGAGCATCACTATTCTTTAACTCTTCTTTTAGAATCATATAGTACCTATCTTGAAGAGGCTCTGAAAATAAAGAATCATAATTTTTATTCATTTTTCTTTCGATCTTTGCAAAAATCAATTCATAAAGATCATCTATCTTTTCCATAACTTCTTCGTGCGCTACTCTTTTTTTCCTATTCTCAAGTTTTTCATCAACAATTGTTCTTTTTAAAATCAAATCTTTTAAAGATAAATTAATATCAGCAGATAAATGCTTAGCCCTCAATAATATGCCATAGCCAACGCTATCAAAATTTACATCTTTTCTAGGAGTAAAGTAGTTAGAAGATGCATACTCTTTAAGCATTGGAAGAGTATACGAACTAAGCATACTTAAACGCTGAGATTCAACATCTGCCAGAATGTGTTTTATATCTGATATAGAATCAGCAGATCCTGCAACCCCTTCTGCTGCTGATGCTACTACTGAAAAAAAAATCATACTGATTATCATACAAAATAATCTTTTCATGAAAAACCTCCATTTTCATTTTCAACACATCTAAATACTAAATGCCAAACGATTATAAAATCAATGGTTTTTAAAAAAAGATAAACTTAATGTTAAACATTTTCAAATTTTAGACAACAAAAAAGCCAGGCATAAACCTGGCTTTTTGAATTTCGAAATAACGCAAAAATTAACGTTTTGTAAACTGGAATTTACGACGAGCTGCTTTTTGACCGTATTTTTTACGTTCTTTAACTCGTGAATCAACAGTTATAAAACCTTGTTTTCGTAAATCTGATTTTAAATTTTCATCAAAAGCTAAAAGTGCTCGTGCAACAGCAAGTTGCATAGCGCCTGCTTGTGAAGAATAACCACCACCAGTAATTCTTACATCAGCTGTCATACCTGAAGTAACTGAAAACGCTTTAAATGAAGCTTGTGATGCTTCAATAGCTGTTTGGACCTTGAAATACTCATCATGCGCAAGACCATTAACCATTAATTGGCCATTTCCTTTACGAAGCCATGCACGAGCTACAGATGATTTTCTACGGCCGGTTGCTTGCGCAAATGGTCTATTTACAATTTCTGATTTTTTTGCTGAAACTTTTGGTTTCGCTTGAGATGAAGCCTTTGCTGCTGGTTTTTTTGTAGAAGCTGAAGCTTGTGCCATAATAAAGTAAGCCTTTCGTGAAACTATCTGTAATTTTCGAAACTTTTCGTAATTCCTATAAAGAATTACATGCAATCTTTTTATTCAAATTCAAATAAATTCTTACTTTGAAGAATTCATCTTATTAAAGTAACTATATTTCAGGATACAAAAGTCATAAAAAATGTCAAAAAAGTTACTAAATATTCTTTAAAAAATTATTAATTATAATCAACATCCGACATTGCTAGCTCAGAAGAAGACACAATTATCCCTGTTTCTGAACCTTCCTGATCATCCTCTTCATCTTCTACTTGCCATATATTTCCATACAAAAGATCACATAGTTTACACTTTGAACTTTTTTTAAATTCAAACACTATATTTTTTGAATTTGATAATTTCTCTACCAATTGAAATCCTAAATCCTCAAAAAAACTGACAAGCTCAGCGCTTTGGGTTGGACAACTAATTCGCAAAGTTTGTATATTGTTCATTTGTTGAAATATGGCAAACAACAAATCCTTAATAAGCATTGTCTCGAAAACAGATGGCTCTATTGCCCACTGAGTAACTATTACATGGTTTTTTGAAATTAAATCACATGAAATATACCCAATCACTGCATCGCCCAAAAGCGCATGCAAAAACAATCTCGTTTCTGATTTTTGATAATAAGCTTGCTCTTCCTCATCAAATGACTGCTCACAAACAACTGCTGACTCATCTGCAAAATATGATCTAAAAGCAGCAAAAACTTTATATTCCTTTGATAAATCAACAGACTCAATTTTTTCAATTTTATAAGATTCTGCCTTGAGATTTAAAAAAGATAGAATTACAAATAAGATATATATATTTTTTTTCATTATTATCCTTAGGGCATATAATAAATATTACTAAAAACGATTCTCAGCATTTTCTTGACAAGCAAGGCAACGACGAGCATTTGGATTATATTTTAAACGATTTTCAGATATATGCTGTCCACATTCTTGGCAAATGCCATAAGTGCCCTTATCCATTGCATCAAGCGCTGCAATAATATTTGAATATTCTTGATATTCAGTATCCTGTAAAGAATTTCTTAAGTTTTCCATAAGATTTGAAACTACTTGATCAGCATCATCCTGCGAAGATTTATCTACCATTTGCTGTGTTGACAAATCCTGAAGATCCTGTTCAAGTTGCTGTTTTCTTGCAAGTAATTCCTGTTTTATCTTTTCGAGTTCTACTCGACTTATTTTCATTTCTTCTCCTTTTTTTTTCAAAAAACTTTTTTAATAGCTCTTGAGCTGGCCTATAGTCTATACACTGTATCGAGGTATGCAAATTTTTATAAATTCCCAAGGACAAATGATCACTTAAATCAAATCCATATTTAGGCGATATAACACCATATACAACTCGCGATATTCTTGATAAATAAATAAGACCCAGACACATCATACAAGGTTGAACCGTCACGTATAAAGTCAAGCCTTCAAGACGCCAATTATTTATTTTTTTTGCTGCTTTTTTAATGACAGATATCTCTGCATGAGCTGTTTGAGTTTTAACTTTTTCAACCTGATTATATGCTCGCGCAAGAATATTTCCTTTTTGATCAACAATGACTGCTCCTATAGGCACTTCCTGAACATTAAAAGCTTTTAGTGCCTGATCGTATGCAGCTCTGATAAAGAAACTATCGTCCTTCATACCTGAGAAATCCCTTATAACATTATTAAAACATGACTACTTTTAAAAAGTTTGGAATTTTTCAATTTATTTACTAAACTTTTTAATAAGCATTCAAAATAATTTATTCATTGTATATGAATTAATTTTTTTTGCGATAAAAAGTAAACATTTTTTATAGAAAATCAGGGAATTCTTGTGGCAGATAAACCAGACAATCCTTCAAATAAAAAAAGTGGTTCCGAATATGGAGCCCAGTCCATTAAAATTATGGAAGGACTTGAGGCCGTTCGAAAACGACCAGCTATGTACATTGGCAGTACTGGACCTCAAGGACTCCATCATCTTGTTTATGAAGTTGTTGATAACTCAGTTGACGAAGCTTTAGCAGGACATTGCAATAACATCGAAGTTATTTTACATACCAATGGATCATGCTCTGTAGAAGATAATGGACGAGGTATCCCGGTTGATATCCATCCAACTGAAAAAGTTTCAGCAGCTCAAGTCGTACTTACTAAGCTTCATGCTGGTGGTAAATTTGATAAAGATTCTTACAAATACTCAGGTGGACTTCACGGAGTTGGTATTTCAGTTGTAAACGCACTTTCAAAAGATCTTCATCTTGAAATATACAAAGATGGAAAAGTTTATAAACAATCCTACAAAAAAGGTGATCCTGTAGCTCCTTTAAAAGAAGCTGGATCAACTGAAAAACGCGGTACTAAAGTTACCTTTCTTCCTGATGGTGAAATCTTTCAAGAAACAACTGAATTTAGCTTTGATATACTTTCAGCACGCTTACGCGAACTCGCTTTTTTAAATAAAAATTTAAAAATTAGCATTACTGACCAACGCTCTAACAAAGAACACGTATTCTTCTATGAAGGTGGAATCGTATCGTTTGTTGAATCAGTGAACGCTAAAAAAACTCCAATTTTTGAAGACATCATATCTATTCAGCATGAAGATGAAAAATACATCCTTGAAATTGCTATGCAATACAATGATGGCTATAGCGAACAAATTTTCTCATTTGTAAACAACATTAACACTGTTGAAGGCGGAACCCACGTCAGTGGATTTAAGTCAGCCTTAACGAAAGCTTGTAATAAACGCGGCACAATGCTCAAGATGATTAAAGACAGCGAAGGCTTTTCAAGCGAAGATGTCCGAGAAGGTCTTGTATGCGTTATCAGCATTAAGGTTCCAGAACCACAATTTGAAGGTCAAACTAAAACAAAACTTGGCAACAATGAAATCAAAGGCCTTGTTGATTCTTGGGTTTTTGCAAAACTTGATGAGTATTTTGAAGAAAATCCAAATACTGCTAAAAAGATTTTACAAAAAGCTGAACTATCCAAACGTGCTCGCGAAGCTGCAAAACGCGCTCGTGATATCACACGAAGAAAAACAGTTCTTGAAGGATCAGTACTTCCAGGAAAACTTGCTGACTGTTCAAACGAAGATCCTACAACCACTGAACTATTCATCGTAGAGGGAGACTCTGCGGGTGGTTCTGCAAAACAAGCTCGTGACAGATTCACGCAAGCCATTTTACCACTCAAAGGTAAAATTCTTAACGTTGAAAAAGCACGACTTGATAAAATGCTTGCAAACGAAGAGATTAAATGTTTAATTTCAGCAGTTGGTTGTCACCCTGAAGCAGAAGAATTTGATTGTACAGAAGTTCGTTATCACAAAATTATTCTGATGACAGATGCTGACGTTGACGGATCTCACATTCGAACACTTCTTTTAACCTTCTTCTTTAGATACATGAAACAAATCATTGAAAAAGGATATCTGTACATCGCACAACCACCTTTGTACAAAGCAAAGATTGGTAAAATGTCACAGTACCTGAAGGATGATTCGCAACTACGTGCATTTATCTTTGACTGGGCTGCATTAAATCTTAATTTTGCAGGAACAAAAAAAACTTTCGATGAAAAATCATGGAAAGCTCTCTTAGATGAAATTGCTGCCTATGAACACAAGATTCATGAAATTAGCGATCAGTTCAAACTTGAATATCGCCACTGTCATCTACTTGCATTATTCTTACAAGAAAACAAAATAAAAGACCTTTCAAACATCGACGCTATTCTTAAAAAACTTCAATCATACTTTGAAGATTTTACTATCAGTACGCATACATTAGAATTAACTGATGATGATACTGAAGTTGAAGAAATCGATACTGATGAAAACGAACTAGATGTTGCAACAGAAGGTGAAGAAGAAACACCTGCAAAAGTTGCGCGCAAAGCATCAACATATGAACGTTCTAAAAATGAACTACTATTCCAAAAGAATAATATTTCATGGACTCTTGATGTTAACTTTTTTGTAGCTGAAGAAGTTGAAGAACTTTCAACACTTCTCAACTCTTTAATGTTCCTTGAAAATGAAGCTTGGAATCTTTCAGAAAAAGATAAAGTCATCACTAAAAAAGGCATTATCGAACTTATTATTGCTATCAGTCAGTTATCAAAAGCACACATGAGCATTCAACGCTACAAAGGTCTTGGTGAAATGAATCCTGATCAACTTTGGGAAACCGCAATGGATCCAAAAACAAGATCTATGCTTCAGGTTTCTATCCAAGATGCCCTTGAAGCTGATTCATGGTTCTCAACTTTGATGGGTGATGACGTGATCGGTCGCCGTAAGTTTATCGAACGTAACGGACGATTCGTTAAAAATCTTGATATTTAATTACAGTTGAACATAAAAAAAGAGCCTCTGTTTTCCAGAGGCTCTTTTTTTATGTTCAAAATAATTTTATTTTGTTTCTGTTGTATATGCTTTATAACATCCATAACCAATAACAATTACTGCTGCAATTGGAAAACCATAGGGAACTCCAAACGGCTTTACACTAACTAAATAATTATAATTACCTGCGATAGCATCACCAAGTACTTCCAAGATAGGCTTAGGATTTTGTAACCAAATCAATTCTAATTCTGCTTTTTTAACAGCTAATGCTTTTTCTTCTGCTGTTGCGAAACGATAGGTATTACACACAACTCCTGAGAGATCATGATGCACATAATTATTAACACGCACTATGTGTTCATTTTTTATGCTGCCAACTGAATATAAATTTAAAGCAAGCAATAGCATTGCCAAAACTAATCTCTTAGACATATAGTAACCTTCAATGTGAAAATATTTAATTTAATTATATTTGCTCTTGCTTGTTACTATAATCTTCTTTCTTTTGATCTTGATTCTTTGAACAAGAATCTTTTTGCTCACTTTCTTGATGTTTCTTATAACCATAATAAGCCAAATATATAGCTGTAGCAGCTACAACTGCCTTAGGAACACCATTTTCTATTCCAAATGGTTTTGCATTCATAAGATAATCATTATTTCTTGATATTTCTTCAGTAATTTTCTGAAGTAAAGGGCTTTGTACTTTTTTTAATATCATTAAAACTTCAGCAGTAATTTTATTTATTTGAGATTCTTGTGATGGATAATTTAAAACCAATACTGCGCCTAAGACACCTGATAAAAAATGAGAAACCATAGTTATCCCTTAACCCTTAATGTAAGTTTTTTATAAATTCACCTTAAAGAATACCAATTTAATAAATTTAATCAAAAGGTTTATACGAATTTAACAACAAAAAAACTTATAAATATAAACTATTTAATCATCTTTTAAAAAAGATGCCTTGCTTTAGTATTCTTTATGCAATTGATCCTAATGAATAATGGATCAAATTCGATGGCTAGTAATCTTTCTTTATAAACCTCTACTAAAATACACCTATCCCCTTTTGCATTTTTTTAAGGACCTGATACCCTTAAAAATATGATAAATACTATTAAAAACTTGATTCCAAAAGAATCAATCTTTAGAAAAAAACGTTCCTGGCTGTGTGCGGTTCTTGCCGTTACTGGACTGTTTTTATTTACAGCAGCAAAACAAGCTCCTAATACTACAACAACTATTAACTCTCCTGAGCAATCAGGTGTTAAAACTGTTATTTTTGACGTTGGAGATGTTCTTTTAGAAACTTCCTCATCAACTAAAGCTTCACTTTTTATTCCTATCATTTTAAAAAATCCAAGCTTACTATACAAATTATTAAGCATTGATGCTAAAACAGAATTTTTTAAAATTTTGGCTACAATTCCAGCTATCAGCACTAATCCTGTTTATAACAACGGACAAAAACTACCTCTTATTTTAGCTGACTGGCAAACGGGGTTACAAAGCCCTCAAAAAATTAAAGATTTAGCTGATCAAGCTATTGAAAATAGTACATTTTCAACGGCTGAAAAAAACCTTTTTTATAGTATCTCAGAGCTTATGTTTACCGCAAAAAAATTAACTGCCTCGCAAACGCTAGTTCTACCTATGGCAAAACTTCTTAAAAAATTCAAAGAAGCCGGTTATCGCGTATGTATTTTATCAAACTGGGATGAAGATTCATTTGCCTCTGTTTATAACAAATATCCAAAATTATTTGATCTTTGCGATGAGATCTTTATTTCTGGTAAAGAAAAATTAGCTAAACCTAATCCAGAATTCTATAAAAAAGTACTCGCTAAATGCAATTTAAATCCAACAGAATGTATGTTCTTTGATGATGAACCTCACAATATTGCTACAGCTCGTGAATTAGGATTTAAAGCTATCGAACATAAAAACAGTACCGAAACTTGCAAAGAACTTATCAAATGCGGTCTTCTAAAATTAACGATTCAAAAATAATAATTCCTGAACAAATTACTTCTTTTTTAATTCCTGAAACCACCATCATTGTTGGTTTTTCTGGTGGCCCAGATTCTGTTTGTCTCTTACATTTATTAGCCCAACTTAAAGATACAATGAATCTGAAAATCATTGCTGCTCATCTAGATCATGGCTGGCGAAAAGAATCACACAAAGATTCTATTTGGTGCGAACAATTTTGTAAAAAGCTAGATATTGACTTCATTTCAAATACTGCATCTGATCTTGATTTTCAACCAAAATACAATGGATCCAAAGAAGAAATAGGCAGAAAATTACGTCGCTATTTTTTTGAAACATTAGCAAAAAAGCATAATGCTCATGCAATTGCTCTTGCGCATCATGCAGATGACCAAATCGAAACCTTTTTCATCAGACTTTTAAGAGGAAGTTCATTATCTGGATTATCCTGTATGCGTATTCAAGACGGACTCTATTTACGCCCTCTTCTTGGATTCAGCAAAGCTGATATTTTAAATTACCTTAAAAAACATAAATTAGATTATTTGACTGATAGTACTAATTTAGAAAAAAACTTTTTAAGAAACCGAATTCGCCTCGATTTACTGCCTATTTTAAGCACTATCGATGCACGATGGCAGACAACAATTCCAAACTGTATCAAACAACTTCAATTAGCCGATGATTTTATCACCAATCAAAATAGTATAATCATTAAAAATATTACAAAGCATGACCAAGAGAGTCATATTAATATTCAAAAATTTTTAGAACTTGATCAAATTATACAGCATAAAGTTTTACTAACGATACTGATTAAAGAGAAAATAGCCTTTACTGCAACAACAGCCCTTTTTCAAGAAATTATTCGTTTTTTAAAAAATAATCAAAGCAATAGTCACACTCTATTTCAAAAATACCAACTATCAAAAAAACAAGGATTTTTTTATCTTGAACAGATCTAGCTTTTTGCCTATGATTTAAGCTATGCTTACTTATAAATAAAAAATAATCCGTCTATGCTCATTTAAAAATAGCTACGTCGGAATAAAAAGGCTTAATAGAATGAATGAAAAAAATCTTCAAGAAGAAAAATCCAGTATATTAACGCTGATATTAAGCTCTATTTTACTTCATTTATTGGTTATGCTTGCAATTATTTTCTATCGTTTTGAATTTGAAAAGTCTTATGAAATTCCACGAATTAACTCAAATGATCAAGCTGTTTTATGGACCAACCCTCCTGCAAATACTGCACAACAAATAACTCCCCCTGCACAACCAAAATTACAACCTGAACCTAAAAAAGAAGAGCCTAAAACACCTCCCCCTGTTATGAAATCTCCAAAAATCATGCCTGGCAAACAAGGAGTTGATCAACAAGATTTTAATGGCGACAACGCTTTGATTCAAGAAAAAAAAGCAACTGAAAATAAACAAAAAGAAGAACCTAAAATTCAAGCCCCAAAAAAAGAAGAAATAAAATCTCAAAAAAATACAACTGCCGAAACACCTTCTGATTCAGGCAAAAAATTATTACAACCAACCACTGATATTATTCGACAAGACCCTACTTCAGAAACAAAATCTTTACCCGTTAAAGAAACGATTTCTTCTGAACATAGATCCAATTCTGCCCAACCTATAGATAAAAAAAAGGATATAGTATTTGATACTAATCTTGATTTCTTAGGAAAAAAAACATTACAAGAAAAACTCATAGAAAAAGATGAAAAGTATGAAAATGTGCCAACACCACAGACAAATAAAATGAAATCTATTTCATACAAAGACATCGGTTTAGGTTTTAGTAGTACTAGTGTAAGCGTTGGTAATAGCGCTCACATGATGATGCAAGGGACCAGTCCTGATATTCCACAAGGCGATGAACTTAAATATATTACCTATCTCAATCAAATGGCAAATATGATTGTTGCATCAATGCGATCAAACAGTCAACTACATTTATTGCCACAGACACGAGGAGAAACCATTGTTTGCTTTATGAAGGTTACCAAGGAAGGACAACTTCTTGACGTACGTATTTTAAAGCCAAGCAAACATGAGATCATTAATATATTTATTATTGAATCAATAAAGCGCGTAGGACTTTTCAATCAATTGCCAAAATTTATTAATAAAGAAACTTTTGAAATTAGCTGGCATATTTTAACCTAACTATTTTTCTGATATACTATCATTATAAAAATGATAATTATTTCTAATTCTAAACTTAAACATTATAAATTTTATGAGTAACCGAAACTTTTACGATATCCTTGGAGTCAATAAATCTGCATCCTTGGATGAAATCAAAAAAGCTTATCGCAAACTTGCGATGAAATATCATCCTGATCGTAATCCAGGCAATAAAGATGCTGAAGAAATGTTTAAAGAAGCTGCTCAAGCATACGAAGTACTTTCTGATGAACAAAAGAGAGCTAAATATGATCAATTTGGTCATGATGGCTATCAAAACATGAACTCTGGCGGTGGCGGTCATCAAAATATGGATGATATTTTCAAAAACTTTGGTGATATTTTTGGCGGTGGCATCGATCTTGGAGATATTTTTGGCGGTGGATTTGGTGGAGCTCCTAAGCGTAAAAAAACAGGACCAACACCTCAGCGAGGTCATGATGTAATTCATGATATTTCAATCTCACTTCAAGAAGCGTATCTTGGAACAAAAAAAGAAGTTGGTTATTACCATGCTTTTATTTGCAAAGATTGTAATCATCAAGGATATAAAAATAAAACTGACCTAGAAACATGCTCAGATTGTAAAGGCGCTGGACAAGTTCGCTATCAACAAGGATTTTTCTCTGTTGCTCAAGCATGTTACCGCTGCCAAGGACAAGGATTTATTATCAAAAATCCATGTCCAACATGTAAAGGCCAATCTCGAAAACAAGAATTTGAACGATTTTCTATCAATATTCCAGCAGGAATATTTGATGGGGCTGAACTTCGAGTCTCTGGTAAAGGTGATGCTGGACTGTATGGTGGATCAAGCGGTGATTTGTATGTTAAAGTACGCGTACAATCAAATAAAAAATTCACCCGTGAAGAAGATAATTTAGTTTGCACCCTTATGCTTACCTATCCACAACTTGTATTCGGCTGTCAGATGGAAATTGAAAACATTGATGGAACTAAGATTTCTGTCAAAGTCCCAAAGGGTTGTCCAGTTGGTGAAAAAATTATTATTCCTGGAAAAGGATTTGCAAAACTCAAAGGCAAAGAGATTGGAAATCTCATCGTAATTACCCAATGTTACATTCCAAAAAAATCTACTGATGACCAAAAAATTGCTCTAGAGGATTACTCAAAAAAATTAGGCAATATCCCCGATGAAAGCGATGGCTTTATCAGTTCGATATTTAAAAAATTCTTAGGATAAAAAAAAGCGCAGCTAAAAAACTGCGCTTTTTTATTTTTTTAAAATTATTTTCCGACAGGGGTAACTTGATGATCTCTATTAAAAGGTTTTACTGGAGTAACTCGATGAAAACTATGGTTATTGGGAACTGATAATGTTTTTGTTCCATTTAGTGATCCTTCTAAATCTGTAAATGATTCTTGTGAATGCATATCCAAATGGCTTGGAACACTTGCAAGAAAAGCTGCTGATGATTGTCTTTTAAATGATTCACGATCACTTTGATTATTTTTATTTGTATCATTCATTAATAGAATCGCTGCACATTCTTCTACGCATGCTTTTTTCTTTTTTGGAGAAACAGGGGTTACCAAATGTCGACCATTTCCAGAACTGTCATGTTGTGAAGAAAGAGGCGTTACTGTATGTCCATAAGAATCTTGTTGTTCTGTTTTATAATTAATAGCATCTTGGCCTGCTATAACATTTATTGTTATTACAGTATTAAATACAAATAACTGCACAAAAAAATACACTCTATTCATGTCCATCCTTTTAATAGATTGAGTTGTTTTATTTTTCAATTTTAGTAAGGTTTATGATCTTTGATTGCAATTACTATAACTGCAAAATATAGATTTAGCAATATTCTCTATTTTCAAATCATTGCCAAAAGATACCAACTATTTTGTATCGAAAAAAACAGTTTCAATAAAATTGACCTGTATGATTTTTTAAAAAATAAAAAGCTTTAATAAAGTTAAAAAGAAACTTAATATTTTTAAACGGGAGTTTGCATTTTTCTGCTGCTCTTGCAAGATATTTTATATGTTTTATTATGTCGAAAGTAAGCTTGCTTAATCATTTCGTAAAAAAATTCTCGATCATATGATTTAATAACTGCTTGCTCATGGGCTTCAAATAAAGCAACTGGATATCCTTTACCTTTTTGAGCTTGATCTAAAACAATAGAGCAAACTAAATCTACTAATTTTTCTGAATGTGCAATCCAAGCAGAGAACTCAAGCCTTACTATTTCAACTCCAACATTTAAGTAACAAAAATAAGGCTTTAAATGTTTTGGATATGCATAACAAATAGGAGCTTTACTTTCAAAAATAATTGTTCTTTGACCAATAGATAAAAACAATTGCAATAGATCCATATCTGAGAATTTCGCCCATGAACTATTTTTTTCTAGATCTTTTTCATTAAAATCTACATCTGCCAAACGTGCAATATTTATTAAATCTTTTGTTCTTGGAAAACTCATATAAGCAATATGCAAAATCTCATGTTGAAAAAAAAGCTCTAATTGCGTCATATATTCAGCAAAAAAATTTACTACTGACTCATCATCTTTTTTATCTGCTTGAAAAAAAATTAAAGATCCATCAAAAAAACATACCATAGGAGTCATGTTTTCAGGGCTTTTAATATTTTTTTGATACTCTAAAAAATATTTAAAAGCTGTACTTAATTCTTGCTTTTCTCGATATAAATTAATAAATTCTGTACCCTTGTCTTGAAAATCTGTTTCGTTAAAAACGATAATTTCAGGATATGATTGTAAATCAACAAAACTTTGGGTTTTTTGGTAATGTAAAAAAACAGTTCCCACATTAATTAAACCACAAGCTGGTCCTTGATGCTTATCATAATAAATTTGAGACCCATCAATTGCTAAAACAGCATATGGATGAGGATGTGGATTAATCGTATAAGTTTTCTCTAGCTTAGATTGCCAAAAAGGTACCAATATAGACCATTTTTTAGAAGAAATTCGAGAAGCAATAGTTTCATCAGACTTTATTTTCGTCCAAACATCTAGCAACTCATTTTTATAAGATTCAAAATCAACAACAACCTGTTTCTCTATTTTTTCAAGTTCTTGCAAAAATTTAAATCGATCTAACATATTAAAACCTATCAAAAAAACCTTTAAAATAAGCAAAAAGCTGAAGTATATACAGTTTACTTATTTTTTGCTAAAGTTAAAATACAAACTTATAGTTTTTATTAAGGTTTTGAAATTTTATGAGAAATTTATTTTTTATTTTCTTTTTTCTTATTCTCTCGATATTTAACACAATTACACCAAAAAATATAACTACAATATTTTTTGACATTGAAGCTATATTTACCACTGATGACATGAAAGCTTCAAGCTATGTTGGCAAAATTAATTCTTTAAGATACTTAAGCTATGTTGGTCATCTACCAAGCCAAGAAACCTTATTTAAAGTTCTTAAAGGAGTTAAAGCAATCTCACATCAAGTTACTTATAATAACAACCTTGAAATGCCTTTGATTCTTTCCGACTGGCTTGCTCAGCTCCAAAATAATACAAAAATTAAAGATATTATTCACAAATACCTTAGCAATAAAAACCTTTCTGATATCGAAACTAAAGTTCTAATCTCAATTGTTAATATGATGCTTACCCCTCAAAATTTAGCTGATACACAAAAAGTTCGTTCAAAAATTGAACAACTTCTTTCTTCTCTTCGACAAAAGGGATATAAACTTTACCTAGTTGGAAATTGGGCCCATATCAGCTCACTTAAATCAGTTTTCCCTGGAATCTTTAATTGTTTTTCTGGAACGATTATGTCAGGCGATATACACAAACTCAAGCCTTACCAAGATTATTATCAAGATGTTCTTGCTAAAACCAACACAGACGCTAATCATGCTCTCTGGATTGAAACAGAATCAAAATTTGCATCACGCACAAAACAATATGGATATAATGTTGTTTTATTTAACAAAGACTACAATTCCCTGATTACAGGACTACATAGCTTTGGAATAAACTCATAAATTATCCTAAAAATTCTTGTAATTTTTGAATAACAAAATCAACTTCCTGTAAAGTGTTGTAACCTGAAAAACTCATTCGTACCGTCGCATTCAAATTACACCACTGATGATACAACTGAACACAATGATGTCCTGCGCGCACAGCAACTCCATATCTATCAAGATAAGCTGCGATATCATGCGCATGATACTTATCTGAAACAAATGTTACCAAATGAGCATGAGAATCAGGAATAGCTATAGGATTAAAACTTATAATCCTTATTCCCTCTATTTTTTGTAATCCTAAAATCATTCGTTCAACTAATTCTGTTTCATGTTTTTTTAATTGATCAAAGTTTATATATTCTTGCACAAAGTTAATTGCAGCACCTAGACCAATGACTCCTGCAATATTGGGAGTTCCTGCCTCAAATCCCTTTGGAAATGACCTATATTCTGAATGCTTTTCGCCAACTGAAAAAACCATACCACCACCGAACTCTGATGGTTTCATCTGATCAATCTGATGACTTGCTACATACAAAACTCCAACACCCGTTGGACCAAACAGTTTATGTCCTGAAAAAACTAAAAAATCGCATTTCATGGTTTGCACATCAATTTTTTGATGTGCAATAGACTGACAGGCATCTACTAAAACTGCAGCATTAACTGACTTAGCAAGAGAACATACTGCATCTACATGATTGGTTGCTCCAGTCACATTAGAACTGTGAACAAGAGCAATAAGCTTCGTTTTTTTATTCAATAGTTGTTTAAGTTGATCTATATCAATCATACCATGTTCTGTTACGGGAATAATTTTTAAAACAAGATTCAGTTTTAATGCTAATTCTTGCCATGGTAAAAAGTTAGAATGATGCTCAACTGCCGAAATTAATATTTCATCACCAGATTTTAGATTATGCACTGCCCATGAGTTAGCAACTAAATTAATCGAAGCTGTAGCTCCTGAAGTAAATACAATATTACAAGGCGCAGCTCCAATAAATTTTGCGACGTCCGCACGAGATTTTTCATATTCACTGGTTGCTTTTTCTGCAAAAGTATAAATTCCACGGCCAACATTTGCTTTATACTTCAAATAATAATCACTCATGGCATCAACAACTTGCTGTGGTACTTGCGCAGTAGATGCAGAATCAAAATAAATTAATGGACAACTATGAATTTTATTTTGCAAAATAGGAAAAGATGATCGAAACTCCATTATATTCATACTATTTTTTGACATAAGCTCTCCAATAATTTTTCAGGCTGATCAAATTTTTCTATAAATTCACTAAAAAATGATTTAATAAGCATTTGATATACCTGCTTTTCATCAAAACCACGTGATCTCAAGTACCATACATGCTCTTGCTGAAACTGTCCAACTGCAGCTCCATGAGAACATTGCACATCATGATTCAAAACTTCAATAGATGGAACAAGGATAACTTTTGCATTGGAACCTAGAACAAGAGCTTTATGCTCCAAAAAAGATTCTGTTTTTTGTGCATCTTCTTCTATTAAAATAAGTCCTTGATGATGAACAATTGCATTATCTTTGACAATCCCACGTGCATAAAACTTACTTTCTGTTTTTTGACCTGTATGTTTTTGCTTGGTAATGATCGTAATTTTTTGGTCAGTTGATAATGCATATAAAAAAACTATCTCAAAAGAAGACTGATCACCCTGAGCCTCTATCTCAATTTCTATCGTTGCTTGTTTAACCTGACAAAGAATAATGTGTAATTGATATTCAGCTTTTTCTTTAAGAAAAACTTTATGCAAAATTGATGAACTTTGTATAAAATCTAAATCAGTGATTTGGCGTGAAACAACAGATTTTTTTGAAATAATACTACTTTTTAGTTCACTGTGTTGATTGATTGAATAAGGAGATATCATAGAATTTACAACATAAAGACTTTTAAGGTTTATATAACCATCTTAACAAAATCCTTATTATTTGTAAAAAGTACAATTAGAATTGAATTTTGAAAAAATAGGACTACTATATCTTCGTATAATTTTTTATCTATAACAACAAAAGGAATTTTATGAAAAAACAATTATTAGCTGGCTTAATTATTTGCAACTTCTATGCATATTCTACCTCAGAAGAACAAAATGCAACAAAAGAAGATAGGCCTTGTGAAGAATCAAAAGATTCTCAATTAAATGATTTAATAAAAAGATTGGAATCTTTTTTAAAAACTGAACCAAATGATTCTTTTAATGTTTCATTAGAAAATGGCCAAATAAACTTAGAAAAAGATGATACTCAAAAAGAATCTTTCAACTGTCAAGAAGCTTATAGCTTAGCTGTATTGCTAGCAATTATGTTTCAAAATAAAAAACTAGTTCCTAATCAAGAAAAATTTTTAGATTTTTGCTCTTCAAGTAGATTAAAACTAAGATTCTCTGGCAAAAAAGATAGCCAAATCAAAATTACTCTCGATGCCAACATCACAAACCCAAAATAGAAATTAAAAAAAGAAGCTCTGGTTTTTCCAGGGCTTCTTTTTTTATAACTTTTATTCACCAATAACTATCCAATTGAATCTTCCATTTCAAGTTCAATCAATCGATTAATTTCAACCGCATATTCCATAGGCAAGCTTTGAACAAAGCAATCAATGAATCCATTTACAATCATCGCCTGTGCCTGCTGCTCAGTCAAACCCCTACTCATCAAATAAAATATCTGTTCTTCACTGACTCTGCTGACTGATGCTTCATGGCCAATATCAACATTTTCAGATGCAATATCAACTTTTGGGTACGTATCAGTACGAGAATTTTTATCTAAAAGCAATGCATCGCATTGTACACGCGCAATAATATTTTCTAAATTTTTTCCAACTTTCAACAGGCCTCTATAACTTGATCGACCACCATTCTTGCTAATTGATTTGGCAATCACGTTTGAACTCGTATTGCTTGCCATATGAATAATTTTTGCACCTGAATCTTGATGCTGATTTTTGCCTGCAACTGCAATTGAAACTACTTGTCCCTTGCTATGCTGACCTTTTAAAATAATGCACGGATATTTCATAGTTGCTTTACTTCCAAAATTTCCATCAATCCATTCAACAGTCGCCCCTTCATGTGCAATGGCACGCTTAGTGACTAAGTTGTACACATTTTCTGACCAATTTTGAATCGTAGTATAACGTACATGCGAACCAGGTAATGCTATAATTTCAACTACTGCGCTATGAAGCGAACTTGAACGATACACAGGCGCACTGCACCCTTCAACATAATGAATAAAGCTACCTTCATCTGCAATAATAAGTGTTCGTTCAAATTGACCCATTTTTTCTGAATCAATTCTAAAATATGCCTGAAGCGGTTTATCAATCCGAACCCCTTTAGGTACATAAATAAAACTTCCTCCACTCCAAACAGCAGAATTTAAAGCCGCAAATTTATTATCATGCGGGGGAATTACTGTACCAAAATATTTTTTAAAAAGCTCTGGGTATTCCTTTAACCCTGTTTCAGTATCTAAAAAGACAACCCCTTTTTTTTGCCAATATTCCTGAATACGCTTATAAATAACTTCTGATTCAAATTGTGCCGAAACTCCAGCAAGCATAGCCTTTTCGGCCTGAGGAACACCTAATTTTTCAAACGTACGAAAAATATCATCCGGTACATCTGCCCAATCACGTTTTTTTTCTATAACTGGCTTAACGTAAAAATTAATATCATCTGCTGATAAATCAGACAAATCAACCCCCCAAGAGGGCATTGGTTTTTCTTGAAAAAGGTCAAGGGATGATAAGCGAAACTGCTTCATCCATAAAGGTTCTTGTTTTTGAGCTGAAATTTGCTCAACTATCTCTTTATTCAAACCTTTTTGCATAATTGCTATACCCATTATTTTCAATTTCATTTGCCAAAGAACTATCACCTGAGACAATTATAGTTCCATCCATCATCACATGAACTTGATCAGGTTTAAAGTATTTTAAAATATGACCATAATGCGTAATCATAATAAAAGTTGTTTGAGGAAAATGTTTTTTGTACCAATTTAGTCCATTTGCCAAATCTTTTAGCCCATCAACATCAACCCCTGAATCGAGTTCATCTAAAATCACTAACTTTGGCTGCAATAAAAACATTTGTAAAAGTTCAAATCTTTTTTTCTCTCCACCCGAAAATCCAACATTCACAGAACGTTCAAGAATTGACTCAGTAAGTCCAACTAATTTTAAAAAAGAACCAAGATAATCTAAAAGATCTTTAATTGAAATAACTTTTCCATGAGTTTTATTATATATTTCTTGTAAAAAATGAATAACTTTTAATCCCTGAATTTCAACAGGATGCTGATTTGCTAAAAAAATTCCCATTGCGGCACGTTGATGTATTGGCAAAGCTGTAATATCTTGACCATTCCAAAAAATTATTCCTGATTCCACCTGATAGGCAGGATGTCCCATAATCGTTGCAACTAACGAGCTTTTTCCAGATCCATTTGGCCCCATAAGCACATGAGCTATTCCTGAAGCAAAGTCCTGAGAACAATCTTTAATAATTATTTTATCTTGTACTCGAACAAAAAGAGATGTTATTCTAAACATGTTTTTTAATAAAAAGCTAAAAATTAATATTACTTTTAGTTTATCATAAATAGAAAAAATATAACAAGAAAAGCAAAGTATGTTTTTCTTGTTATATTTTTATTAATTTAAATATGGACCAATAGGTTACAATAACTAAATAATTCACTTTGCAATGTTTTAGTTGCACTCATTGCAATAACAAGGGAAATAACTCCCCTTTATAAAACTGAACTACGAAGTCTTGTTCATATAGGTTATCAATAAATATCTATAATATCTGATTCATCTTCTGATAATTGATCAGTTTCTTCTGACTCTTCATCTTCAATGTCTGAAGTTACAACATCTTCATCATAATACTCTTCAATTGCTTCAAGAATATCACGTCTAATACCAACCATTACGTTAACACTATATGGAACATAATTTCCAATTACACTTGAAATTTCATCGTCTTCTGGATTACTTACAACAACTGTTAAAATATCATCTTCTATATCAAGCGGAATAATTGCTTTATTTTCTAAAAAATCTTTTGGGAATAACATCAATATTTGATGGTTGAAAAAATAACCTCGCACATCATAACTTGAGACTCCATAGACTGATTGCAAAACTTTCAAAAGAGTTTCACGATCAACAATACCCTCATCAAGTAAAAATTCATCTACACGATCGTTAGCTCGTCCTGAAAATTCTTTTTCAAATGATTCTGCTTCAACTGCAGACATAACTTTTAATTTTACAAAAGATTGTGCAACACGGCTTACAAAATGTGCTTTTTTCATAATTTTATCCTAATTTAAACCCTATAATTATTGCTACTATTGCTAAAATTGATTCTACCATATGTTTGCTCAATTGATTTTTAATCTCTATAGCTAAATCATCTAAACCATGAACATGCTCTAAATGAACAAAAGCTTTAATATTCATCGTTTGCACAGAAATAAAATCTAAATAACTAAGTATAGAGAAAACTAATATAATTCCTATCAAGGATGAAATAATAATAGTTCCATAGCGCTTAAACAGCATCCCTACTAAAAAACCAAGCCCAAATATAGTTACATACTGAATTACTTCTCTTGAAGAGAGATTAACATGTTGTAAATATCCATCAACTTTTTGTTGAATAATTTGATAAAAACTTACAGATTGTTGAGTTTGCATTTTTATTTCCTTCTTTTTAATCGCTTATGTTTAGTATAAATCTGTTTTACAAAATTAAAATATTAAACCATTCATTTTTATTATTTACTTTTACAAAAACAAAAGGCTCCCAAAAATGGAAGCCTTTTGTTTTTAAATGGCAAATATAATTAACCAACTAAGCTTTTAAGAGCTTTGCCCGGTCTGAATTTTGGAACATTTTTTGCAGGAATTTGCATTTTTTTACCAGTTGCAGGGTTTACGCCAACACGGCTTTTGCGTTTCATAACTACAAAAGTACCGAATCCTGTTAATGCTACATCTTTATTTTGCTTAAGCGCGTTGCTTACAGAGGTAATAAACGCTTCTAATGCATTTTTACAAGTAGCACGTGGCATTTTGCTTATTTTAGCCATGCTTTCAATTAATTCAGCTTTATTCATACCTAATCCTTAATTTTTTAATACTACTCTGCCAAAAACAATTACAAAAGCTACTTTAGAAATCAGTTTTTATTTTGTCAAGTTTTAAATTTTTTTATCCTCTTTTGTACTACTATTTATGAATAAACAACTATTTAAAAATAAACGATTTATAGTATACAATCGAATAAAAATTCATATAAAAAATATTAGATAAAAATCTATACCTTAAAATACGATCCCGAATCGATATACAGCTTCTAATCTACTGATTTAAAAAACGTTCATAACCATGATTTAACTTCGCAAACAAAAAACATTTTAAATGCTTTTATTGAAATATAATCAATAAATATTATAATTATTTAAACAAATATCATAAATTTCATTAGGTAAAACATGAATTCAATTAAAAAAATTTTCATTATTTCATTATTGTTTTCTAAAATAACTTTTGCTAACAATGTAGAACAAGAGCTTACTTTAGATCAAAAAATAACTAATCTAGAACAAGAATATTTAGACATTCTGAATTTAAATAGTAACAAAGAAGAAAGTTCAAAAAAATTATCTATACTCAAATACAAAGCAGAAAAATTATTGCTAGATAATTCTAGTCTATTTAAAAAAGTATCACTTCTTATTTCAACGATTACTATTCCTACATCTGTATATGTATTCGCTAGACTAGCAAAAGAAGAAAATAACAAGAGAACGTTGATGCATTTACTACCTCCTAATGAATTTGACTATCTTTATCAAGATAACAATAAATGGGATGTACTTCCTTCTGCAGTATGTTTATACACAGCTATAGGAAGTAGTATCTATACATGTTATAGCGGATACACCCTATTAAAGGCATATAATCAAAACAATCGCCTTCATCTATTGATCAAAGATATTGAATCTTTAAAAAATCATTTGTAAATCAAAATATAAACTAAAAATTAGTTCGTTAAAAAATTAAAAGCTACTTTGAGATATTCAACAGTAGCTTTTAATTTTTTGCTATCTCTAGCATACTCACTCATGAATAAATTGATCTCCTATTATGTAACTTTAAAAGAGATACAATCAATTATTGTTAATTTTAAAAAAACTATACAGAAATAATTTTTTTAAAACATTTCAATTTTACTTTGAGGTAAAACGGTAACATAGACATCTAACACATACTCTTCTTCGTCCTCATCATCGTTATCAAATTCGTCCCATCCTGGATCACCTGGTTCAAAAAATTTAAAATTTTCAAAACTTAAAGGAGTTATATCAGCTTGTTCTTCCTTTAAAAAAGTACTCAAAATTATATCTGGGTTATGAACAATATTAACGGTACATCCAAATGGAAGTTTAATATTTTTACCTGATAAAATATCGAAACATAAAGTTGCTGATTGCCCACTATACCACAAATAAAACGTTGTATATCCTTTATTGGCTTCTATTGTTTGTTGTGATCGTTTTTGAATTAGTTTTTCTAAAAAATCTTGCAGATCCACTAAAGATAACGTTTTTAAAAATTCTTTTTCAAACCACATTTGCCAGGTATTATGATATAATTCTTCTTTTTGCTGAGTAATGTCCCCAGTAATAAAAATTTCCTCGTTTATTATTTCTTGAAGAATTAGTTTTGAATTAATATGCGCTGTACTCATAAATTCATTTTCCTTAATAAAAAATTAATTCTTTATACGGTATAAATATACCTACTGGACTTTTATGTTTATCTATTATTTTTTGACCTAACCTATCAGCATCAAATACCCAGTCTAACCCCTTTGCCCCTTCTTTGAAGACTTTATAAATAGAACCACCATGATTATCAATATCTTTTGACCACCATAATTTTGTAACCCTATCTTTATAAAATTTTTTAAAACGATAATGTAATGCCTTTCTTTCATGGTTTTTTTTCAACTTCTCAAACCAATCATCATCAGGATCTTTATCTGGACCTTTAATATTTGGCATTTGTCCATGAAACTGTTTTTTAAAATTATTTTGTATAGCATTGCTAGCAGCATGTTTTTTATTTTTTGTTAAAGATAAAAGATCTTTTTCTTTCGTCACACGTTGTTGCTGAACTTTACTTTTAAGATTATTAATAAGCTGTTCTGATAGCCAATTATTATTTTTTAAATAATTTTCTACCTCAAGCATATTTGATTGCCATCTGATGCGACTATCGTTAATATTTTCAAAAATATCTTGATTAATCGCCAATTGTTCAATCAAGATATTTTGCAAATTCATTGTTTGACTTATCAAGCAATTATTTGCAACAGATTGATAATGATTTAAAAAATATTGAACTTCCTGAGTTTTTGACTCTAAATTATCAAGTACATTTTGCCATATAAAATGCATTGAATAATTTTCTAAAGCAACAGGATATGGAACTTGTGGAGCATAAAAATTCCATTTATTTGCAACCAACGTAAAATCATCACTAAACTGATCATATTCTTTTTGCGCTATATCCCTGCGTTCAATTATTTCATTGATATAAAAAGCTATATAAAAATATAGGTCAAAAATATCTTTTTGTATTTTCTCAAGTTCTTCATCCCGCAACTTTAAAAGCTGCATTTTTTGTGCCACTGACAATTTATATTCATACTCAATACTTGGTAATCTTAATTGCTGATACTGCATGATTGGCGCAATGGATAAAAAACTATGAGCAAAAGAGATAGAATTGATAGAATGTGGTTTAATAATTCCAACTATATTATTCTTAAATTGGATTAATTTTTGATACATATCTATAAGTTCTTGACGCTTACTAGAATAATAAGATCTTGTTTCTTGAATAGCCTGTAAATTATATAAAGATAAATTTTCTGCTGTAAGATCTAAATCTTTATCATCAAATTCAAACTCACAAGCAACTTTAGTTTTAAAATAATTTGTCGCGTACAAATGAAGAGCATAAATACCACCAGTTAAAAATAACACTGTATTAATTAATTCAATTGTGCCTAAAAAAAAACTTCCTGCTCCCATTGTTATAGGATCAAAATTATGTACTAATATATTAGGATATACATAAAAAGATTGGTCTTTTGTAGACAAAAGATAATAAAAACATGGCTCATTAATTTGAACAATTTCATCAATAAATAATCTATTTTGCATTTGATCAAAAATTTGCAAATCAACAGCTTTTTTCAAACTTCCATCAATTAAATAAAATAATTGCTCTGAGCCCGTTTTTATATAATTTTGGCCAATTTTGATAATAAAATATGAATAACTCTCAATTTTTTTAATATACAAAATTTCTTGTAATCCATGAGGACCCAAAATAATATCGCCTATCTGCAAACTTTCAATCAACTTATAATCAATAGCAGTTTTAACTAAAGTACCGGATATAAAACCTTCTTTACTCAATTCATCAAACGCCCTACTAGATTTTTCATCTTTAAAAGATGAAATAGTCGTTAATAATAAAGAATTTAAATTGTTGCAATAAATAAATAGCAAGAAAAACAAACTAAAAAATCGTAGCAACATATTAATCCTTAGCCAGCGAATATATGCCAGAATTTTAATCTGTTTTAAGCAAAAGTAAATAATAATTTCACATTTTAAAAAATTTAAAAAAGATTCACTTCAGAACCAAAATATCATTAAAAATCATTATTAAAATAAGAAAATCCCAGACTTTGTTCAATCAAAATCTGGGATTGTATCTTGGTACCGAGGGCCGGACTCGAACCGGCACAGGCTGTTAAAGCCCGAAGGATTTTAAGTCCTTTGCGTCTACCATTTCGCCACCTCGGCATATATTTCAATATAAGTCCAATTCATTGCTAATGTAATCAATGACAAGCTATCTTTTTCAAATGACTATTTTTATTCAAACGCAACGCGTCATAATAAAAACAATCCTTTTTAAAGGAGGGCTTGCCATTTATTCGTTTTCAACGAATGAATGGAGGCGACACCCGGAATCGAACCGGGGGTGAGGGTTTTGCAGACCCCTGCCTTACCACTTGGCTATGTCGCCAAAAATTTCAAATTATTCAATTAACTTATAACTTTTAAGTTTTTCCAATAATTGCTCTGATGTTACTGATTTCAAATCATCATGACCATCTTCATCAAGTACAGGATTTTCTTCTTTTAAATATTGAAGTTGTCCTTGACCAGTACAAGGTAATCCTTTTTGATACCATTCCACTATTCCTCCAGGAAGCAAGCTCACTTGCTCAAATCCTGCATCCTTCATAAGCTGTGCTGCATAAGGGGCAGCTGTACATGCGTAGTTAGAACAGTATACAACATATTCATCATTTTTTGATAATTTTTTTAATGATTGCTCAAATTCATCAAAAGGTATACTTATAGAACCTTTAATGTGACAATCATCAAAATATGACTTATCTAAAACATTAATAACTTTTAAAGTTGATGTTTTTGTTTGTTCTGAAGTTGAAGATCCCAAGCAACCTGACAAAAAAGCTATACCAAATACTATCAAAGAACATACATACAATTTCATATATACAGATTGTATCATATCATATTTTTTATATTTCATACAACTTCTTTCAATATTTTTTATTAATTTTTATTTTAAAACTTGGAAAAATCTTGCCCAACGGACTCTTTTCCAAAAATCAATCGGATGTTTAATAAGGTCTACAATCCACCAAGACTCATCGCTATCCAAAGACCAAATTCTGAGTAAAATTCTTCCATGCCAAATCACCTTAGAAGTATCCAAAGGACCCCAATCGCGAGAATCAAAGCTACCTTGTCTATTGTCACCCATCATCCAATATTCATTTGGTCCCAAATGACGGTCATAAATATCTTTATGTTTGCCATTATGTAAAGCTGGAGTATTTGGATACAACATATTATCTGAAATAAGCATTTTAGCTCGAGAAATTTCAGCTTGTGTCATATCATAAAAAGGTTGATCATTTAATGGTCTAGAAGAATCATACGAACGAGGGTGAATTTCACCATTTTTATAACGATAAATAATTGGATATTTATTTAAATACGGTTCATCAAGCTTTTGACCATTCAAATATACAACAGGTTTTCCATCTTCTATTCTTCCTTCAATGTGGTCTCCAGGAATGGCAATAACACGCTTAGTGTAATTTACAACTGACCAACCAGCATACTGTTCATAAAAATTTACAAATTTATTAGAAGAAAAAGGATGTAAAGGATTATTAAATGAGATAATTTCTCCACGTTCTGGCGCTTTAAAAAAAGGAGTTACTTTATCAGCAAAGAAACGTTCTCCTACAAGCATTGTTGTTTCCATAGAACATGTAGGAACCTGATACAACCCAAATACAAATGTTTTTATCAAAAACACGACTGGTAAAATAACAATCAATGACTCTAGTAAATCTGCAAAATAGTTTTTGTTCGGACGTTTATACCAACGTATAATTTTATGAATAAACGTATCTTTCATAGATCCCTTTCTTTAATTAAAGAATTTTGATTATCTATGGTAGTGTACTTAAAAAGAGATCATCTTTCAATTTGTGCAACTAAAAAATCATAAAGTTCTACTAATGTAATTTCTAATATGTTTGGCTTAAGCTCATACAACTTTTGAATATCTTTAGTTTTTGCAACTTCTATCATTTGCATAATTTTTTTATTCATAGAATTTTCAAGAACATAGCTATATTCAGATACATCAAAAAGAGAATGCTCTGTTGAAAATCTTTGCGCTTGCACAACTAATTCCTTCCAATCTACTGTGATCTTTTTTAGATTTTTTTTATCCTCTTTGATTTGACTAGATTCTTGCAAAGAAATAAGAGCGCCATGCTTATTAAAGTATTTTTTATATATTTTTTTTGCTATTTTTTTAGACATAGAATCATAAGGTCTTGGTAACACTAATGCAACTAAATGGATTCTTGCAAATGCCCTCTCAGAAATACTTTGCGAATTATTCATTTCAAGTAATAATTTTATAATTTTAAGTTGATATTCAATTAAAACTAAATGCGGATATTTAATTACCATATCTACATAGAGCATATTATTTATTACCTGCTTTTGCTCTTTTTTATACCTAATAAATTCAGCTAAAGAAATAACCATAGCATACGCTGTTATCACTGCTTGCAAAACTACATTTCCTTGCGCAATTTTATTTGGTTGTTTTGATAAAGTAGTTAACATAACGCAACTAGTAACAAATTCTGATGTAGCTTTAATACTCATCTCTACTTGTACTTCATGTTGATTATTTGCTAAATAATTATCTGTCGTAAAATTTTTATCTTTAAACTTTTCAACCAAAAGCTGCTGATATTTTTCTAAAGTTTGATAGAGCTGATAATACTGATCAATTCTATCACTATATGCATTATTAAAAGAAAATAATAAAAAAATATATCCGAACGGATAAACTAAAATTATTTTAACTCTTACACCAAGTTGCATTTGAAAAATCCCCCTGACCCTTCAATTTACAAATCAGAGTACAAGGTTCTTTTTTTTAAAAGCAACAGTTTATGAAAATAAAAATCCTAAAGGATTTACACGACGGCCATCTTGATAGATTTCAAAATGTAAATGTGATGCATCACGACCAGATTTTCTTACCAATCCTGTATCGCCAACAGATGCTATTTGTTGACCCTCTTGAACATACTGGCCAACTTTAACATAAATTTTATGCAAATGTGCATAACGAGTTTTATAACGATTGTTATGCTCAATCATAACACAGTTACCATACCCAGGTAGCATATAAGCTATAGTTACTTTTCCAGAAGAAGCTGCTTTTACTGGAGTACCTTTACAAGCTGCCATATCAATTGCATGATGAAACTCAATATGACCACTAGGTCTTCTTCGTGGCCCAAACAATGAACTTAGCCAAAAGCTCTGTAAATCTATTGGCCATGAAAATTTATAGTCACGCACACCAACATAACGACTTGTCTGACTCATCATGCCAGATGCGGGCTTACGACGAATTCTTTTTTTTCGTGAAATAATTTTTGGTAATTTTTCTGGACGCATGCTCTGCTTAATTTCTTTCAGGCGATGCTCTTCATCATCACTAATAATTTGAAATTGTGATTTAGCGTCTGGTTCAGCTTGAATATCAAAATCGATCGTATACTCACCAGACTCATTTATTTTTTTTTTTTCAAATTCTGATTCTTGGTCTTCTTGCTCACCATCAGTCATAACCATTGATGCATTCAAACTACGTTTAAGCATATCTACATGTTGGTAGTATGCTTCCTTTACTTGAGACAATTCATAAGCTTCGCGCTTAAAGTAACGATATTCAAAAAAAAGAACTATTGCTATCAACGATGTGATAGCAAAAACTATACTATATAATACAACAAAAATAGTTCTTTGGTTATTCATAATTATTTATCAATTCAACGGTATCACAATCAATCCAACCAGATGTTTTTAAATATTGAATATGATACATTCCATCTTTTTCTCTTGATATTTCAACTTCATCTGCTGGTTCTAATTTTTCAATAATATGAAAAGTTTTTTCTGGTCCAGCATATATTAATGTTTGAGATTTTATAACTATAGCTTGATATTTATCAAAATACAATAATTTTACATACCAAAACATACCAGATATAAACAATATGCTCATAATTCTTTTTAAAAAAAGTTTTTCTTGTTTAGTAAAATCAGACCAACGCCCATGACGAATAAAAAAACACAACAGCAATAACAAAAAAATCAAAATAATAATTTGAACAAAAAATAAAGGAATCATTATAAAAATCTTTTTTATGCCATAATAGACCCATGATGGAGAAGGTCTATCTAATTTTGCATAAGTTTTTTTTTCAAGCTTAACTAACATAGGAAAATCTTTTAATGCTGAAAAATAAAATGCTTTTTTAAAATTAATCAAAGCTTGAATATATTTCTTAGTGTTAAAATAACATATCCCCATATTCATAAGAACAGTAGAATCTTTATGCTCAACTAATGCATAATTTTTAAGAGCTGCATTCCATTTTTCTTCCTGAAAATATTTTTGTGCCTTTACAATAATTTGTTGATTATCTGCTTGAATAAGCAATATACTGCATACCAATAAACATTTTAAAAGAATAAAATTTTTCATATTTTTTACAAAATTAATAAGCATAAATAGTTATAATTGCATCAAAAATAACAAAAGTTTTAGTATCTGTCGATCTAAAATAATTAATTAAAATTGACAAAAAGCAGTGTTATATTTACTTTTTTAATAGTAACACAAAAATAAACAAGGGATTATAATGAAAACGAACTGTATCAAAATAACATTTTTAATGAGCTGCCTTATAATATTCACTACTGGCTGCTTATTTTCAAAAAAAGATTCATCAAAGAAAGGCTTAACTGTGACTCAAATTGGAACAAAATTAGATTTAACAAAATTCAAACAACATAAAAATACTGGAATTTCATTCCAAATACTCAAAGAAGGTTCTGGCGTATATCCAATTCGTGGCGAAACAGTGTTTGTACATTACACTGGATGGTTACTTGAAGGAAATGATGTCGTTGGTAAAAAGTTTGACAGCAGCGTTGACAGGGGAGAAAAATTCAAATTTCCAATCGGACTTGGCTATGTAATTGCTGGTTGGGATATGATGGTTGCAGATATGAAACCAGGCGAAAAACGTATCGTTATTCTACCTTCTGATATGGCATATGGCCAACGTGGAGCTGGAGCATTAATTCCACCATATGCTACACTCATTTTTGAAATTGAATTATTTGAATCTAAATAAATTCAGAAAAATTATACAAAAAAAAGTCCTACTATTTAGTAGGACTTTTTTAATTTTTTTTAAAAGTATTTTATGCAATTATATATCTCCTTTAAATATATTCTTTGCTTGCATACCAAATCGCTTTTTAATGCTTTTCTTGCTTCATTTGCACGACTATCAGAATAAAGATGTTCTTTACATAACTGATTGCATATATAACCAATATGATATTTATAAGTGTCTAATATAGCTTGAATTTTCCCTGTAAATCCTGCATAGCATTCAAAATAAAAATTAGGTTTTTTTACTAAACTTTTTATTATGTCTTTTAATGTTATTTTTTCTTCATAACATGCTTTCCTATCAAAGGATTCTAAGGATTACCCCTTTTTAAAAGACATCCGGAATAAGTCTATAGATAACTTTATAAAATTATTTTTTACGTTTTCCATAGACACAGGGAATCAGATTATAGCCCTTATAAAAGCAGAAATTATCATCACAAATCGAAACCTCTATTACCCCGGCTTGATTAATCGATTTTACACCTTCTAAAGAGGCGAAATTTTGGCTTAAGGCAAACGAATCAGCCTTATTTAAGGTATCGGGTAAATGAATCATAAAAGATCGTAATAAATCAAGATGTCCTAACCCTCTGTTGTTAACTAATACCTTAATTTGATGGCAATTATTTTTTGTGGTTTCAAAGAATCGTTTTGGAAAATATCGTTTATTTTCAAATCTATAATTATCTACTACCTGAAGTAAATCCCTGGTTGAATAGATCGTATAAATCGAATTAATCGATGGGTGTTCTATAAGTTTTTCAGTCACCTTTTGAACAGGACAAGCTATAATTAAAAGCTCTAAATGTACCTCTTCTTCTTTAAAAAAAGGTAAATGAGAAACCATGTTTAAAGCAACATTACCTCCATGGGAAAAGGTCATAATACGTATTTTTGGATAATATCCATATTTTTTCTTATAATCCTGAAGTAATGTACTAACCTCATCATAAAGCTCTTTTCCTGCTATTTCACGAGCAGAAAAGCTTAATGATCCTGACCAGCGAAAGGTATAAAAATGATCCCTGCAGAAACGATTACTATCCGCTGCACATAACAGATCTACATCACGTCTAAATAATGCGTTATGAGGCATTTTATCTATATGATGAAGACCAGGAGCTCCATAAGAAGCTTCTGGGTAAAATTTAGTTAGAAAATTTAATCCTAATTTAGTAGTAGTACCATGAACATAAATAGTAATCCAATCAGAATTACAAGGCTGTTTTTCAACAGCATCAATAACTCCAAAAAGAACAACAACATAGAAGAAAAATATTGATTTATTACAAGAAAACATAATTTAATAACCCCTAAAAAATATCTCCTAATAAAAATTATATCAGAATATTTTTAATGATAAAGGGCCTACTAATTATTGTTTTTTAACAATCAGAACTCGAGAAAAAGGAAAAATTTTCCATTGATATCCAGAAAGCGTCATACTTGCAACTTCTTCTAGATAAGACAAATAATCAAAATATTCACGAGTACAAAACATATCTTGAATAATCAAATGTCCACCCGGCTTTAAAACTCGCATCATCTCATCTAGTGCTACAAATCGATCTTCCATAGATTCTATATTATGTATAGTTAAGCTAGAAATAACAATATCAAAAGAATTATCTTCAAATTCAAGGCCACAAGCATCTCCATATTGGATAAATACTTTGTCTTCAACTTCCGCAAGTCGAACATTATCTTCTGCTGCTTGCTGATTATTGCCATTCAAATCCTTAGAATTCCAAATATCTATTCCTATTACATGTCCAGAACTTAATCTTTCAGCTGCTTTAATAGCAAAAAGCCCTCTTCCACAGCCAACATCAAGTACAGATTCATCTCCACGCCATTCAATTTTATTAAGAACAATCTCTGCTTGCTCTATTTTCCCATACCAGCTGCTATAAAGCATTAATAAAACTGTACCAAACATTATAATACAAGTTGTAATAATTGAAAAAATGCCAATTTTCCAAATAAAAAGATTTGATCCCATAAAATAAATCAATAAAAAATATAAAAAAGATATTATAAATGCACCAAAAATTAATCCTTTAATAATATTTGGCGCATCAATTCCATAGTTTGGTTGATCTTTCATCAATATTCCTAATAATTATATTTCATAAATTTATAAAAAAAATTCCCCGGTTTTAACCGGGGAATTTAAATCTGGCACTACCTACTTTCCCGGGCCGTTACCAGCCAAGTATCATTAGCGCTTTGGACTTTACTTCCGTATTCGAGATGGGAACGGGTGTTGCCCCAAAGCTATATGCACCAGAAAATTTTCAAACTTTTTAAAATTTTATTCTTGCAATCATTTGATATAGCCGAAGCTATATCAAATTAATGTTTGTAGTTTATACAAATTCAGTCTACAACGAAGCGTTATAGCAAATTCTCTATAAAAATTATTTCACTAATTTGTAAGAAAAATATGACTAAAACATTCGACTTATTAGTACTGGTTAGCTGAATACGTTACCGTACTTACACTTCCAGCCTATCAACCTTGTAGTCTACAAGGAGTCTTAATGTGAGCCTTACGACTCACGGGGTATCTAATCTTGAGACGAGTTTCCCACTTAGATGCTTTCAGCGGTTATCTCTAATAAACTTGGCTACCCAGCGTTGCTCTTGGGGAACAACTGGAACACCAGAGGTTTACTCATCCCGGTCCTCTCGTACTAAGGACAACCCTCCTCAAAAACCCTGCGCCCACGACGGATAAGGACCGAACTGTCTTACGACGTTCTGAACCCAGCTCGCGTACCGCTTTAATTGGCGAACAGCCAAACCCTTGGGACCTTCTTCAGCCCCAGGATGCGATGATCCGACATCGAGGTGCCAAACCTCCTCGTCGATGTGGACTCTTGGAGGAGATCAGCCTGTTATCCCCGGCGTACCTTTTATCCATTTAGCAATGGCCTTTCCATACAGGACCACTGGATCACTAAATCCTGCTTTCGCACCTGCTCGACGTGTCTGTCTCGCAGTCAAGCTCCCTTCTGCTTTTACACTCTACAAGCGATTTCTATTCGCTATGAGGGAACCTTTGAATGCCTCCGTTACTTTTTGGGAGGCGACCACCCCAGTCAAACTACCCACCAGACAATGTTCTCTATCCGGATTACGGACATTTAGAGTTAGATTTCTCAACAAATAAGGGCGGTATTTCAAGGACAACTCCGCTAAAACTAGCGTCTTAGCATCATAGTTTCCCGCCTATCCTACACAGACTTATCAAAAAATCAATGTCAAGCTATAGTAAAGGTGCACGGGGTCTTTCCGTCCAGCTGCAGGTAATCGGCATTTTCACCGATACTACAAATTCACTGAGTCTATCATCAAGACAGCGCCCAAGTCGTTACGCCATTCATGCGCGTCGGAATTTACCCGACAAGGTACTTCGCTACCTTAGGACCGTTATAGTTACGGCCGCCGTTTACTGGGGCTTCAACTCAATGCTTCTCCTTGCGAATAACATCTCATATTAACCTTCCAGCACTGGGCAGGCGTCAGACTCTATACTTCCTCTTTCGAGTTTGCAGAGCCCTGTGTTTTTGCTAAACAGTCGCTTGGGCCTCTTTGTTGAAACCTATAAACGCTCAACACGTCATAGGCACTCCTTATCCCGAAGTTACGGAGCTATTTTGCCGAGTTCCTTAATGATAGTTATCTCAACGCCTTAGTATACTCTACTAATCTACCTGTGTCAGTTTACGGTACGGTCACTTAAAAAGCTCGCTAGAGGTTTTTCTTGTCAGCGTGGACTCAGTTAAATACTCTTCTCCACTAGGGATCAGAATACCCATCATACTTCAATTTAACGATTCTACGTATTTTCCTATAGAATCTCTCTTTGTATTTAGCTTGACAACCAAACGTCAAGTTAACCTATCCTCCTGCGTCACCCCATCACTCAAACGCTTTTAAGTGGTACGGGAATATTCAACCCGTTTTCCATCGTCTACTCCAATTGGCCTCGACTTAGGGACCGACTAACCCTGAGTGGATGATCCGCTCTCTCGGAAACCTTAGATTTTCGGCGAATAGGATTCTCACCTATTTTTTCGTTACTTATACCATCATGCTCACTTCACTAATCATCGACATCTGTCCTTACGGTCAAACTTGTATCTATTAGTGAACGCTCTTCTACCCCTGCGTACTGATAAATCAGCACACAAGCCATAGCTTCGGTAATTCATTTAAGCCCCGTTTGTTTTTCAGCGCAGAAACACTTGACCAGTGAGCTATTACGCTTTCTTTAAAGGGTGGCTGCCTTAAAGCCTACCTCCTGGCTGTCTGTGTATCTCCACATCTTTTACCACTTAATGAATATTTTGGGACCTTAGCTGATGGTCTGGGCTCTTTCCCTCTCGACTATGAAACTTATCTCCCACAGTCTGTCTCCCGCCTTCTAAATTCATGGTATTCAGAGTTAGTAAAAGTCCGGTAGACTTGCGCCCCCAAAACTTAAACTGTGCTTTACCCCCATGAAAAATTCAGCGAGACTATACCTAGATATATTTCGAAGAGAACCAGCTATCTCCCAGTTTGATTAGCCTTTCACCCCTTTCCACACCTCATCCGAGCAGTTTTCAACCTACACCGGTTCGGACCTTCATCTTATTTCACTAAGACTTCATCCTGGACATGGAAAGCTCACTAGGTTTCGGGTCTATCCCATGTTACTAATCGCCCTATTCAGACTCGCTTTCGCTACGGCTCCGTTCTTACTAAACTTAACCTTGCAACATAGGTATAACTCGATGGTTCATTATGCAAAAGGCACGTGGTTGCGCGTACGTATACATCGCTACCACCGCTTGTAAACACTTGATTTCAGTTTCTATTTCACTCCCCTTCCGGGGTTCTTTTCACCTTTCCCTCACGGTACTAGTTCACTATCGGTCATCAGGTAGTATTTAGCCTTACCCCATGGTCGGGGCGGATTCCTACAGAATTTCACGTGCTCTGCAGTACTCGGGAGCATAATCCTACGTAATTTGTGTTTTCATATACAAGGCTATCACTTTCTATGGCTGTCCTTTCCAGAACAATTCTATTTACACAAACACTATAGTACAAAGATTGCATTCTTTATCCACTATGTCCCACAACACCGATATCACAACGCATGCAAGCTTACATGACATCGGTTTAGGCTATTCCCATTTCGCTCACCACTACTTCGGGAATCACTTTGTTTTCTTTTCCTGGCACTACTTAGATGTTTCAGTTCATGCCGTTCGCTTTCTTATCCTATATATTCAGATAAGAATTTCTTGATTTTATCAAGAAGAGTTTCCTCATTCGGACATCTTCGGATCACAACCTATTTGCTGGCTCCCCGAAGCTTTTCGCAAGCTATTACGTCCTTCATCGCCTCCTGATACCAAGGCATCCTTCAAGTGCTCTTTTTAATTAATCAAAATCTAAAAATCAGCGTTGAAATAATATATTACAGTGAATTTATTACTGGATAATAATAAACTACAAACATTTCAAAGATCACAAGAAATTTTTTATCACACTACTCTTTTTTTATTTTTTTGGTGGAGATGAGCGGATTTGAACCGCTGACCCTCCGCTTGCAAAGCGGATGCTCTACCAGCTGAGCTACATCCCCCAATGAACTCTTACCCATTCTACTGGTGGGCCTAAGTCGGCTCGAACGACTGACCTCTCCGTTATCAACAGAGCGCTCTGCCAACTGAGCTATAGGCCCAATTTGGACACTAAGGTAAAACCTCTGAGTTCGTATACACCTAAATAAATTAGATTTATTTTATCTCCCTCGAAAGGAGGTGATCCAGCCGCAGGTTCTCCTACAGCTACCTTGTTACGACTTAACCCCAATCATCTCCCATACCGTCACTGTTCGCCTCCTTACGGTTAGCTAAAACAACTTCGGGCACGAAAAACTCTCATGGTTTGACGGGCGGTGTGTACAAGGTCCGAGAACGAATTCACCGCGCCGTTCTGATGCGCGATTACTAGCGATTTCAACTTCATGAGGTCGAATTGCAGACCTCAATCCGAACTTAGACTAGTTTTATGAGATTAGCTTACTTTTACAAGCTTGCAACTCTTTGTACTAGCCATTGTAACACGTGTGTAGCCCTAGACGTAAGGACCATGATGACTTGACGTCATTCCCACCTTCCTCCTGGTTTCCCAGGCAGTTTCACTAGAGTGCCCCAATAAAGGGTTGCAACTAGTGATAGGAGTTGCGCTCGTTAGAGGACTTAACCAAACATCTCACGACACGAGCTGACGACAGCCATGCAGCACCTGTGCAAATGTCTAAACCGAAGCTTAGAAGAATATATTTCTATACCTGTCATATGCATGTCAAGCCTAGGTAAGGTTTCTCGCGTAGTGTCGAATTAAACCACATGTTCCACCGCTTGTGCGGACCCCCGTCAATTCCTTTAAGTTTTAATCTTGCGACCGTACTTCCCAGGCGGATCACTTATCGCGTTAGCTGCGATACTAAGCCCTAAAGCGGACCTAACATCTAGTGATCATCGTTTACAGCGTGGACTACCAGGGTATCTAATCCTGTTTGCTCCCCACGCT
>CAYNSS010000004.1:0-11851 GCA_964400275.1 uncultured Pseudomonadota bacterium
ATAATAATAATAATAATAATAATAATAATAATAATGACGTTGACCTAAACAAAATCTCTATGTTATGTATAAACATTATTAACCACTCATAACAAAAAGGGAAAATTTATGAGTAAAAATATATTGTTTACAATGTTGTCAGTAGCATTACTTACAAACTTTGTAACATTTGGTAGCGCTACTACTAAATCAATTGCAGAAGAAACAAAAGCAAAAATAGTTGCAGAAAAAGCTGCATACCAAGCCGTTGCAAAAAGAGCTGAAGATATGGCATGTGCAAAAACAAATGCAGAAAGAACACAAGCAAAGGCTGTTGTAGAAAGAGCTGCATACAGAGCTGCAAAAAAAGCAATCGCAGAAGAAACAAAAGCAAAAACAGTTTTAGAAGAAACAAAAGCAAAAATGATTGCTGAAAGAGCTGCAGCAAAAGTAGTTGCAGAAACAGAAAAATATATGCTTCAAGCAAAAGAAGCTGCAGAAAGAGTTGCATATGAAACAGTTGCAAAAAGAGCTAACGAAATGGAAAAAGCTGCTGCAAAATCAACTACTGAAAGAGTAGAGAAAAAAGAAGCTGTAGAAAAAGCAGCATGCATAGCAGCAAAACAAGCAATTGAAGAAGAAACACCTGCAAAAACAAGTGCTGAAGAAGCAACAAAACAAGTAGTCGCTGAAGAAGTAGCAAAAGAAGCAGTTGAACAAGAAGTAGCAAGACAAGCAAACGCGTAAGAAGCATTATAATCTATTAACGATGTAAAAAGGCTCTGGATAAACTTCTAGGGCCTTTTTTTACAGTTTTTATCATAAAAATTTCACTGAAAGTCTACATGTTTAAATAGTTTCTGATATACTCAATACAAGCTCCAGATCGTGCATAACAAGTATATCTAGGTGTTAACTAACATGTCAAAATTCAACCTATATCCTTATCAAGAAGATGCCTTAAATTCTGTCATTGATTCATTTCATAATAAACAAATAAACAAACAACTTATTGTGTTACCTACAGGAGCAGGAAAAACGATACTTTTTGGAGCTATAGCTACTACCTTAAATAAGAAAACTCTAATAATTGCTCATAGAGAAGAACTATTACAACAAGCACAAAACAAAATTAAACGATTCTGGCCTGATTCATCATTAAATCTTTATCTTAAAAACAATAATGACTTAAGCCAAACAATAACTATTAGCTCCATACAAACATGCTCACAAAAAAATCGTTTGGCTCATCTCAAAAAAATAAACTTTAGAGTTTTAATTATCGATGAAGCTCATCATGCGACCTCTTCTTCATATCGTAAGGTTATCAAAGAGCTTGGTTTTTTAGATGATCCAAATAAATTGCTTCTTGGGGTCACAGCTACTCCAATAAGAGCGGATAAACAAAATCTTAACGAAATATTTCCACAAATTACTTATTCAATATCCATAGAAGAGCTTATTGATCAAAAGTATTTATCTCCTGTGAAAGCACGAAGAATTAACACAAAACTCAGAATAAAAAAAATCAGCTCCCGTTTAGGTGATTTTGCTATTGAAGAACTTGCTCTTGCTGTAAATATTCCAGAAAGAAATTATTTTATTGTCAGTAAATGTAAAGAACATGCTCTAAACAAGAAAACAATTGTTTTTTGCACTAATGTACAACATTGCAAAGATCTTGCTTTAGAATTCAAAAAACAAGGAATTAAAGCTGCTGCCGTATGGGGTGATATGCCTCATGATGAACGCAAAAAAATTATCAAAAAATTTAAACGTGGAAGAATCAAAGTTATCTTGTCATGTTCTTTATTAACTGAAGGATTTGATTGTGAAACTATTGAATGCGTTGTCATGGCTCGACCAACAAAATCTAAACCTCTCTATATCCAAATGGTAGGTAGGGGGTTACGAGTTGATAAAAGAAAGAATGCAACAAAAAAAGATTGCTTAGTTTTAGATTTTACCGACATACACAATAACTTAAGTTCAATAGCATCAATACAAGATATTATTGCAAACATAGAAATTATTAATGATAACCCAATTTTAAAAAATCAGGCAAATAACCTGAGTCATAATAGACGCTTTATAACAAACACTTTTGATATTGATGAAGAGTTTAATATTCTTGATGATTCTCAATATATTTGGATAAAATTACCCAATGAATATTCATTAGCAGGTGAAAATAGCAATGAAATTATAATTTCTAAAAAAGAAAATGGTTTTGTTGCTCATATGTTTTTTCAAAACCGACAAAATCATATTATTGTAGCAAATCCTACAACGCTACAGGAATGTAAACGAATATGTGAAGAATTTGCTACGCAATGTAAAATATTTAAATTAGCTCAACTTTATAGTCCATGGATGATAGCAGGGAAAAAAGTACCTGCAACTAAAAATCAAATTAATGTTTTAAATGGATATGGAATATATGAAGAAAATTTAAGTAAATCTGAAGTTTCTTTAAAAATAAGACAACATGCTGCTTTGTTAAAATATCAAAGAAGGCAAAATATCTTACAGAAAAAGAAACCTAAAACTATTTATTATAATACATATCAAGAAAAACAGGCAAAAATGGCTACTCATATATAACACTATAATTTTATAGGGATATGATGAAAAAAAGTACTATAGTAAAGCAAAACAAAAATATTATTGAAAGTGATCAACAAGAAATAAAATCATCACCTTGGCTTGAAGATTATTTGGATTGCTTTGATTTTAAATTACGACCAGTAACAAAAGCCTTTTTAACAAAATTAGCCAAAGAATTAGTTCAATGGTCTAAAAATAATAAAGATGCTTTGGTAGTCTCAGATTTTTTTACAGAAAAAGGGATTCCAAAAACAACTTATTATAACTGGATCAAAAAATATGAAAATTTAAAGTTAGCTTATGATACAGCGCTTGATTTTATTGCCTCACGAAGAGAAAAAGGAGCACTTAAAAGAGAGTTATCTGAATCTATGGTTATTCGCAGACAACATGCATATGACCCTGAATGGAAAGCTGACAAAGCACAAGAGAAACAAGATAAAATTGATGTAGCAATTGCTATTAGACACGCAATTAACGATACAGGTGAAAAAAATGTAACAGTTGTTTTTAGTTGTTATAGAGATCATTCAAAAGAATTAAACTGTAAATGTGATGTAAAAGACTTACAACTCACAAAAGAATCTTAATCTTTTTCTTTTTTAGTTTTTTTAAAAAGCCGTGTGTACAGTCATATTTATAGTGACAGTCATTTTAGGAAATATGTTAAGAAAAAAGTATTTATTTTGTTGGGTGTTTTTATAGGCAAGCCGACCTTCATAAAGAAGGGAAGGCGAAGACTAAGATATTATATCTTTATATCTTAATATCTTATTGTCTTTCGAGGGGGGCCTTTTTTATTATTCTAATCAAGTTTTTTTTGATACTGGTGTAACAACTTGCCCTAAAAAGCGTAACAACTTGCCCTAACAAGCGTAACAGGTTGCCCTAAGTAGCGTAACAGGTTGCCCTAAGTGATTTCTGATTTTTTGCTTTTCTGCTGCACTTTTGGTTTTATGATAATTCCACCTATATATTCTTCATATTCTTCAATAATATTATCTTGCTTGAGTTCTTCTAGTTTTTTTCGAATACGTGATTTTGCTATTCTTTGGCTTGATTCTGCTGTTTTCGTTAATCCACTTTGATAAAATAATAGTGGCCAGTCTAATTTTAAAATTTTTTCGCCCTTACCAAATTGTGATGCTCTTGTTTGAATATAAAATGCTAATCCAATATCATTAGGGTGTAATAACAACGTACTATTTTTATATATTGCAGGGAAAAATTTTATATTAAATTGTGGCTTAAATACACATATTACAATTATATCTGGATATGATTCATTTGTTTCTTTTTCTCCGCCTAATATTTCCAATAAAGGTTGTTGAAGCCAGATAGTTTTTTCTTTTTTTCCTTTATTTATTTTTTTTTCATATATTAATTCGGTTTTAGCAAGTTGTTTTGTTATATCCCAATATTCTTGTTTTTCTCCTACGGAAAAATTTGCTTTTCTTTCTTCATCTGATGTTGCTTTCATTATTTCGATCATTGGGCAGGTAAATGTAAGACTAAGATATTGATTTGCTGTTCTCCAATGTCCCATCCATATTTTTAATCCTTTAGTTAACATTATTTTTTTATATTGCTCAGATAGATTATGAGCATCTTGTTCTGATGATGCATTAAGTTCATAAACTAAAAGAATTTCTGAACCGAAAGAATCTTTAATTTTTCCTTCAAAAATAAATTTATCATTGCTTAGTTTTACTTTGGCAGTTTCTAATAATTCTTTAAGTCTATTCATAGGATCAGTCATTTGTCTGACGATACCAGTTTCTTCTTCAATATTTACATTATTAAAGAGACTTTGTTCTTGAGTTTCTTGTTGTTTTATCATTTCAAAATTTTTATCCCAGTTATTTATTATTGAAGTATGTATTTTGATGAATTCTTGAATTTCTTCTTTTGTTAATTGAGGTTTTATATTTTGTAAAAAATTCTTGATTTCTTGTAACGTATGATTTGGATATTGTTGAGTGTACTGAATTACTTGTTGTGATATTTGATTGGCTCTATCACTAAAATAGAGATATGTTTTACCTTCTTGACTTGATAATTGATTTGAGTTTACTAACGTTTGAATATTATCTTTTGATAAATCTTGGATTTGTGTGTTACCATCAGTTTTTATTAATTTAGGAAGATTTTTTTTTAGTTTTTTCATGGGTTATTTATTTTCTAAAAGTCATTTTTGCTAATTGTGGTCTTTTGTATTCATCTTGGTTATTTGAAGAAATAGGTTGAGATTTTTCAAGAACAATATTTTCAAATGAAAGATGTCCATAAGATCCTTTTGAAATAATTATATCATTTGGAATAGCGGTGTGATTAGATTTTGTTACTTTCATTTTTATCTGATTTTTATTATCTGTTGATTCTAAGTTAATTTGTAATCTAACTCCATCTGTTAATCCACTTGCTCCTCTTGATGCAGCAGAAGAAGTTTCATTTGAACCAATAGATCCCTTGTTCATATGATGAGCAAATAATACTGTAGGCTTTCCTTTTAATTTTTGAGATATGTTTTCAAGGAGAGCAACAAAAGCAGTAGCTGCAGCATTATCTTTTTCGGTGTCAGATCCCATAAAGCGTGACGCCGGATCAAATATTATTAAATCCCATCCAGATTCTGGTTCTTTATCAATTAAATTTTGTAATAGATCTTTATAAAATTGAGTTGGATTTAAGTTTTGGTCAATGAAAGATGCATTTTGTCCTGTTACTGAATGAGTAATAATCTTTTTGCTTGCTTGATTCAGTATAGATTTTATTGCTTCATCTTTTGGTAGCGCGATCAGGTCTTTTGCTATTTTTTCTAATTCTTGGTTCATGCCTTTGGTTGTTTTTTGCAATAACCTGTGTATGTCTTCATCTGAATTTTCTCCCATTATGAGAGCTACAGATCCATTTAATGTTGTTGTCTTATAATGGCCAAGAAAATCTAACCCTAGAGTTACAGAAAAAGCTAATTGTGAACACCAGTGACTTTTTCCAACTCCTCCTTGACCAATAAGTGAAGCTACTATTCCTTTAGGGATAAAAGAATTGCCATTTATATGATTTATAAGAGAAGATCTTTTGGGTGCTTCAGTTAAAAGAAAGTTTGTAGGTCTTTCATTAATAAATTTTAGTTCTAGTTTATTCTTGTTTGATTGAATTGGTTCATAAGTATGAAAATTGTTTTGTTGAAGATCAATTTGTTGTTTTATCTTATCTCTAGAGCTTAAAGCATTAATTACTTTTTGGCCTCGCTTATCTTTGACTAAATCTTCCTTAATACTCCAAAGATATTCATAAACATCTTTGTAACCTTTAATATCTGAAATATTTTTTTCTGCTATAAAGCTATGTATTTCTCTTTCTGCTATTTCAAGTTTTTTTTCTGCTTTTGTGGTCAATTCTCTATTTTTATATTGAATAAATAGTTCAGTTAGATAATAACGATTTGGAGGCATAAGATTATTATCTTCACAAAATAAAGATACTTCTTTTTCATATTTTTTATCTACTATGAAACCTAGTTCATTTTCTACAGCTTGAAATTGCCAATATAACTGTTTTTTTATTTCATAACTTAGTTCAATTTCTGTTTCCATGACTAATAAGCCATAGTCTTTAACTTCATGTGTAATGTCAGTTTTTGTTGCTGCAGTAATTGGTAAGCCTTGAGACTTTTGATTTTCATGCATATACTTCCTTTGAAATGCTTACATTTTTGGGTGTTATCTGAATTTCGGTCAGTAACACCTATCTTTTTTATACTTTTCTTACTAATAAAACTTTTTTAATCTGCTAAATTTGCTGCGCTATTATTACTTATATCTCCTGCTTGGTAATATTTCATTACAGTATTGATGCTTCTGTGGGTCGTCATTTGCATAACATCGCCTATGGGCTTTTGTCTGCGTCCAGCTTCTGTTACAAAGCCAGATCTTAGTGAATGTGCTGAAAATTGTGTTTCATCATACATAGCCATTTTTAATCTTCTTTTTACAATGCGTCCAACATCTAAATCTGATAGTGCATTACCTATTTTTCCGCCTTTTTTAACAGCTCTAAAAATTGTTCCTTCTGTTACATTGGAAATAGTCAGCCATTCTTTGAGTGCTTTTGCTGCTCTGCCTTTAACAGGAACAACATTTCCTTTTCCTTCTTGATCTGTTTTGCTGTGAGGCATATTGTAAATGAATTCTCCTTCTGGAGTAGTTGTTAAGTTTTTTAATTCAGCTGATACGACTTCAGAACGTCTACGGCCACCACTTGCCCATGCAAATAAAAGAACGGCTTTATCGCGTGCATCAAGCAAAGAATCTTTACAGGTATTAAGCATATCGTCTAATATTTCACGAGTGATAGCTTTTCCTGATGGTGCTGATCCGCCATATTTTTTTGAAAGCTTGCTGAGCAACATTTGAATTTCTTTAGTTCGACATGGATTTGGTAGTTTTCTTAGCTCAAGAAATACAGATAAGGATCCAAGTCTTCTTTTAATAGTAGCTAATTTATGAGGACCAAATTTTGCTTTGTATCCTTGAGCAACTAGTTTCTTGTCTATTTCAGGATCAAGGCCTTCTGCGTGTTGGACAATATAAGTTAATATTTCTTTTTCTGATATAGGTTCTTTAAATGAAAAACCAATCGCTGATAACCATGCTTGAAAGTAAATTAAATCACCTATGTGTGCACGATGAGTATTTTCAGATGTTTCTTCTGTTATTATTTCAAGAGCTCTGCTACTTGCTTTTGAAGTAAGTAAATCTAAAGGACAAAGTTTTCCATTTCTTACACTAGGAATATGTTCGTTTAATTCAGGATCTTGCTGTAATAATGAATATGGTAAATAGTAGTGTATAGACCTAATTAAATTGTCTTGTTTTCCTATAACTTCATCGAAAGTTTCACATCTTATTTCTTCAGGAATTTGTTCATCAAGCCAATTTGTTTCATCTACTCGAAAGCCTAATATTTCTGATAATTTTTTATAAACTTTTTCGAATATTTCTTTTTTGAATTGTTCTGACTCTTCTTCTTGAGCAATTTTTTGCTTTAATAAATCATTTTTTGCAGCAAGAATCTTTATTTCATAAGGAACTATGCTATCATCATCTTGGAAATTATTTTCATGATTCATATGAGCAACTTTCGATCATTAAAAACACAAAACATTGCGTTGTGATATCTGAAGAATATCGAACATAAAAATTGTGTCAATTTATTTTTTACTATTTTTTTATTCATTGCGGGATTATTGCGGGATTATTGCGGGATTAAACAAGTGACCAAGTTAATGATTTTGTTTTTCCATTAGGCTTAATAAGATTCATTTTAGAAAGCTTAACTAATTCATGTTGCATAGTTCTTTCGGCTAAATCTGTTTTTAATTTTTTCATAATTTGTAATCGGCTGAGTGGTCCAGCTTTAAGAATATCTAAAATCTTTTTTTGACGTGTCGTTAAGGCTAAGTTTTCGTGTAAAGTTATTTTTTCTTGAGTATGAATTGGCTCTTTAAGAGGTAATGTAATAGAAAAACTATTTCCAACTTCTTCGTATTTAGGAATTGGATTTCCAACTGCTTTACAATCTTCAATCATATCAAGAGTTCCTCGCCCCCATTTTTCAATCTTACCACACAAATAAAACACATGGGCTATTAAAGGATTACGCCGCACTGAAGCATGCTCTCTTGAGAGTTCTTTTAAATTTATTCCCTTAGGTAAAGATCCAGCATTGGTAATATTAATCCTGTCAGAATATAAAGCTATGGATACAGATCCACCGGCATTGCTATAATCACGATGTACTAATGCATTACTTATTGCTTCTCGTAAAACAGTATCAGGAATGGCAGGAGTTTCTATTCTGTTTTGTTTTCCTACTATACGAGCTGCTATTGGCAAATTAAAATCTAAGAAATCAATTGCTTGATCATATAAATCAAATGCATTTCCTCGATATTCTTTGTTATCTAAAAATTCTTTTTTATTGATACCCTTAAAACGCGCTAATTGTAGATTTGATTGTATAAATGGCATTTTGTCTTTTTTGCCAAAAAGAATAATTGCAGCATTGGTTAACTTATCATTAACCATTAATTCCATTTTTTTAAGTATTTCAGGAATAGTTATAGTTTTTGAACTAGGTTTTAATTTTTTAATAGCAATCGCTGTTGTTATAACTTCTTTAATTCTTTTGCTATCTAAATCAGTTATTTTGAAGGGAGTATTTGTTAAACTTTCCCAACGCTGTGGATTATTTTGATTATAAAGGTAATCATATTCTTCTTGCGTCATTTTAGATGTTGTTGATTGTAATCGAACAAATGCTCTTCCGTCATAAGTATATGGAACATTTTTTCCAGATCCAACTGATAAAACAATAACTTTATTTTTATCTTGAATAGTCACATATGCAATATCAATATTCGTTCGAGGATTAATTCGTTTTAATTCTGAAGCCAACTCTTTAAGATGTTTGTCTGTTATTTCTTGACCAATAATTTTACCATCATCTTTAACACCAATAATAACTTTACCACCGTGTTCACTATTTAAAAAAGCGCATACTGTTTCCATAGCAGCAGACAGATTTGCTGTTGTTTTTTTAAATTCTAATGTTTCAGATTCACCTTTTTTAACCAATGATTTTAATTGAGCTAGCTTCATATTTATCACCTTTTTAATTAACAAAATACAAACAACAGCACATTATGAAAATTTAATAATAAAAGCTTGGTGGGAGAATTACTATCAGCGACTCTACCATTTTATTTCCTTGATGTAAGAGCAAAATAACGATCTAAAGCATATTCACTAGGTACTTCAGAACCATAATTTATGCTTTTGTTAAGCTAAAAATCCAGCTTTTTACATTAGGTCGTTTCTGATGCCTATCTCTATAATGCATGTTCCTATACTTATTTTATTGGACGACCACCTTTAAGCTGTTCTCTTCTTGAAGGATATGGTGCACCTTTTTCTTTTTCTAATTTTTCAATACCTTTTAAAAGTGCTTGTTCACAAAAACCAGCAACCGTCAATCCAGGTTCCCAATACACTGCATTTTTTATTCGCTCAATTAAATTAACTGGAATATGAATGGTGACTCGTTGTTTTAATTTGTTATCTTCTTGATGAGAAACTGTTGCGACAACAACCTCTTCTTTTGCATGAACAGTTTCTTTAATTTTTGTTACTTTTGGTTCAGCTTTTATTTTTGGTGCTGGTTTAGAAATAGATTTAACAGCAGGCTTAGGTTCATTCTTTTTTTTAGCCTGAGACTTTGAAAGATAAGCTGCTAGTGGACTTTTACCTATAGTCTTTTTCATACATTTACTCCTTCTTTAGTCCGGCATAGTCTATCGACGACGACGGATTGATAAATACTGATAACGTGTACGTTTCTTACATTCACTACATTTACTTATTTGTAAGCTTTTTCCTGTTTTATTACCTCACATGCTAACTCTTGATAATCAAAAGCTCCTGTACAATTTTTATCGTATACATTTATTGGTTGTGCAAATGAAGGTGCTTCAGATAATCTTATGTTTTCTCGAATCGCAGTTTTGAAAACCAATCCTTTAAAATTTGATTTCAATTCTGACACAACTTCTTTTGCATGATTTGTTCTTGAGTCAACTCGACAAGGAACAATTCCAGAAATTTTTAAATTAGGATTTAATCGCTCTTTAATTGTTTCAATAGTTTCAAGTAATTGCACAAGACCATGAACTGCCATAATACGTGCTTCAACAGGAACTATAACTTCATCAACAGCACAAAGAGCGTTAAGCGTTAACAGCCCCAAAGTTGGCGGACAGTCGATTAAAATATAATCATAGACACCCTGTTTGATCTTACTTAATTTGTGCTTCAATATTGTTTCAGCTCCAACTTCTTGTGCCAATCTTTTTTCTAAACCCATGAGCCACTGTGATGATGAAACAACATCAACACCAGCAATATCTGTTTTTATGACAACGTCCAAAACGTTTACCTTGTTTTCAGTAAATAATTCATAAAGTTTAGAATCTTCTGACTCACAACCCATCCACGCTGTTGCGGAAGCCTGAGGATCAAGATCAATTAAAAGAACTTTTCTTTTTTTTGCTGCAAGAGAAGCAGCAAGATTCACCGATGTTGTGGTTTTTGCAGAACCACCCTTTTGATTAATAAGCGCTATTTTGCGCATTTTCATACATTTACTCCTTTTTCATAAACGTACACCTTTGTGATATTTATTACATTGCATATATTTCAGTTATTACTTGTTTATATTCAAATGCATACTAATCATCCATAAGCAACATTAACAAGATTTACATGTTTTATGACAATATAGTAAATACCATAAAGGTTTTTATTGATGCTATTTATCCAAAGCATCACCACAAAATTTCACCATACATAAGAAAAAAGCTTTTTCTATAAACAAAAATAATAACTATTCCCTTAATCCATTGATTCTACCCCCCCCCTCTGACAAACTGAATCTTACAGCGAATTATTGCTGTAGTAATATTTCTAATTATCCTAAAAGGAGAAACTTTGTGAGCAAAAATACATTATTGTCTTTGTTTTCAATATTATTATCTTCCAATCTGGCAATATTAACAGAAGTTGAAGCTGAATATGGTTCAATTATTAGGACTGATTTATTAAAAAAACGCCAACGTTTAAATAAACCTGAAACAATATCAGATCAATTATTTTATATACTTCAAAATGATGATTTAGGGTCTTTATCTCGATTCATGAGTAATAATAAAGATTATGATTGGAATAATTTAAGACCAACATTAATGACACATACACCAAACAAAAAAGCTCAATCTAAAAAATCTAAAGAATTGCCTGAACAATCAACTGGTTTAATAGATTGTATATATTATGACGCTGTTGATTGCTTAACATACTTATTAGAAACTAATAAAATAACAAAACAAGGATTAACAACAAAATCTTCTCATGGATATTTCCCTTTGGATTATATTTTAAATCAACCATATGCGAGTGTTTTCATAAAAAATAATATTTTGAACTTACTTCTTAGTTTTTATAAAGAATATAATTTAAAGCCCAATGATTTTGTTTCTAGCACCGATAAAACTAAGCTTACAAATCATATAAATAATCAAATTAAGTTTTATCAAAGTTTATTATAAAAAATATATTGTTGAAAAATCGTTTAAGAAAACAAAAAAACACGATAATAATAATAATAATAATAATAATAATAATAATGACGTTGACCTAAACAAAAT
>CAYNSS010000005.1:0-1521 GCA_964400275.1 uncultured Pseudomonadota bacterium
TTGGATCAGGTGCACTTTGGAGCATTCCTTCAGGTAGCAACCAAACTCCTACAAGGTACGGTGCACTACAGAATGTCGGTGTAGATTTCAAATCTACAACTAAACCTCTTTTTGGGCAAAATCAATTGCCGCTTACCGTTGCAAGAGGTTCGATGAATATAGCAGGAAAAGGTGAATTTGCTCAGTTACAAGCTCGTTTTTATAACGATATATTTTTTGGTGCTGCATCTACCCCTACCGTTGCCCAAACTATTTGCATAGATGGTGAAAGTGGAACTATTCCTGGTACACCATATCAAATTACTGTAACTAATAGTGCTACTTGGGTAACAGATCTAGGTGTAACTTTTTCAGCAACAGGACTCCCTCTTACACGCGTTGCAAGCAGTCCTACAACAGGCCAATATGCTTGTGCTGCAGGTGTATATACTTTTGCTGCGGCAGATACTACCCTTGGTGTAAAAATTTCTTATACATATACTACATCTACTGGTGCTACTCTTACAATAGCAAATCAACCAATGGGTGTTGCACCAACATTTAAAACAATTTTATCAATGCCTTATAATAGTCAAAAATTCAGTTTGACTTTAAATGCTTGTGTTGCTGATAGTGTATCTTTAAATACATCGCTCGAAGATTTCTTAAAACAACCATTTAGTTTTATGGCGTTTACTGATTCAAGTTCAACCTTAGGTACATTAAGTTTTGCGGAGATTATATAATGATTGACGAAAGGAAAATAATTTTTTCTAATATACTTAATAAAGTTCCATTAGAAAATATTGCTAAAGCATTTAATAAAGCAGAATCAGATTTAAAATCTGATTTTGCTTATATTACTCAAAAAATTAAAAATTATTGCTTTAAAAATAACATTCCTCCAATTTTTTGTGATACAATAGAAGAAGCTCAAAAAAATAGACATACAATTTTTGAGATATTACCTTTTATAGATTTAAATAAAAGCCCAGAATTTAAAATAAGACATGAAAATTTTTCAGGTAATTTACCTACAGGAGTTATATAATGATTGACGGCGAAAAAATAACAATTGGCGGCAAAGAATATATTTTTCCTGATTTAACTCTTGGAAGTATACAAAAAATATGGCCAACAAGAAATATTTTATCTAATCCAGATCATCCTGAATGTTTACAAAATGTTACTAAAGCATTTTGTTTAGGATTAAAAAGAAATTATCCCGAGATAACTGAAGATTTTATCAATGATAATATGATGATTGACGAAATCGGTTCAATGAGCGAAATTCTTGCAAAGCAATTTGAAAAGCTAGCAAAAAAAAAGAATCAGGAGACGTTAGTTCCAACGACGAACCCATTAACTGGGGAGAACTCTACGCCGGAATAATTACTGCAACCGGATGGACCTGGGAATATGTCGATGATTATATTACTATTGAAAGATTTTATTCATTATTAGATTATTGGAAAAGTTATCCACCAGTAAATGTAAGCGCCGCGGCATTTCTAGGAATTAAAAAGACTTCAAATAAAATGG